>JBBSEU010000041.1:0-26600 GCA_038239365.1 Aggregatilineales bacterium
ATTGGCAATGCGCTTCAAAAAGGCAGTTGTCGCAGAAACATCCTGTTTAGGGACAACAACAACCAGGTTCAAATTAGATGGCTGCTGCTTGAACGCCTCCCGAAAATGCGAGAGCGGATTACCTTTTGGGAGGCCAGCTTTGTCCAGGATAATCAAATCGACTGAATTAGGAACCGGGGTGATCATGCGATGCGCCTGCCGGATAGCCGTGTGGAACTCCGGCCACTCCAGATGATCGTCAAACTGGACAATCAGGCGAGTATTCTCCGGCGAAAACCAGGTGATGGATGTTGTCACGCGCACCCCCTTGATGCTAAACATTTGCCAACGATAGCAGATATGATACCGCGATTGTTCTGCGGTTAAGTCAAGTGTGTGCTAAAGGGGTGCAGGTGAGCAGCGGTCAGGGTACATATAGAGTCTGATAGGGTTGCGCGCCCCTGCCAGAAGTGTTAGCCTTTGCTCACTCGTATTGTTAGAGGTTAACCCATGTTGGAAAATCTGGCCGACTCCGCGCAACCGCTTTTGAATGCGCCATACATCCTTCGCACACGCCGTAATCATGGCCTTGAACACGCCACGATTCACGTTTTGAGCAGCCGTGTCAAGCCGTTGAGCATGGCCGGGCGCTCCGATGCGGACGGCTTCTCGCTGTTCGGCGACGTCAAAACGGAGCAGGTTGAAGAGGCTGTTCATGAGGCGCTGGGTCGGATGCAGGGCGGGGAGCATAGTTTGGCGGTGCATCCCAACTGCGGTACCGGTCTGGTGACAACGGGCTTGATGGTCAGTCTGGCGGCATTGGCGGGCAGTGTTGGCGTTCGGCGCGGCGCTCAGGATTATTTCAGTCGGCTGCCGCTGGTCATGGTCATGGCGATTGGCGCGGTGATCGTTTCGCAGCCGCTCGGCCTGTCGCTGCAACAGCACTTCACCACCGAAGGCGATCCGGGCGATCTGCGCGTGCTGGATATTCGGCGCGACGAAGTGCATACGCCGTTCAATGGGCGGCTCACCGTTCACCGCGTAACCACCACCTCAAGCTGAAAAATGGCGAAACCGATTCCGCCCACTTACTACATCCTGCATGGTGAGGACGAATTTTCCCGCAAGCTCGAAGTGAAAGCGATGCGGGCACGCATGGGCACCGGCACTGAAGCCGATCTGAACATCAAAGAGATCGACGGCACACAGGGCAAGGTGGCCGATGTGCTGTCGGATGCGCGCTCGTTTCCGTTTCTCTCGGACAAGCGGTTGGTGCTGGTCTATGGGATGCTGTCCTGGCTGACGCGCAAAGGTGCGGGCAAAGAAGCGCGTGCCGATCTGGAGGCACTGGTGGCCGCCCTGCCCGGTTTGCCAGAATGGGCGCGCGTCGTCTTTATCGAGGAAGTCAAGCTGGCGGCGTCACACCCGGTTATGAAGCTGCTGCAAACCGACTCGCACGGCTTTGAAAAAGAGTTCACGCTGCCCCATGCCAAAGAAATGGCCGGTTGGATCACACGCCGAGTGGTGCAATACAACACGACCATTGAGACACGCGCTGCCGTGCTGCTGGCCGAAATGATCGGCCCCGATTATCGCGCTGCCGACTCGGAACTGGACAAACTGGCGATCTATGCAGGTGGAGATCGCGCCATCAATGAGTCGGACGTTACGGAGTTGACGGCTGGCAACGCCGAAGCCTCGATCTTTTTATTGGTTGACCAGATGGGCACTCGGCATGGCCGCGAAGCCGCCACGACACTCCATCGGCTGCTTGATGCGAAAGAAGACCCCTTGCGTATTCTGGGCATGGTCAATCGCCAGTTCCGCCTGCTGCTGCAAGCCAAGTCATTCCTGGCCGATGGTGGTGACGTGCGCGAACTGGCCGAGGCGCTTGATCAGAAATCCTATGTCACCACGAAGCTGAACGAGCAAATACGCTATTTCACAATCGAGCAGTTGGAAGGGATTTACCGATCACTCCTTGATATCGACTGGAAGATCAAAACCGGGCAAATCGACGGAGTTCTGGCACTTGATTTGCTTGTGGCGGGGCTTGCCTCCTAATGTAACTTTCTCAGTCATTGTGCGTACTGATCAACAACCTTAAAACGCCCAAAGGAAATTTATGGAAGAGCCACGTGAGAAGAAGCTCATCGAAAGTCCCGATCCGCTGGTGGTAGGTGCCGCAGGCGCGGGCGGTTTACTCGTTGCCATGATCGCAGCAGTTGGTGGCTGGATCGGCTACAGCGCGCTCAAGGTCAATCACGACCATGATTTGCCGCCTGCCATTGATGCCGAACGCCGCACATTTGTCAGTCCGCGCGCCGGATCGCTGAGCTACTATGCGGATCGCACGGCCAAAGGGACACCGTTGGTCTTGATTCACAGCATCAACGCTGCCGGATCGAGCTACGAAATGCGCCCGATTTTTGAGCAATACCGGGGTAAACGCCCGGTCTATGCACTGGATTTGCCGGGCTTTGGCTTTTCGGATCGTTCACGCCGCGCCTATTCACCACAAATGTACGCGCACGCCATCAACGACTTCATCAGTAGTCAGGTAACGGGTGGTAAGGCAGATGTGGTGGCGCTCTCGCTGGGCAGTGAATTCGCGGCGCGTGCGGCACTTGAGCAGCCCGAACTATTCCGCAGCCTGACGTTGATCTCACCCAGCGGTTTTGTGGAGCGCAGCAAGGCGCGCGGTTCGCAAAAAGCCAGCCAGAGTAATCGCAGTAATCGGCTGTATCGGCTGTTCACCTTTCCGCTGTGGAGTCAGGCAATCTACGATTTTCTGGCAACACCGCGCAGCATTCGTTACTTCCTGCGCCAGAGTTTTGTCGGCAATACCGATAAAGGTCTGCTCGATTACGACTTCCTGACAGCGCATCAACCCGGCGCGAAACACGCCCCGTTCTATTTCGTGAGCGGCAAGCTGTTTTCGCCGGATATTTACGATGAAGTCTACTCGAAACTGACCTTGCCCGTTCAGGTCATCTATGATCGGGATCGGTTCGTGCGCTTCGATAAACTGCCGGACATTCAGAAGCACGAAAACTGGCGCGCGACTCGCATCACGCCAACAATGGGCTTACCACAGTTCGAGAAGATGGACGATACGGCTCACGCCCTGGATGAGTTTTGGGCGCGGCTGTGAGGTACAATCTTGATGCTTTGGCATAAGTATTGAGGTTGATTTGAAGTCATTTGACCTCAAATATGTACAGATGAAAAATCAGGGTGCAATCCCTATTGACATTTACCTAGCCGCTAAAGCCGATCAACTAGACGGCATTTCGCGTATTCGTCTTTTGCGGCAAATTTTCGATCTGTCGCTTACCGAAGCCAAAGAAGTATCCATAATCGCTGATGGTACGTCTCTAGCCGCTCACAATGAGCGTATTGCTGATGCGCTCGAAAAAGCACTGGCCGACGATCCAGAACCCGAAAAAACGACTCATCAATAGGAAACAACCATGCCCTATACGGCAGTAGCGACTTCGACAACGCCTGTTTTGATCATTTACCTGCTCGACATCAGCGGCTCGATGAGCCAGATGCTTGGCGATAAAAAACGTGTCGAGATCGTTAGCGATGCGCTGCAAGAGATCGCGCTCGAAATGGTGGCGCGTTCTACCAAAGGCGAACTCGTTTCACCCCGTTATCGTTTAGCGATTTATGCCTACGAATCGACAGTTCACGATATTCTGGGCGGCGTCCGCACGATTGATCAGTTTGTGCGCGATGGCGTCCCAGAGTTCGCGCCGCGTGGTGGCACGAATACCGCCGCCGCATTCCTGGCCGCCGAACAGCTTTTGCAGCAGGAACTACAGTACATGGAAGGCCACCCCGCGCCGCTCATCTGCCACATGACCGATGGCGAATACCAGGGCGACGATCCGACGCCAATTGTGCAGCGCATCATGGGTATGAACACGCCTGACGGCAACGTACTGGTTGAGAACATCTTCATCTCCGATAAAATTTTGCGCGCGCCCGTCGGTGAGGCGGACAAGTGGCCGGGCATCGTCAATGAGGCCGATCTTGCCAACGAGTACGCCCGAACCCTGTTGCGAATGTCTTCACCGATTCCCGAAAGCTACCTGAGCGAAATGCAGGAATTCGGCTACGGCTTGCAGGCGGGCGCACCGATGTTGTTCCCCGGCCAGAGCAAAGACCTGATCAAAATGGCCTTCACCATGTCGGGAGCGACTCCGGTTGCCTGATGCTGACCCCGACGATCACAATCCCACAAGACCGTGAAACCGTCGCCAGCCGGGATATTGTGCCCGGCCCGATGGCCTTCACCTATGTCTATGCGCGCTCTCGTGACTCGCGTGGGGCAAACACCGCCGGACAGGATTTCATCGCCTATCGTTATGACGCACATCGGATCGCGTTCGCGGTGTGCGATGGCGTAAGTCAATCCTTCTATGGGGAGATCGCGGCGCGCTTTCTGGGATTGCGACTCGTCGATTTTTTGTGGAATACGACGGCAGCAGCTACCGAACCATTCCTGGCTTCACTCGATCAGTCGCTTCGAGAGTGGACAACCGAGGCCAGCGCCACTGTTACAGCCAAAACGATCCGTGCCGAACTGCCCGAAATGCAAAAAGTGGCGCTCGAACGCAAGCGTGAAAACGGCAGCGAGTCGATGTTCGCCGCTGGGTTAATAGATCGGCGCGCGGAGCAAATCGGCCTGTGCTGGATGGGCGATATGCGGCTCTGGCTGTGGGATCAGCATGGCCGCGCGGTTGATATTCCAGGTGCAGTCTGGGAGACGCGCGAACGCTGGTCAAGCCGTCTTGGCCCAAAAAATGGTTCGCCGCGCGGCTGTCTGATGCCCATAGCAGGTATCACGCGCATCACGGCGCACAGCGACGGCGTAGGGCGTTATGGCGCGCAATTCAGCGAACTCTCACAGGATTTGCTCAACAGCATGGTTGACGAACTGGGCAAGGCGGCAGCCAGTGATGATGTTTCGGTGTTCGATATTGATTTGGCGATACATCCTCTGTACGGCCAATTCACGACCCTGCCAACGCCCGTGCTGCATGTCCCGTCGGACGCCGAACCCGTTCTGGAATGGAAACCCGTACCCTTTGCATCACGCTACCGGGTGTTGATCGATGACGGAATTTCGCCGTATACGCAGGATGTCGAAAGCACCACCTATTTTCCGCCGCACGCTTTAACTTCGCCGCTCACCTGTGCCGTGCAAGCTCTGAACGATTACGCCTTTCCAAGCGCGTGGAGCGATCACGTCATCATTGAGGCCGGACGGCTCACTGCGCCCGCCCCGGTCATTATCGGAGATGAACCCGAAGCGGCTAAGACGCAGCCAAAAAAACCTCAGCGGCAAAAAAAAAGCCAAAGAAGTCGCGCCCGTAGCCTGTTAACCGTGCTGGTCAGCGCCTTGCTGTTGGTCGTGATCGTCGTTGCGGTTTGGATTGCGGTGGTGATCGTCGGTTGGAATGATCTCGTCGGGTTAGCGAAATAGGGACTGATGAACAAAGCGCAGATCAAACTCGAACTGGATGATCTTCTGACGATTGATAACACCGTTTATCATGTGGCCGAACATCCCGCGCTGCCCGGCGTGCCCTATATTCAACGCGGCGCACGCGGTTTCGTGATCCAGTTGAAGTCGCCGGGGCCGGATCGGTACGCGCTGAAATATTTCAAGATCAAATATCGCGTGCCGGAACTGGTCAGTATCGGCAAGGCGCTGCGCCAGTATGCCGATTTGCCGGGCTTGCGTGCTGCCTATCGAACAGTGTTTACGACGAAAACTCACCCCGATCTGATTCGCAAATATCCGGCGCTGGAATACGGCGTGCTGATGCCCTGGCTGCCCGGTAACACCTGGTTCGATGTGATCACCAAACGCGCGCCGCTCTCCCCATTGGAATCGCTGCAACTGGCACAGCAAACCGGGCGTGTATTGGCGAGTCTTGAGGAAAAAGGTTTAGCCCACTGCGATATTGCGGGCGCAAACGTGATGGTTGAGCGGCACGAAAACCGCGTTGAACTGGTCGATATTGAGGAGATGCACGGTTCGGGCTTGCCACGCCCGGTAGAGTTGCCCGCCGGACAGGAAGGCTATCAGCATCAATCGAGTGCCGCCAATGGTCAGTGGTCAGCCGAAGGGGATCGCTTTGGCGGAGCGGTGCTGATCGCGGAAATACTCGGTTGGCACAGCGCCAAAATCCGCGATAACAGCGCCGATGAACATTATTTCGCTGCGACGGAAGTTCAAAAACCAGATAGCCCGCGCTTCGGTTTGCTGCAAGAACTGCTGCGTACTGATTATTCACCCGAAGTGGCGGATACATTTGAGGCGGCCTGGCGGAGTACGTCGCTGACTGATTGCCCGCCGCTGAAAACATGGCGCGCTGTGCTGGATAAACTGGATACCTCGCAACTCAGCCCTGCCCCGATTACGAGTGCCGTTGTCAGTGGCCGCCGTTCGCTCCTGCCGAATACTGCGCCCGTCACATCTGCGCCCATTGCGACTCGTTTATGCCCGCGCTGCGGCGCTCAAAACACACTCAATGCCGAGTTTTGCCAGAAGTGCCACTACTACCTGAAAGGCGAACAGCGTCCGGCGCACGCAACTACCCCATCGCCAAATGTTCCAGTCGTGACAACAGCGATTCCCGCTGCCAATAATACGCCAACCCCGCCGATTGGCGTGCCGCCGCCAGAAATTGTTTCAGCGCGGCGAATGGTAGCGCCAGGGCAATCCGGGCAAGTCATCCCCACGCCCGAACCCACTTCAACACCAGATGGCCGCTGGATTGTGCTTGCCATCGTGATCGGGTTCGTGATCACGCTGCTGATTTTCGCGCTGCTACCGCACTAATATCGTGTATTCGCTGAACGCAAAAGGTGCTTAGCCTATGCGTTAAGTTGCACAGTTTCTTCATCAGGTATTGGTGGCCCACTTACGTTCCAACCAGCAATCCCACTGATGGACGATTTAGTCGTAGCATTGGGTGGTGTTGTATAAACGCTATCATAGGTCAGGCTTGCAGTTTTGACGTTGGGTAAAAGCGCATACACGTTGGAAAGTGTCCTGCTACACAACTTACAAGGACTCTTTTCAATACGTAAGCTAATGCTTTCTACTCTTTTTCGCCAGTCAAGTGGTTGCTTCTTAAGCCATTCTTCAAACTGACGTTCGGCATGAGTCGCATTAGAGTTTGAGTTTGGCTCATCCCCTGTACTCCAGGTACGTGCTTCGATTTCTTTTGACCCTGCCGCTTGCGGTAGAATGACACCGCCTGGACGACTCTTCTGCTCACGTTGTCGGCTGGAAGTTCCCCGTCCTGCAGCAGTAACCCCAGATACCGGATTAATAATTGCAACAGAATTAAATACATTGCCGCGCTCGTCTCGCACACCCGCTGTAGACGTAAGCCTTCCTGTACCTGGAACATTGGGAAAGCTGGGAAATGCCGGAGCGGAGCCAGCCAATGTCATCGTAATAAACATTCGTGTGCGGCCTTTGCTCTTGGTTGGTACAATGCGCCCGATCTTTTTCTTTGGGTTAATCTCCGTGAATACATCTTGTTCGCCTGCTTGATTTACAGGACTAACATCGATCTTCTTTAATCCCTGAGCCTTAAATTGCCCCTGAACTGTTTGAATGCTTTTATTAGCGTCTTTTTTGCTATGTGGACTCTGAAGCTGCTGTATCAATGCCGTTTTGACTTCGCCAGATAAGGCATCGGGGTTGGTGGCAGGTGGTTTGCCGCCACGTCCAAACAGCTTCTTGACGACGTTGACGATCTTGGCAAGCACCTTATCAATCGCCTGATCGACTTTCGTCTGAATCTTGGTGATGAACTCTTTGATCTTCTTGCTGATGCCGCCCAACCCAATCAAGCGCGCCAGGAAGCCAATCACCAGCGGCAGAATACGCGCCAACGATTGTTCGATCCAGTCGATTGCCCCACCTATTGCACCTGTCGCAATAGCATGTACCGAATTGACCACCGCCTCGACAAAGGCCATGATCTGCTGTGCCTTCTCGATGACGAACATGACCACGTTATAGATCGCCATGATGGCCTGGATGAGCGCGCCTGCCGGGTTGAACATCGAAACGATTTTCAGCACCGCTTGCTTGATGATCGTTTCGATCAGCCAGTTCTGAATCGCGTCGATCACCATTGCTTTCAGGTTGCCCAGGTCTTCTTTGATCTGCTCCCAGAGTGCCGCCGGGCCGCCCGTGATCAATGCCTGGACATACTGCACCAGCTTTTCGATGATGGCAACGGCGGTCGGGCCAAGCAGTTTGACGGCTTTCTGACGCATCCGAGCATAGGTAATGCCCAGCACACCCAAAACCAGTTTGAGGATTGAGGGCAGCGACAGATCGGTGGGCAGTTCGATCCCGGCGTCGGCCAGTGAGCCGAACAGCCACTGCATGAACGCTTTTTTGAGGTGTGTCCAGATGTTATCGACAAATTTCTGAATGCCACCCTTGATCGCCGCCAGCAGATTCTTGAGGAAGCCAATCGGATCGGCCAGGATCAGCTTGATCGTCTCGACGCCTTTCCGCAGGATCGACATCAGCTTGTTCTTGAACTCGGTCAGGACTTTGATCACCTCGCCGATGGCTTCTACCAGCCCAAACAGCGCGCCCTTGTTGGCATCCTCGATCTTTTTCAGTTCGGTGTCGGCTTTGTCCTGAGCGTCCTTGTAACGCTCCGCCAATTTTTGTGCCAGGTCATTTTTCTTTTCATCAACGCTGTTTCGTAGTTCGTCGAAACGCCCGGCCACATCCTGCTGCGCGGCACGGCCAACCCCTTGCAAATCACGCGGCAGCGAATCGACGTAGGACTTGATGCGTGCCTGTCCACGATCAATTTCGGCTTTTGCCTGGGCTAGCTGCTGATCGACGGTATTGGCAACGCGAATGATCACCGTATCCATATCGCTGCTGAAGGTCTGACGCGCACGCTCCAAAATACGCTTGATTTCCGGGTGTGTCGGACTGAATAGATCAGCGATCCAGCGTCCCGCGCCAATAAGTCCTGAATAACGTTCTTTTTTAAACTTTTTAATTTCGCGTTCCGAGTCGGTTTTCATCTTATTCAACGCGGCTTCGGTGCCAGCGTCGAACATTGCGTTAACCATTCCTTCGAGGCCGTTCAGTTTGGCCTCAACCCGCGTCTTAGTTTCGTTAAAGATATTTTCGATAGTGCTGGTCACTTCTTTGCGGCGCGCTTCGTCACGCTCTTTGGCGATCTGCTGGCGCGACTTGACCGCCGTGCCAGCCCGCCCCTTAACGCCAACCGCTGCTGCCATGCCCTGCTGACCCGCGCCCTGTGCTTTGGCGACGGCTTCGGTCAGTACTTTTCCTTCGCCTGTCTTGAACTGCGCGGGACCTGCATCAGCGACTTTGGCGACAGTCGCCTTTTTATCTAACACCGCTGTGAAGCGCGGATCATTCGCCTTCTGCATCTGTTCCGGCGTGATCTCAGCCGATTGCATTTTCTTTTCGCTCTCACTTTTGGCATCGTCACGCCTGGCGTTGATCTCGGCGTCGGGTTTGGGTGCTGGCATGGCTTCGCCAGCCTGGACAGTCGGCACGGGTGTTGGTGCTTCGCCAGGGATCGGTTGAACTTCTTTTTCGGGGATGCTGCCAGAGTCGGGTGTCGCCTCGGACGCTGCCTTGAGCGGCCCTGCTGCCTCCTCTTTTTGCTGATTGACGTTGCCTGAGACTGACCCTTTAAGCTGCTGCTTTTCGCCCCCTTCCATAAACTTTTCAGCTTCGTCGTTGGTCTTGGGCATCACCTTTTCGATTTCGGAACGCAGCAAAGCGAGGAAGCTGTTCGACTCCGGCTTCTTCGTTTTGGCGTCTTTCATCTCATCAACCTGGCCGACCTGCGCCCCGGCACTCTTTTCTTTGGGGGCGGGTAAGGCAGCGGCCTGTGCCTCGGCAGCCTTCTGAGCAGGATGTGGATGCGTTTTGAGTTTGACCGCGCCCATCTCGATCCGCTGCATTACTTTGGTGAAGCGTGGGTCTTTGGCAGCCTTGCCCACAACACGGATCGGTTTACCGCCCACACCAGATATGGTGCGGGCGGGTGGACGAGCCGTTTTTACCGGGGCAATCGCACGACCACGACGAGGCATTAGTTAGCTCCCTATACGCCGTTCTGACCGCGCCGAAGCGGAAAACTCTGACCGATTTTGCGATATTCACGTTGCGCGGCGGCGACCAGATGGGCAGTGCTGATCGTGCTTCCAGCCTCAAGTGCCAGCATCGCCGCGTGCAATACCGCGTTGCGAATCTGGCCGCCCGAAAAAGTGCAGCGACTCGCCACTTCCTGAAGCATACGCTGATCGATACGATGATCGGGCGGCAAATGCAGTTGCCAGATCGACCACCGTTCTGCCGCTTCGGGCAAATGGAATTCGACGATCACATCCATACGGCGCTGAAAGGCACTGTCAACCCGATCACTGGCATTGGTGGTGATGATCACAATGCCCTCGTAGGCTTCCAAACGTTGCAGCAGAAAGTTCGTCTCCAGGTTGGCGTAACGGTCATTGGCATTCTGAACATCAGTACGGCGGGTGAGCAGCGCATCGCCCTCATCGATCAGCAGCACGACATCCAGTTCTTCGGCGCGTGAAAAGACCTGGTTCAGATTCTTTTCTGTTTCCCCGATGTATTTATTCACAACAGCGGATAGATCAAGGCGATACAGTTCCATACCCAGCGACGCGGCCAACAAGCGCGCGGCCAATGTTTTACCGGTTCCGCTGGGGCCGCTGAACAGGGCGCGAACGCCGCTGTGCAAGCCCAGTGCCCGGCCTAAAACATGCTGTAATCGTTCGCGGTGACGACAGCGTGTTTCGAGGCTGGTCAATTCGTAGAGCGTTTCGGCGGCGGTAGCAAGCTGATTCCAATCGCCAGTCGTTGGCTCATGCACAGCTAGCGTTTCGAGTGCTTGTCGGTTCAGCGAACGGCTGGCTTGTATCACATCTTCCGACGTGACCTCAGAACGCCCGGCCAACTGTGCATAGGTGACGGCCAGTTGAGCCGTTCGGCGCAGATTCCCGCTCGTCAATCGGAAACGCTCGCTGATCAGGTCAATCGTTTCCGGGGCGGCACTGCCACCCAGCATGGCCGTCCAGTGTTCATGGCGCATTTGCGGATCGGGAATTTCGAGGTTAACGGTCAACATTTGCTCCGTGCTACTGATCCCGCCCTGCTTACCAAGTACCAGCCCGATCAGACCGTCATAAACGCCAGTTGCGGGCAAATCGATACATTCACCCGCTGTCAGATCGAACTCAAAGATCGGAATTGCATTGAGCAGCACTGCTAATGAACCCGCCGTTGACCGTTGTGCCGCCTCCGCTTTGCTGTCAAAGGTCAGCGTACCTTTGCCTGCCGTCCGCGCGATTGCGCGCAGCAGCGTCTTGCGACCATTGTGCCGTGCGCCACGTACTAACAGCGTGCGCGCCCGGCCTGTCGCAAGTAGTGCCGGAAATGCAGTCAACGTTGCCCGCTGAGTGTCATCAAGGATCAGATCGTCAAATGTAGGCGCATCGGCAGCACGACCATAATGCACACTATCCGTATCGCGCCAGACGCCGCGCAAGGCATCCCATAGCACAAGCGGTACGCCAAGCGCCAGATCGCCACGCGGTGCGCCGGGGTTGATCACTTCGATCAGCCCTAATCGTTCAAGCTGCTGAAAAGACTCGCGCACATCTGATGAGTCGGGGTATGCGGCGTGCCACCAATTTTGCAACAGTCCCAGTGTCGGGCGATGCGCGCCGGGAGTATCTTGCATCGCTTCAAATAAACGGCCAAATTGAGCATGTTCTTCGATCAAACCAATGGCGAACAGTAGAGTTAGTGTTTGATGTGATAGGCCAGCCGTATCACGCAGCGTTCGCAACGGCAGATGCGTGGAGATGCGGCCTTCCCAAACACAGATCGCATCGTACCACCAGCGTAAGGCCGCTTCTGGTGCCAGCCCTTGCACGCCACAATGGACAATCTGGTTGTTATGTTCCGCCAGAAATGGGAACTCATCATACATCGCGTCCCAGGTGTCGTACTGGCGTGCGACCTGCTGAATAATGTGCAGAATGGCCGCGCTGGAATATAACCAGAAATGCCCGGCAGGTGTGAGCGGTTGATCGGGAAACAGGGTTTGGTGTGTCTGATTCATCGGCGACTCACCCTTATAGCTCAAAGTGAAAGGTCACAATCCGACCCGCTGCCGGAATCCAGCCGGGATTCCGATCCAGGCCGGACAGCCGAATCGAAATCGGTAGATGATGCAGCGATAGGATAATGTCCAGGCGCGTACCCGTCACAAATACTTTGGCATAATGCCAGAGCAGCGTTTGCGTGAGTTCTGCATCATCCTCAATGGCTAACCCGCGTCGCAGCCGTGCCCTAAGATGAGGCATCAACCACGCCAACCAACGTGTTAGTTCTGCCTGCGAATTGTCGCCCCCTGTTTGCGATATGGGTACTTCCTGCCCGGCTAACCAATCGGCGGGTAATTGCCACGGTTTCGGTGGTAGGAAGCCCTGACCCGGTGCTTGATCGGGGGAACGCCCCGCCACATTTGCCAGTAATGCCCAGATCGGATCATCAGGTATGGGTTTACCAAGCATCATCTGAGCGATCAGCGTCAGGAAGTCCCAGATAGAAAGCTCAATACCAGGGTTATCGGGAAGGGTGAAATCGCCATAGAGACCGGAAGCCAGTGCCACATTGAGCAGGTAGAACACGCCGCCTAACTGTGTTTCCAGGACGGCCTCATAAATGGGCACGACAGGTTCAACACTAGTGGGCGCTTCGGAATTAAATGATTGCGGAACAATCACTTCTGCTCGTTCAAGAGGCTCAACCAAAAGCGGCAGATCGGGCGCAAAATCAGCACTCGATTTAGCTACAGATTCCCCTGAATCTAAAACGGTTGCCGGATCGGGCGCAAGTGGGGCGACTTCTATTGCTTTATCGGGGATCGCGCGGTCAGTCCCCGACGGTGCATCTGACACAGGCCGAACGGGATGAGGTACAAAAGATATGGCCGCATCTTCGGACAAATCCATATCAACAATCAGCGCGGCGAAGCGTTCTACCGCTTGCGCGAAAGTAGTTGATCGCAAAACAACAGGCGCACGCTGAACCATTAGCCCAACGCCAAGTAGTATCTCCTGTTCCAACGTCAAAGCATCTGTACGGAATTCAGGAATCCAACGCTGCCAGGGCGCGGTTTGTCTCGTGGTGAATCGCTCCGCGCGCTGAACAGATGGGTAGCTAAAAGCTGCGCTGCGTGTCGACAGATCATTTTGGGGTACAATCTGAGTGATCCCCACATTGGATTCGAGGTCAGCCGCAATTGATCCCGCACGCCGCGAATTGATGTGCGAATAGCCTGCTGTGTGAATCGCTTCAAGGGCGCGTTGCAGAGTCGGCAAGGCAAAGGATTGTGTTACCGCCTGAATCAGCACCCACGACTCCGCGACACTCAGTTTGCCCGCAAAGTGAACCACATCATTTCGGCGTGCCAGATGTTCCAACGCTGCCGGGATGTATTCCGCCGACTCGTGCCAGATCGAAATAACACGATCTGGCACGTTGCCCCCAAACAGCGTTTGCCACCACCATTGCGTGATGATTTCGCCGCTCAGCCAGGCGCGGCCAAGACAGGCCAGAAGTTCGCTTTGATCAGCAAACAGAACAGCATCAGCATTGGCAGGAACCGTTTCGTGTAAGGGGCGCACGGCCTGTCGCGCCAATTGGTCTAGCGCCGCCGCAACCGCTCGTTCCCAGGTTGCGGTACTTGGACGGTGGGAACGTGCCAGGGAGAGAGTCCCCGGCAGCGGATCGGCCAAGCGGTTGATACACAATACAGCACCCGGCGGCAGGTTGGCCGGACGGGTTAAGCCGTTCGCCAACAAGGGTGCAAGTTGCAGCCGCGCCGTTAGCGGATCAACGCCTTGAGCGTGAACCCGCAAGCGTGCCACCTGCACCGAATCGCCGGAGTGCTGCATCAGATCGTCTCTAATTTCCGTGCTACGGCTTGATCAACTTGGAGATCGCTTTGAGCAGTGCCAGCAGCAGTGATAAGCAGCCTTGCCGTGCGTCATTTTCAGTGTACGTAGGCCGAGGAACAATCGGCTCTGGTGGCAAACGCTGCTCACCTGGCTCAACTGCCTGAATGATTGTCTCAACCTGCGCCACGCCGTTGTTTGGCACACGAATCAGGTAGATATTTTCGGCGATCTTCTCTGCGCCACTCAAATTGTGTGCCCAGCCTTCGAGTTGACCCTGATGAAAGAGGTGATAACCGAATGAGCCTTGTGGTTCGAGTACCGGATAGACCGTCCCGCCAACCGTGACCCGCGCGCCAGTATCGTGGTAGGCATGAACGCGGTAGGTAGGCATCAATTCCTCAAAAGTTTCCATCGGAATTTTCCCGCTTACCCAGGATTCCTGAAGATTCCTGAAGTTTTCTTCGGGTTTTAAGTCCCAGTTGATCAATTCATTGCGTTTACCTGTGTCGTGCTCCGTCTCCTTAGTGGGAAAATTGACTGTTTCGACGTACAGATATACGTCGCGCGGCTGAATGGAGATTGGGGCAAGACCGACCACGCTGATTTCTGCCGTGCGGCGAAAGGTGGAAGCGCCCACGAAATTCATATTTCGCACGACGCTGCTGGTTGTAAAGGTCAGGCCGGGGCCGCTCAATTCTACAAGCATACATTGATGCCGAGTGGCGGTATATTTCGCTTTATCTGCCGCTGAGACGGTGAAGGGGGCTTCAAGTTTTGCGGGCGGTCCGCCACTGACTGCTGCCGCGTGAACACTCGTCGTTGCAACTTTTGACCAGGCCCCTAACGCCGCTGCCGATCCCCAGTTCGCCAGCCGGAAATCCGCTGTGATGGTATTGGCCGGGATCGTTGAACCTGAGTCGTTGGACGGTTCGGCAAACAAGGTGTTCGGGTTGTTCACATCGATCTCGTCAACCGCCGCAAGTGCCGTTAAGCGTTTACCGACCTGATTCCAGGCAATTGAAATCGCCTTCTTAGCCGTATTGCCGCCCGCGCCGACCAAACTGCATGGCTCACCTGATCCGGTTGCCGGATAACTGAGTAGATTGAACGGGTAAGGCGTCAAAGCCGTCAAACCACTATTAGGCCAGCGATACTGCACTGGTGCCATTGGCAGCGGATTAATGTTTACATAAAACCACATCAGGAATTGGGTGGAAGCTCCCAGATTCAAGGCGCTTGCTCCAGCGCCGATAGGCACAACCATTTGTACTGCCCATTGTGAATTCGCGCCGCCAGTACGCCACACACGCAAGGTATTATTGATGGCCGTTGCCAATGTGGGCAGCGCGCCGCTCGATTGCTTGACTTCCAGAACATAAGCGCCCGACGCCAGATCGGCAGCGTTTACATCGGATGTGCCGTTCATCTGGACACGGATAAACGTCAGCGGAACAACGCCGGGTTTTTCCAGGCCAAGCTGAACGTAATCCTGATTACTGCTCAATGATGGATCGACTTTGATGTACCATGAAAGATACAGAGCGGTACCGGCTGAATTGGTCAAAGCGCGGAAAGTCAGTTGATCGTTCGTGCCGCTGCCAAACCCAACTTGATAAGCTCCACGCCAACGTGGATCATCCAGGTTGGGATTGACAGCACCCGGCCCTGGATCCGTTGATGCCCACTTGGGCGGCTGCAAATCCAGGCCAGGAACGCCAATTGCAGATGGAATAACAGAAATAACAGCCATTGTCGTAACTCCTTAGTTCAGTTGCCAACCGTTAATGTCAAAGTGATCGTTTGTTTTTGGGGGCGACCTTTACCCTGATAGCCGAACTCAAGTTGCGTTGTGCCTGCCTGTGGCGAGTCAACTTCGATTACCGGCGTTCGGGTGACAGAGCCGTTACCTTGCTTTAATTGGGCGTCTGTCACTGCCTCGCTTAGCAGAGTTAGTTGTGCAGGTTTGATAGTCCAGTCACCCGTTTTATCGGGCAATAAAAGTATGTAATCGCCAGCCTGGGTGAACACCGCATTCAATTGGAGAGCAGCGGCAGTTTTAGCCGGGATACGAAGGGTATTCGTGTTGGCATCGACGGAGCCGGGGTTGATAAAATCTACGGTAACGGTGATAGAGGCGTCCGGCTGTGCGATCTCTTGTCCGGTTATGAAAGTTTCGGTATCGGATGACCAGGTGTTACCTTCTGCCGAGAAGACAGCACGCAGTGTGAATTTTAACTTATCTGGCAAACCGAGCTTTGAAACGTTATCAAGCTGCATAACGAAATTGCTAAAGCCAGGTACGGATGGATCGAGTTCAAGACCGTCGATTGTGTCACCTTTAGGCGTTCGGAAACTGAACGCATCTTGAAGCTGCTGTGCAGTAATTTTGCTGCCAGCGGGCAAGCCTTCCGGGAAGGCGATGATTGGCCTGATCTTGTAAGTTGCTTTGCGATTGGTGCGTGAGTGCGCCTCGTAAGTAAATTGAATAGGCGTATCAGACTTTGGATCAATGATTGCTGGCTCTGTTTTTTGCCATTGAATGTCAACAATCCCGGTGAGGGGCAGCCCCGCAGGCTGCACGAGGATACTGCGCGCTGCTTCGGCAACCCGATTGCGTACCAGCAGTTGAACCGTTTTGCCAGCGGCAGGCAGCGCGGCCAATAGCGGGATGGTGATCAGCAACTGGCTATCTGTCGAACCGTTGTTTGGCAGCATCGACACCGAATCGACAAAGACGCGGCTTCCGCCAATGGATACATCAAAGTTTGTACCCCGGATGATCAGCTGTGAGCCAACCGCATAGGGTCCGTTGGCGGGTTCTAGTGCTGTGATGGTGGGCGTGTTGCTGTGTGTTCCCTCCAAATTGCTGATGCGAATATCTATAGCCGCCAGCCTATCGATCAGCGCATTAAATTTTTCGGCGGTGATCAGTTCGCCGGGGCGAACATGGTCATATAGTGGATCGGATTGATTAGCCATTGAGCCGCTCCCTTCCAACGCTCAGGCGAAATTGCTGTACGCCCACAGATTCACGTCGTAGCGCGCATCGCCGCTGTAGGGCATATGACCGCTTGTGAACACCATGTATTCCTGGGGCGCGGATAATGGACTCTGATCGATAGCCTGACGGTTCTCACGAATACGATAGACCCACAGCAGCACTTTGCTTTGCAAGTCGATGGCCGGGTACTGAAACGACTCGCGGAGCAGTGTTTCCAGGCGCGTGCCTTCGATGATGTTGGGGGCGTTGGTCAGTTCGTTGCGGATCGTCATCCCGGCGAAAAAAGCCGAGTCGGTGTAGCCAATCGGCCAGCGTGTCGCGGCCACCGGTAAAATTCCGGCGGCAGGCAAGTATCGGAAATAATCGGCGCTTCGCAGTCCGCCGGGGTTGGCCTGATCGAAGCGCAAATCCTGAACATGATCCTGAAACTGCAAGAAGGCGGCTTCCCGTTCGGCAAGGCGATCTTCGCTGTACAGGGTTTCCCAACGGTTTGACCCCTGTCGTGAATGCAGCCGACGGCGCACCGCGTGCATATCCACGAACTGGATACCCGCGCTGGCTGTCCAATGAATCGCGGCCAGGGGCACATCACACTCAGTCAGCTTGCCATTTTTGCGAAGCGTCGCCAGATAACTGCTGGATGGCGAAGGTGTGCTGAACAAATCACTCAGAGAGGTTGTTGACTCAGCCTCGTAGCAGCCATAGGCAACACGGTTTCTAAGGAGAAGGGGCGCGTTCAGATCGGCGGCACTGACACCCAGCGAAACAAGCCGAAACTGTACCGTCTCGACGTTGTAGCGTGTATTGCAACCCGCGTCGATGTTGCCAAGTCCACTGACAGGCGCGCGACCTTCGCTCAGGCTGGCCGGGCAAACCATCAGCAGATAAACATCAGTGCCTGTGAGTTGGGCGCTCACCTGAATACCATTGCAGGGTTCAAATAGCCCGGTGCTGGTACTGGCATCTTCACTGCTATAGCTGAGTGTCAGGTCAACATCATCCGCCAGAGTCAGCGCAACCCCTCGGCGGTTGATTGCCATGCCCGCCGTGATATGAACCGTTGGGACGGCTGCACCACTGCTGGCTGTGACTTCCAGACCTTGCGCCACCCCTTCGCCCAATGCCAGTCCAAGTTGCCGCCGTTCTTCCGCCTGGGCACGCTGTTCCTGAGTCAGGTCTTCACCCGAAAGCAGCCGTCCGTTGAAAAAATTCACGGATCGGATCGCATCCACGCTGCGGATCGGGGTTTTCAAGTTTTGTGTAGTCATTCTTCACCCTAGTCCTTTGCGTTTATGGCGCTAAGCCGTGTACTGGCTGATTTCGATCATCAACTCGACCCGTTTTAATTCATCGGCTTTGATAGTGCTGCCCGTCAGTCTTTGGATAACCAGCGTGAAAAAGTCTTTGTCGAACACACCGAAATTGGCGACGTATGATGGCGCATTGTCCCCAGGTGCAACCGGCAGCGCCTTCACAAGATAGCTGAATTTGGTGTTAGGCTGCTTATAATCGGTAAACGTGACCTGAACGATTCCATCCGCGCCAGAGGCTTGAGCGACTAGTTTGTTATAGTTGGGCCTGCGCGAACTACCATCGCCTTTAACGATGCCCGCTGCGACGATGTTGAACGTTCCCGCAGTGTGGCGCACAATATCGGTGAGGACGGGGGCTGTTGGCGGGTCTGCCGCGATCCACCGCCCACCAGCAGCGTCATAAGTCAGCACTTGCTGATTTGTGGGCGGGGCGGCTTTAGTGGGTACGACGGGGATATTTTGCAAAGCATTGACCGTGTTCAGTTCGGGTGCGCCATTCGCATCACCGATCAACGTAATGACCGCCCCCCCACCCGCTGGCGGATCAGCTGCGATCCACTTCTGGCTATCTTTATCATAGGTTAGCACCTGACGATCACTGGGTGGTAGTTTTTGGGTGGGCACCACCGGGATATTTTGCAGGGCACTGACTGTGTTCAGTTCCGGCGCGCCATTCGCATCACCAATCAACGTAATGGCTGCTCCCCCACCTGCTGGCGGATCAGCTGCGATCCACTGCTCGCCAACATCATCATAGGTCAGCACTTGTTTATTGGTAGGTGGCGCGGCTTTGCTGGGCAGCACCGGGATATTTTGCAGGGCTTTGACGACGTTTAGATCGGGCGCACCAACCGCATCGCCATTGAGCGCAGTCGATTTGAAAGCGCCTTCGCGGATCAATTCCTGGATCATCCTTAGGTGAAGCAGGTAAGGCCGATGGCTTTCATCTACGCCTGCATTAACGGGCGTGACGAGTGCCCACGACGTTGTGGCAACATCCCAGACCAGCGACACGTTCACCTGTGCCAGCAGAACGCATTCTTCATTGGGCGGCATCGCACAGGTTTGCGCCGTTTCAAGCCACTGTGGGCGCAGTTCCGTTGTCCAGATGATGAAAGCCGCGCGCAGGTATTCGTCAAGCTGCGCCGCCGGGATTTTCGCGGTGATAGTGGGCGGCGGATTGTTCAGCAGGGTTCGGACTGCTGTTATAAAATCCGGGAGTGAGATCGCTCCTGCGCCGCTTGTCACCTCGAACTGTCGCAGACCCGCCACAAAAGCACGGACTGCATCTTCTTCACGTTGTTCGGGCGGCGTGTAGCGCAACTGCAATTGGAAGCTATCGCTGATACGTGAGGCAACCATCACCTCATCTTCCGTGCGGCACGGTTCGCCCGGCAGCGGCACCTGATCGGTGTCACATGGCTCGTAACATAGGACTACATATAAGGGCAGTACCAGAGTCGCGCCGGGGCCTGCTCCTGCGCCCAGCTTATCAGCCAGTTCACGGCGACGACCCGTAGCCGTGATCCACGCCTCAAGGTAGGCGCACTGCGCCGCAGGCACGTTGATTAACTGTCCTTGCGGGCTGACGGCCACGCCCGGCTCGATGACGATTTTGGTGCCTTGTGCATCGCTTTCCAAATGCACACGCAGACCACAGACCGTCCCAAAACCGATCAACTCACGGATGCCCCACTCGTCACGCCCATTCAGGTAGGCGAACTCTTGCAGCAGGTCATCTTCACCAAGCACCATCCCCCGCGTATAGTTGACGTGCTTGGTGAAATCGAGAATTGCTTTCGGCGGCATTGTATTTTTTTGTGGGATAAAACCGCTCATAGTTGAGTCTCCACGGCTGCAAGTTCATCCACGAATGAAATAGAGAAGTTGTTCACGATAGTCGATCCCGGCCTACAACGCGCCGCTCCACAATCGTTTGTGGATAGCCCGGCGCAAGATACGATTCAGACAAATAGCCACGCCCCAATGTCATAGCCTGCATCAGTTCGGGCGCGCGGCTGCCCAGATCGATCAGCGTGTCGATGCCCAGTCGGGCTTCACCCAATCGGAACAGCGCCCAATAAAATTTCACGTCAAAAACGGTGTGCGCTGGTTTTTCAAAACGGACGATCTGATCAACCAGTTCGCGCCGTTCGTCAGCGATGCTCAACCCATCCTGCCCGGTTTCGAGCCGTTTATCACCCAGCGGCGCGGGCAGCAGCACCGTAAAACGATGGGCGGTACGATAGATCGGCAAAACGCCCCGCTCAAAGTCGTACCAATCCTGCAACGATGCGGACTCAGTGGGCAGCGCCGTTGGGAATGCGGCTTTACTGAACGACTCGATCCGAGTCGAGCTGCTCAATCCATAAGCGGTGTTATAGGCATCCGGCGTGTGATAACGATAGGCTAAAAAATCGCGCCAGGCGGTCAAATCGGCGCTTGAACCGGACATAGCCGGGATGAAGCCGAGTGTCTCCGCTGAGAATGATTGCCAACTGTTGTCACTATTGTTGATCGGATAGAGTGAAGCGGCTGTACCCATCGCTGCCAGTTTCGCCGCATAACGCTGATGCAGCGCCGTCGCCCCGTCGGTAGGCTGCCAGAGAGTCGCCGTTTGTTTAGGGAGCGGGCGGGTGCTGAACTGCTCGATGATGCGAACCCGGTTGATGTGCGGATTATTTTCCGGGTCCTCGTCAAAGAGATGTTCGTCAACACACGGATCAAGCGCCAAACGCAGCGCTGCCCGAATGCCGCGAACCGTGCCGCGCGCCTGGAAGAACTGCATTGCATGGCTGATCAGAAAACGGCGTTTGGCATCATCCCAAAGCGGATTGAGTGCTAACCCGAACCATCCAGCCAGCCAATCGAGTGTTTCAGGCGATGCGCTGCGAACATCGATCAGCAGTTGCGCCGCCGCGATTCGATCTTCAATGGCGGTGAACATGCCTTCCAGATTCGCCAGAAAGCGATCCAGAAACGAAGCTGACGGCGCATCCTGCCGATAAACAGCGGGTAAATAATGCGTCAGATATGAAAAGCGCGGATAGTACGCCCGTAACGCACGCAAACGTGGGCTGGTTCGCCCACTGCTGCTCAATTCCAAACGAATTTGCAGGTAACGCCCCGTTGCCCGCTGAAACAGCAGCTCATGCGTATCGTAAACGCCTGTGGGTGCAAAGGGCAGTTCCGATCCGTTCCCGCGTCGATACAACGGCGGCTCAGGACTCCAGGGTGTATTTGGCAGATCGAACGCATCATCGGCGGCACGACTCCAAACCCTGATCGCGGCATCGGACGGTATACACGCATCAATCATCAGGCGATGCCAGACACAATTCGGTTCGCGGCCATCGAACACCGAACGAAGGATTGAATGGGCTGCATCGGTTAAATCAATGGGCGTTTCAAGCACGGCATTCGAGTCGTAGCGTACCCAATGCTGCTCTATCAATGGCAGCCAGATCACGGTTGTGTCTGTGCCGGTATCGTAGTAAGCCTGATGATCGCCTGCAACCAGACCCTTGCCGCCGAACAACTGCATGGGCAGGTAGATCGGCTCGGCATGAAGGGAGAGGACGCCCGCCGTTTCAATCAATTGAAAAGCGAATGTCTGATTGCCTTCGGATGAAGTGACGAACAGTCGATCTACGGCTTGAATATCGAGACCCTGGTAATCGACACTGCGATAATCAGCCAGGAACGCCAGATCGTGCCCAATCAGCCTGAGGGGTGTTCCCGGCTCGAACAAAGTTGTAATCGCATCGGTTGAAACGCGCTGAGGGTTCGGGTCCCCGAAACGATAGCGATAAATATCCGAGAACTGACCATTCTCGTTGCGATCTAAGATCAGAACGGTGTCATCGGGTAGTGCTTCGATGGCGATGGGGTCTGTGCCGATGAGCGGCGGTGCATCGTGGATCGAAATGCCGCGCGGGAAGTGGCGCGGCGCTGCCGGTTCAGCGGATGGTGCCCCGACTGGCTCAAAATCGGCGCTGTGCGTGACAAACTCATCGGGCAACGTCGCCTCAATCTGGTTCGGGTGATAGATGACGTTAAACTGTCGATCCAGCTTCCAGTAGCGCCCATTTACCCTATCCAGAATCCAGACACCGCCGCAGGGTGAGGCGGACATATCGAACGGCGCAAAGTCAATTGAGTCCGGCCACAGGACGCGCTCCGGTGCGCCATTCGAGTGCAAATCGAAGATGAGCAGCCCGGCGGCTTGTCCCGTCGTTTTGAGGACGCCAACGACCAGATAATGATCTTCAGTCACAGCCAGACCGCTCAATAGTAGACTGGGAGGCGGGGCAGGCGGCGCATTTGGTTTGAAGGCAAAACCATCATCCGGGGTTGCTGGGTCGCGCACCAGATCGACAGGCCAGAAGATCGAAACCTGTTCTGAACCCGAAGACAGCACCCGGATCGAACGCCGTGTTTCGTCAATCCAGTACCAGTTGCCGTAGCGATCTCGTGCTGTGCCGCGTCGATCTTCGGGCGTAGGCGAGGTATCCAGTTTAGACGCCGGAAAGCGAAACAATTTGGCGCGCAGGGTCACGTCCTGCTGTTTCGGATTCCACATCACGCCTGCAATTTTGTCAGGCGGGGGCGATGACTGCCACGACTCGCGCAATGGGACGAGGTTTTGACCGATCTCGGCCAGGCAGTCCGCCCAATCGGTTTCATCCAGCAGCAAATGAAAACGCGTCTTGTTCGCATCCATCAGGCGCATTCCTCCGGGATGATCGGGATCGGGACGGAAGCGGTATTGCCAGTGAATATTTGCTGACCGCGCAGTTGACGCAAGGCTTCCTGGGCGGCCTGTGCATCCCCGATCACCACCATAATTCCGGCGACGTGGGGCAGTTCAAGCCCAGTCAGATTGATCGGTGAGGCTGGAGTCGCATTGCCTTCGGCCACAAGAACCGTACTGACCAGCATCAGGTTCGGTACACGGCTGGCAACCGCCAGCAGTTCCAGATCGACCACTGGTTTATTGAGCGGCCAGCCAGACTGCATATCCGATTGAACCGCCGCCTCGGATAGCGAAGTGAGCGTTTCGGGCGGCCCCGGCTCAACATCGGGCGGCGGGAGTGGCGAAAGGTATTGCAGCAGTGATTGCTTCACTGCTTCGCGCACGGGCGCTACCGAGACCCCCGGATTCACCTTGATCGCTACCGCGACGTAAATATCTCGATAAACGGGGCCGCGCAGATAAACTTCGGTTGTGACTAAACGGCGTGGTTCAAGATAGCGACAGATCGCATCTAGGAAAGTACGGTTGGGGCGCGGCGCGTCCGGGTGTTCGGCGTCGTAGCGCGGAATGATCATCAGCGTCACCGCACCGGGCGCGCTGCTGTCTGACTCCGGGCTGTAAGCGGGCAGCACATCGACCCGTCCGATCTGCACACCGGGCGCACGCCACGTGATCAGTTGGAAATCGGCGGCACTCACCAGTCGATCCCGGTGTTGCAAATAGCGCGCGATTTGTTTTTCGCCCTGTCGGATCGTTTCGGCTTCCGCCCCGCCCCAGGTACGTACCGGGTTCGTCACCTTAAGACCGCCGGGTAAGGCCGCGCTCGTGGTGATCGTGCCCGCACCGACGTTTCCGGCGCTGCCCGCGCTGTAATCGTAATCGGCACGCAGTACCGCCCCAAAAGGTGGCCGTCGCCCGCGCGCGCCATCGCCAAAGCGGATTTCGCCCGCTTCGGCATCCAGTGAAAAGACATTCACATCCGGGTTCGTACTGGTGCTGACACCCGGCGGATAACGGCGATCCGGGGTGGGTACTTCGGGTCCGGCGGCGGTCAAATCATCGATTAGATGCCAGTCCGTTTCGGGCGGCTTATTGCCCACCTGAACCGTCAGTTGTACCGAGTCATGAATCACCGGCGCTTTGGAAAGCCGCACTAGCTGATCAGGTTCGCCACTGCCGTTAGGCAAAACCTCGTTGAAAATGTGCGCGCGCTGGCTGACTTCGGTAGCGTTGATGCCCACCCAATGCAGCCGCGCCTGAGTCCCTTTGGGCGCGCTCAGGCGCAGCCAGGTGATCACACGCGCTTGCAGATCGGTATTGTCCAGCGACGGCGGAAAATCACCGGTGCCCGCATCCAATGGTTCGATGTTGTCCCACAGCTTCAGTTTATCTTTGCCGGGTAATGTGATCTGAACGATTCCCGGCTCAAGCAGCGGATTGACTGTCGCACTGGCATCGAGCAGCCGATATTTGGGCTGGTGAATACCCGCCACAGTTGGCAGCTTGCCATCCGCCGGAACATCCGGGATGTAATAATCGAGCGTGAGCGAACGCTGTACGGCCTGCGCGCCCAGGATCAATTGAAGCTGATCTTCAGAAATTGACGGAACGATCCCCAGATTAATCGTTTTGCCGTCGAGTGCTTCGCGCGCCGTTTCAATATCATCACGCGGGTTGCGTGTTAGCAGCGCGATCCACAGGCTGTTATCAACCGTATCCTGTGCCAGATCGATCACACTGCTGGCACGGGTCAGGTACTGCATCGTTTCGTACAGCGTCAAATCCATCGGCGCGGATTGATTCCTGGCCGCCAGATAAAGCTGTTTGTAGTAGGCTTTCACCTGTTCCGGCTGCACCGGCAAACGGCTTTTGTAGTAAAGTTGTGCCGTCACAGGCAGCACATCCAACCCTTGCGCGGTACGGAACGGGATTTGTCCTGCGCTCACTTCGATCCCGGCGTTGAGCGTGAATGTTTCCAGCGGGCCGCGCTCATTATCAATCGTGACCAGCCCCCGCGCCGACACCGCTTCTTGTAGCGGAATATCGAGCAGCGTCAGAAATTTACGGCGCATCCGGTCTGGCATCTGGTTCGCCCGATACAACAGGTCTTCCACCATGAACGCCATCACTTCGATGATCGTCACGCCCGGATCGCTGCGTTGATAGTTCGTCCATTCGGGCGTATAGACCGAGATGCGCGCCAATGCTTCGTCGCGCAGTTCTGGATAGCGCCGATTGTCGAGCGAAGGTACGGTTAATGGCATCGCAGTTTCCCTTTTGCTACTTCCTGGCTAGCTGCCCAGCGTGACGTTGACATTCAGGCGTTCGCGTGAACCCGTCGCCACCAACCGATAGGTGATCGTTGCAATAGCGGCCTGCGAATCGCCCGGATCGGGATCGACGTTCACCGACTCGACGACGATACGCGGCTCCCATTGCGTCAGGGCTTTCACGATTCGGTCTTGAATCAAGTGGCGCGTGGTGACGGTATTCGGCTCAAACAAGAACACGCCTAATCCGCCGCCAAATTCAGGCAAACGCAGTCGTTCGTTCAGTTCGGTGAGCAAAATGATTTGAATTGCCTCCCGCACGTTCGCTTCGCCCTCTGACCAGACAATTTGGCCGTTCGGACCGACGCGCGGTGGGAAGCCCATCCCGCGCCCCAATAACAATCCAGCGTTCATGATTTTTTGGCCTTGAACTTCGGAAACGGGAAACACAGGATGAAAAAGGGCATCCAGTGGAAAATCATATCGAGCAGACTTACGATGATCATCAGCAGGATTAGCGCGCAAATCGTGATAATCGGGATCGAGATCGAACAGATCAAACCCATGTCAATCGGCTCACAGGCACTACCTGTGGGCAAATCCTGATGGAAAGGCCAGGGCAGAATCGATAATACCAAATCGCCAAGCGTCAATTTTCCCACCTTTTGCATCTGGCAGTTGAGCGTGTCAGAGATCAGCAATGCGGTGTTTTTGTTGAACTTTCGCAAGCCGCCGGGTGAGGTATCGATTGGCAGCGCGATCCGAATCGGGCGGGCGGGTGCATCGGGATCAAAAAATGAAGCCATCTGAAATGGCGCTGTTGCGACGCTGACCAGCGTTGGGCAGAGTGGTCCGCAGTGGGGGCGCTCAAACACGCAGCGGATCACAAACCAGCCCGGATCGCGGCCATCCGGCATCGGTTGGGCAGCAGTAGGCGTAGCGGGCATCCGTTTGGGTGCATGACCTTCCAACGCCGCTGAAAATAATGGGAGCAGCTTGCCCGGATCAGTGATCCCGGCAGGATAGGCGATTTGCCAGCCCTTATCATTAGAAGCAGGATACAGTTCATCAATCGACGGATCAGCCAGCGGAAATTTGAAGTTCGGCCAATCTGCCAAACTCCCGTCGAACAATTCGGTATTCGTTTCGAGCGCGCTTCGGAACGAGCCGATTTGTGCCAGTGCTGCGGTTAAGCGGGTGGTGATATTGGCCGTTTTGTCGGTCACGCGCACGGC
>JBBSEU010000042.1:0-26261 GCA_038239365.1 Aggregatilineales bacterium
AAAATCATCAGATATATTATGCCAGACAGCATCCACAGTCCATTGAAACGCATGAGATCGATTTATGCGATCAGGTCTGGGGGAGCGGCTGGTATGCCCCGGAACAAATTGAAAGCCTAACCTGGCGTTGGACAGGACCGGAAACTCAGTCAACCATTGATTTTCCGCTGATTGCCAGACCAAATCAAACCGGACTGAAAGTCGAACTCTGGATCGCGCATATTGCCTCCGCTGAAACGCTGGCAAGCCTGAAAACAGAAATTAACCAGCAGGCAGTTAAACTCACCCGCGCTCAGGATGGTTCGGGGCTTATCTATCTGCATGGCATTTTACCCGTTGATCCCGCCGCCAGTATCAAGCATTTCAACGAAATCGCCTTTAGCGTGAACGAAACTTTGTCCGGTGATGTCATCACTCCCGGCAGCCCGGATACACGTCTGTTTGGGCTGGCCTTCAGCCGCATTCGACTCACTGCAATTTAATCGGAAAGAGGATAATGCCAGCACTGTCACAAAAACAAAAATAGTGGAATACTGTTGAGAGTTCCGGGTTGGCAACTAACGCTAACTTGTTGAGCAAGTATAGTCAAATGGTTTGACGAACATCAGGACAGGAAGCGCAATGATGCCAACTGCGCCACTCGATGATACCCGCATTCAACTGCGACAGGTTTACGCGCTCACCAAAAACGGCCAGCCTGCCGAGGCGTTTGCGCTGCTCAAACCGATTCTGGAACAGCAGCCCGATAATGCCGAGGCGTGGTGGCTGATGGTTCATGCCGCGCCCACCCCGGATGAAGCGGCCTTGGCCTGTGAGCAGGTGCTGCGGCTCAAATCGGGTTTCGAAGCGGCGCAGCAAAAATTGAATGAATTGACCTTTCGGCGGCTGCGGGAGATGGCCGAAGGCGGTCAGCGACGCGAAGCCTATCTCGAAACGAAGGCAGTGGTGACGCGCCAACCGGGCAATGCCGAAGCATGGTGGCTGGCTGCACAGATCGCGCCGATGCGTTCGGATGCGATTCCCGCCTGCCAGAAAGTATTGGCGCTCAACCCCGATCATGCGCCCGCACAAGAGATGTTCGCTGAGCAGCAAAAATTCATGGCGGAGTCGCTGTTGCAAAAGGCAAAGGCCAGTCAGCGCCCGCGTTCCAAACGCCGAGTCGGCTGCTGGCTGGGGCTTTCTGTGCTGTTTGGTCTGAGTTTGATCAGTCTGTACATGGTGATGATTCTGACGGGCAATACTTTTGGCTTACCCATTGGCGCGCAGTTCAACGCCCGCTACGATTTGCAAGGGATCGGCACCAAACCGACGATCAAAGGTGGAACGCTGATCGTCGGCGCGACGCATGACTACCGCTTTTATGCAGGCGCGAACAGTGTCACACTGATTTTGGTGACGTTTCCCACAGTGGGTGGCAACCCCGGTAAAGCGGTCAAGCTCTACAACGCCAACAATGAACTGCTGGCGGTGGGCAATACAACCAGTAAAGGCAGCACCGCACTCAGCGCCATGCTGACGCAAAGCGGCACTTACTCTCTGCGATTGACGGGTACATACGGAGCCGCTCAGGGCGCTTATGTGTTGCAAATTGCCGTCGCCGATATGGGTGGGGTGTTGCCATAAATTGAGCCTGAGACTCGAGTCCCAGGCTGAACGAACGATGCCCCCTGAAGTGGACTCAAGCCGATCTCAGTCTGCTTTAACTTTACGGCCTGAACCGGGATAGACCCGTCCCAGGTTGACCAGTGAGGCGGCCAGCAGCGCCTTACCACAATCGAGCAGCAGGAAGGGCGCTGAGCCAAGCAGTGTGGCCGCACTCCACGAGAGATGCTGTGTCAGGGCGACACCGATTGTGCCATAGGTATGCACCACCAACACGCCGCCGATCCCGGCCAGTACATTCAGCCATAGTGCCTTGCGCCACGCCAGCCCGGCCACAAACGCGCCCGGAATGAACCCCAGCAGATAGCCCGCCGTCGGCCCTACCAATGCCGCCGCGCCGAGTCCGCGCGCATCAATGGGCGCTCCCAAGGCGATCAGACTAACATAGGTGATCTGGCTGAGCGCACCTTCTACCGGGCCAAGCGCGATGCCCGCCAACCAGACGATCAAGGTCTGGGCAGTGATCGGAACGGGGTTGCCGGGCAGTTCGATCCGAAATCTAGCTGAAAGCGCCGTCAAGACGACGAAAAAGGCGACACGCAGCAAGCGAAGCTGCCAGACCGGGCGCGCATTCAGGGACGTTCTAAGGGAAACGAGCGAACTTCCAACGGTTGCAAACATCAAAACAAATCCTTTCTGAGCTAATTCAGGCGATAGGATAACACGCCTCATCTGTTATGAAAGTGGAATAGTGAATCCGGCCTCACACTTTATGCTTAAGGTGACGTTTGAAGCGGAAACACACGCCGAAATATCGGATTTCATCAAGAATGAATTGTAACGGCTTTGTGACCCACCTTTATTCTCAATGCTTTTATCATAAAGGTTGAGAAAGTCATCTTGCAATTATATGTGCTGGCGATCTGTGCGGCACAAGCTATATCACCGGAGGAACGGCCATTATGTTCAAGGCCATCACGAATCGCCTTCAAAACCGACTGCTTTTCGCCTTTTTGCTGGTGCTGTTGATCCCAACGGCGATCATTTCTACCTATGCCATCAATGTTGCGGACAGCACCCTGACCCAAGCCGCAAAGGATACAGGGCTGCAAGACAACCGCCGCGAAGCCCAGCAGATCGCCAACTTTTTGACGCGCACTCGCTCGGATATTTCATTCCTGAGTAATGATACGGGTGTCTCCGACTACATCAATGCGGTGGCGGCCAAAGACGCAAACGCCATAGGTATAGCTTTAACGGATATCCAAAAGGTCTTTGTCGATTATTCGCAAAGCGTCGGCATTTATGACCAGATACGACTGCTTGGCCCGACGGGTCAGGAAGTTGTTCGCATCAACTTTACCAATGGCAAGGCTGTGCTGGCGACCAACGACGAGTTGGAGAACGCAGTCAATACAGACTACTTTCAAAGGACAAGCGCGCTTCCGGCTGGTCGGGTTTACACATCGGCACTCAGTCTGAAAGTTGAAAACGGTAGACTGGAAACCCCTTATAAGCCGATTATTCGCTACGCAGCGCCCGCATACGGCCAGAATGGTAAGCTGGGCGGGGTCATTGTCACCGATCTTTTGGCCGATAAGTTCCTGTCACTGGTTAAAGGCGATAACAGTGCTGAAGCGGCGTACCTGATTGACTCGGACGGTACGTATCTGGCGGGGCCGAACCCGGCACAGCTCTTTGGCCGCGACTTTCGACACATTGTTGATTTCACAAAAGACTTTCCGAACGATGCGCCGCAAATTTTGGCCGCTAAAGAAGGCGTCACTGTCGGCTCGAAAGATCGGCCAGACATTTTTCAGGTGTACAGCCGCGTTTCCGTGCCCGATCAGCCCGCTATCCAATGGACGCTGTATCACACCCAGACGATCAGCAACATTTTGGGCGATGTGTCCAACGCACGGTTAGTTATTCTGGCTTTGGCACTGATCGCGCTGTTGATCGCGGCGGGCGTGGCACTGCTCGTGACGCGCAGCATTGTTCGCCCGGTGCAGCAGTTGGCAACCGTCGCTGGAACGCTCAGCCAGGGGCAGTGGGGCGCAACCGTCACTGTCAAGTCTCAGGACGAAATTGGCGATCTGGCGCTGGCCTTCAACAGCATGTCGAAGGAATTGAAGGCGGTCTATGGCAACCTTGAGGAGCGCATTGCGGCACGCACCGGTGAACTGGAAACCGTCGCCAAAGTGAGCGCGACTGCCGCCATGCTGCTCGACCCGGATGAACTGTTGCAATCGGTGGCAGACCTCACCAAAACCAGCTTTAACCTGTATCACGCGCATATTTATCTGCTGGATGAGTCCGGCAACACACTGGAATTGGCGGCAGGCGCAGGTGAGGCCGGGCGCACGATGAAGGCGCGTGGTCACAGCATCCCGCTCAACCGCGAACATTCACTGGTTGCACGCAGCGCACGCACGCATCAGGCGGCCATCGTCAATGATGTGAGCCGCGAACCGGACTTTTTGCCAAACGCCCTGCTGCCCGATACCAAATCTGAAATGGCCGTGCCGCTGGTCGTCGGTGAGCGATTAGTTGGTGTGCTGGATGTGCAATCTGATCAGACAGGCTACTTTACACCGGACGAAGTTAAGATCAAGACGACATTGGCCGATCAGATCGCGGTGGCCGTCGAAAATGCGCGCTCATTCGACAAAACCGCCGGACTGCTCAAAGCGTTGCAGGCGAATACATACATCGCGGAAATGCTGCGCGGCAGCGGTGAGATACAGCCGCTGTTGGAGCGCGTCCTACAGGAAGTGTGTACGGTGTTTGGCGCTGATAACGCAGTCGGCTCGATCTATAACCGCGAAACGGATAGCTGGCAGGGCTATGTGGGCGCGGGCGTGGGCATGACCAGTGCCATCGCCCAGAGCTTTGCGGATCCGGGTCCGGCCTACCCGCATGGACTGGAAGCCGTCCAGACCGCGAACGTCGTGATCGTCAACGATACGCGCGAGTACCCGGACTTCCCGGTAGCCTACATCGAAAAACTGGGACTCAAATCGGTACTGGTGATGCCGCTGGCCGCCGGGAACGTGGGCAACTTGCCATCGGGTGTGTTCTTCCTGAACTTCAACACCCGTCAGCACACTTTCACCGCCACCGAAATCGAACTGGCAAAAGGTCTGAGCGATCAAATCTCGACGAGTATTCAGCGCCGCCTTGCCGAAGACGAAACCCGACTGCGCGCTCGTGAACTGGAAACGGTTGCCCAGGTGAGCGCCGCCACTGCCTCAATCCTCGATGCGGATGAACTGCTCGATACCGTCTCGAACCTGACCAAAGAACGGTTCGACTTGTATCATGCTCACATTTACCTGCTGGATAATGATCAGAAGACATTGTATCTGGCAGCGGGCGCGGGTGAAGCCGGACGCACGATGAAGGCGCGCGGCCACAATATCCCGCTCAGCCGCGAGCAGTCGATTGTGGTGCAAAGTGCCCTGACTCAGCAGGTGAAGATCGTCAACGATGTTCAGCAGTCGGCGGATTTTTTGCCGAACGATCTGTTACCGAATACGAAGTCGGAAATGGCTGTGCCGATGATCGCGGGCAATCAACTGGTCGGCGTACTCGATGTGCAGGCCAACCGTATCAACCGCTTTACGGCAGGTGATGCACGTATCCAGCGAACCCTCGCCGATCAGATCGCCGTCGCGGTGGAAAACGCGCGCGCCTTCGCTCAAACCCGGCGGTCGCAGCAGCGATCCGAAGTGCTTGGCCGAATGAATGCGGCGCTGTCCACAGCCACCAATGAAGACCAACTTGCCGCAGCAGCGGGGGTAGCACTCGAATCATTCAATACGACGCTCATATCGCTGGCATATACGGAGCAGGACGAAAACGGTTTGCCGGAAGTGGCGACGATGGTCGGCCTCTGGACACGCCTTGATTATGTTGCCGGTGCGTCAAGCGCCTCTATCAGTATTTCGTATCGAATGGCGGAGATACCGTTCACGCGCCTGTATCTGCAAGCGCCGGAAAACATCCTGTTCATTGAGAATATGCTCACCTATCCGAACGGCGAGACGATGCTGCGTTCGATAGGCTCACCGAAAATCGGTGCGATGGTGATCATGCCGCTGTATACGGCTAACCGCTGGCAGGGTATTCTGACGCTCACCTGGGCTGAACCACACTACTTCACCCCCAATGAGCGCGAAATTCTGGAAGGGTTGCGGCGCACGATGCCCGCCGCCGTTGCCACTCGCCGCGCCTACCTGGCCGAAGAAGCCGCCCGCCGCGAGAACGAACAACGGGCGCGTGAACTGGCAACCGTGGCCGAGGTGAGCGCCGCTACCGCCACCATCCTGAACGTTGACGAACTGCTCATCCAGGTTTCGGACCTGACCAAACATCGCTTCGATCTGTACCACGCACACGTTTACCTGTACGATCAGGCGAGCGGGCTGCTCAATTTGGGCGGTGGCGCGGGTGAAGCCGGGCACGCCATGAAAATGCGCGGTCACAACATCCCGTATGACCGTGAACGCTCGCTGGTGGCCCGTGCCGCCCGCACTCGTCAGGGTGTGGTCGTCAACAATGTGCGGCAGGAGCAGGGCTTTTTGCCGAATCCGCTGCTGCCTAAAACTCAGTCGGAACTGGCGGTACCCTTGATCGCAGGCGATCAACTGGTCGGCGTACTGGACGTGCAGTCGGAGCGCCTGAATCGCTTCACCGACGCCGATGTATCGATCATGCGAACGCTGGCCGATCAGGTCGCTGTCGCGGTTGATAATGCACGCCTGTTCGGTGAAGTTGAACGTCAGCAGCGCACCCTTAACACGCTGCTGGATAACCTGCCGGTGGGTGTGTTCTTCGTCGATGCACGTACTGGCGTCCCACTGCTGGCGAACAAGGCGGCAACGGTGCTGCTTGGACGCGGCATTGACCCGAACGCGGGCGCGGATGAATATGTCGAAACCTATCAGACCTATCGCGGCTTCACGGATGAGCCGTATCCGCAAAATGAACTGCCGCTGGTCATCACCATGACGACCGGCAACCCGGCCACTGCCAACGATATTACGGTCATTCACCCGAACGGAGAGCGGGTTGTGCTGGACGTGGTTTCCGCGCCAATGAGTAACGATCAGAACGAGATGATCGCAGTGGTGGCCGTCTTCCAGGATATTACAGACCGTGTGGCACTCGAAGACGAAACACAGCGACTGCTTGAAGAAACAACTAAACTCTATGAAGACGCCAGCCGCACGGCAGATAAACTGCGTGAAGTTGACCGCCTCAAGTCCGAATTTTTGGCAAGCATGAGCCACGAACTGCGAACGCCGCTCAACTCGATCATTGGCTACGCCGAAGTGTTGGTCGATGGCATTGACGGTGATTTGCCCGGCGAAGCAGTGGAAGACGTTCAGGCCATCCATGACAGCGGCCACCACCTGCTTGGCCTGATCAACGACATTTTAGACCTCGCCAAGATCGAAGCCGGGCACATGGAACTGGATCGGGAAGACGTGGCGCTCAGGGATGTGATGACCGAAATCAAGCGCATCACGACGGGGCTGCTCAAGGATAAATCGGTTGAAGTGGTCTTCGATGTGCCTGATAACCTACCCTTGCTGGATGCCGATCATGGCCGTCTGCGTCAGATTTTGAACAACCTGATCAGCAACGCCATCAAGTTCACCGATCAGGGTCAGATCATCGTGAATGCAGCCCTGATTGACAACGACTCGGCGGTTCAGATCAGCGTCCGCGACTCCGGTATCGGCATCGCGCCGGAACACCTGGGCATGGTATTCGAGCAGTTCCGGCAGGTCGATAACAGTTCGACGCGCAAGGTGGGCGGCACTGGCCTGGGGCTGCCGATCACGCAAAAACTGGTGCAGATGCACGGTGGTACAATCTGGGTCGAAAGTGAGGTGGGTGTTGGTTCAACCTTCGCCTTCACCATTCCAACGGCTAACGTAGCAGTTGCAGAGTAGTTCCGATGAACCAGAAAGATCACAGGAAGTTCACGCATGGCGATGATCCTGCTCATTGAAGATGATGTTGTGGCAGCACGGATGGTGATGAAGGTGCTTGCTACGAAAGGCTACACGATCAAGCACGCGACGACAGGGCTGGAGGGGTTGCAGCTTGCCCGCGAACTGCGCCCCAGCCTCGTCCTGGTTGACCTGGGCTTGCCCGATCTGGATGGGAAAGTGGTCGCACTGCAATTAAGCCACACCCTTTCATCCAAGTCGTCGTCGATTGTGGCGTTCACTGCCGAGTCCGGCGCTAAGGCGAAACGCTTGGCGCTGGCCTATGGCTGCCACGATTTCATCTCGAAACCAATTGATACGCGCGCGTTCCCCGAGCAAATCGCAACGATTATACGGCGCACCGAAGGGGCACTGTCCTGATATGTGTAAAAAACGGATTCTGTACGTAGAAGATAATCTGCAAAACAAGCGGCTTGTCTTCAAAATTCTGACGGCCAAAGGCTTTGAAGTGTTGGAAGCGACGGATGGGCTGGCAGGTGTGGCATTGGCCCTGCGTGAACGCCCTGACCTGATTCTGATGGATATTAACCTGCCGGGTATCGACGGCATGGAAGCGACTTCACGACTCAAGGGTTCGGAAATATCGCACATCCCGATCATCGCGCTGACGGCGAACGCCATGCGCGGAGATCGTGAAAAGATCATGGCGGCGGGCTGTGATGAGTACATGCAAAAGCCGATCAGCAACGCTCTGCTGATCGAAACGGTGATCCGGTTCGTGGGCGCTCCGACGTCAGCAACCCCACCCCCTATCACAACCACTGCACCCGCCGCTTCGATGCCTACCGAAGCGCCACAAATACCACCCGCCGTATCGTCTCAGCCGCCAGTCGAGGCCGTCTAGCCAGATGCCCGCCGCGCGCCTGAATCTTCTGGTTACGGGCGCGACGGGCTTCACCGGGACGGCGCTGCTCCCCAACCTGCTCGATCAACACCATGTCCGATGTTTCGCGCGGCCAGCCAGTGACCGAAGTCTTCTCTCCGATCCCCGCATCGAGTGGGTGTACGGCGATGTGTTTGAGAGCGCCTCACTGGAACGGGCACTTGACGGCATTGACGCGCTGATCAATCTGGTATCGCTGGGGACGGATGCCGCGCCATCCATTCTGAAGGCAGTGAAGGCGGCCAATATCCGGCGCGCAATCTTCCTCAGCACAACGGCCATTTATACCCACCTGAACCCCACCAGCAAAACGATCCGCCTGACCGCTGAAACCGCTATCCAAAGCAGCGGACTCGACTATACGATTTTGCGCCCCACGATGATTTATGGCGGCACACGGGATCGGAATATGTGCCGATTGATCGGCTATGTGCAGCGTTGGCCGATTCTGCCCATTTTTGGGAGCGGCGAACATTTGCAGCAGCCCGTCTATGTGGACGACGTGGCCGCCGCAATTGTGGCTTGTCTGAGCGCGCCGCAAACCATCGGCAAGGCGTATAACATTCCGGGCGCGGCACCGCTCACCTATAATCAGGTAGTGGATACGGTTGCGGCTGCACTGAATCGGCGCATGATCAAAGTGCATGTGCCACTGCTGCCGTTCGCCAACTCGCTCCGCATAGCCGAACGTTTTTCGCTCCGACTGCCCATTAAATCAGAGCAGCTTTTGCGGCTGAATGAGGATAAAGCGTTCACCTATGCTGAGGCACAGGCGGAGTTTGGTTATCGCCCACGCAATTTTGGCGAGGGGATCGGATTGGAGATTGGGACGTCGCGGCTACGGAATCCGTTCCAGACCTAGCTTGGCAATGCCCCGCCAACCTTCACGCCGGAATGTTTCCAATACTGTGCGTTCATCCTCGTTCCATTTATCGTCACTGACAATGCCGCTCGGATCATCCGTCAAGCCCAATAGATAATCGGCACTCACGCCAAACGTTTGGGCTAACTGGCGTACCGATAAAGCACTCGGCATGTTGTCGCCATGCTCATACTTATTGATCTTGGTTTCGCCCATGCCGGAACGCCGTCCAAGTTCGCGCTGTGACCAACCTAGTTTCTCGCGTAACTCACGCAGGCGATCAATTCTCCAGACGGATTCGGCAGACAAGTTTCGCTATACCCCTTGACAAGAATTCGATTACCGCATACTATGATCAGATGACGGAACAATAAAGCATTAATCCGTCGTAAAAACTGGTCAATGATCCTCAACCGGGTCATTGGCAGAAAATCTCTAGTCCAGATTTTCTGCCGAATATAGGATAAGGAACATCCTACATGAGCATTGTATCGCAATCGCCTATAGTTTCACATACCTCGTTTCCGCCGTACCTGATGTTATGCGCGCCGAAGATCGCCGGGCTATTATGTGCGCCCAAAGAAGTTCCGCCGCCCTCACCATCCCGTCGCTCCGCTTTTGATCTGCTGATCGCCGTTCTGGAAAGTTCGCCCGCGCGGATGCAAGCCCAGTACGACGAGATCGATGCCAGGATCGAAGCGATCCGTGAAGCGTATGGCATTCGCCCGCGTGAGATCATTATTACGGGGACGGTGCCACGATGAAACGCATCCAGCATCTAGTTCAAACCAGTAACCTTGATTATGCCCGTCTCGAGTCGCGTTTGTATCAGGCCATCGAGTACCTCAACAACGGCAGACCCGAAGACGCACAACAAGAGATTCTGGAAGCCTTCCGCTTTACAGAACGGACACAAACTTCATTCAAGGAACTGGTGCTGCTTGTGAAGGTGGTGTTGAACACCTTGCGTGAAGTTGAGGAACAGACCGATAGTGCGGTGCCCTACCTTGAGCCGCCGTCCGAGGATAGCTTTGTGGCACTGCTCGAACGGCTGCGCGCAAAGTACGAGGACATTCCATATTGAGCTAAGCGCCAGAGGGGTTGGGGTGAGGCTTTGTTTTGCGTCAGCCCCGACTACTGTTACAATCCCCTGTAGGGAAAGCACCATTAACACAACTTGTATCACCATTTTGCGATACGCCGCTGCGTGTTTGGTGTTAAAATTACCCGAATCATCAATTGAGGGGGTTTGAACCCGATGGACCTGTTCGACAAAATTAAATCCTACACAATGGTCAATGAAGCGCGTGAAATGGGCATTTATCCCTATTTTCTGCCGCTGCAAAACTCCGAAGGCACAACCGCGATCTTTGAAGGTCACGAAGTCATCATGATCGGATCCAACAATTATCTGGGTCTGACTACTCATCCGACAGTTCGCAAGGCGGCGATGGATGCGATTGCCGAGTTCGGGACAAGCTGCACAGGAAGCCGTTTTTTGAACGGTTCGCTGGAACTGCACATTGAACTTGAACGGCGGCTGGCGCGCTTCATGGGCAGCGAAGCCGCTTTGACCTTTACGACGGGCTATCAAGCCAACGTCGGCACGATCACAGCACTGGTCGGCAAAGGCGATTACGTGATCGTCGATAAAGAAGATCACGCCAGCATTGTCGATGGCTGCCTGATGTGCCGGGGCGAAATGCGCCGCTTCAGCCATAACGACATCAGCAGTCTTGAGATCGTGCTGAGTCGTTTGCCCGAAGACGCGGGTAAGCTGGTGGTCGTCGATGGTGTGTACAGCATGGGCGGCGATATTGCGCCGCTGCCTGAACTGGTCGCCATTTGCAAGAAATACCGCGCGCGAATCATGGTCGATGACGCGCATAGCATCGGCGTGCTGGGCAATGGGCGCGGCACAGCAGCACACTTTGGCCTGCAAGACCAGGTTGATGTGGTGATGGGCACGTTCAGCAAGAGCTTTGCCTCAGTCGGCGGTTTCATCTCTGGTAAGGCCGATGTGCTGGATTATATTCAGCATAACGCCCGCGCCTTGATTTTCAGTGCCAGTTTGCCGCCTGCCAATGCCGCGACGGTACTGGCTTGCCTGGACATTATCGAGAGCGACTCCAGCTTGATCGAACAACTCTGGGACAATGCCGAATATATGCGCGCCCACTTGAAGGCGCTTGGCTATGATACCGGGCGCAGCAACACGCCGATCATCCCGATCATCATCCGGGATGATATGCGGACGGCACTGGCCTGGCGCGCCTTGATCGATAACGGCGTGTACACCAACCCGGTGGTGCCGCCCGGCGTTCCAGCCAATATGAGCCTGCTGCGAACCAGCTATACGGCCACTCACCGCCGCGAACACCTGGACCGAGCGTTGAAGGTGCTGGCCGATGTTGGCCGCAAACTGGACCTGATCCCCGGCGAAGGCAGTTTGCGCCCCACCGAAACGCTCCCGGCAGCTTCGGCTCAGGTCAATTTGGGCTAAGTCTGCGCCTGGGACTTGAGTCCCAGGCACAAGATAGCAGATCCGCTTATCCCTTGATCCCGGTCAGGCTGATCCCTTCGACAAACAGGCGCTGCGCCAGGAAAAACAGAATCATCACAGGCAGAATGAAGACCACACAGGCCGCCATGAGGTACGTCCACTCCGTTTGGTGCAGCGAAAAATAATCAAGCAAACCGAGTGACAAGGTGTACTGCTGCTTCTGTGTGATGAACAGGCGCGGCGCTAAAAAGTCTGTCCAACTGCCGACAAAGGTAAAAATAGAGACAGTGGTCAGCGCAGGCCGGGAAAGTGGCAGAATGATCTGCGTGAAGATTTGGAACTCCGTCGCGCCATCAATCACGGCGGCTTCGCTTAGCTCAATCGGGATGCCCAGAAAGAACTGACGCAATAGAAAGATATAGAGTGGGTTTCCGCCAAAGGCAGGGACGATCAGCGGTGCCCAGCCCCACAGAATGTTCAGGTTGCCGATCCAGTTGAACGATTTGAACAATACATAAGTCGGCACCATCACGGCCACAAAGGGCAGCATGATCGTTGACAAACATATGTAAAACAGCGGTTCGCGCAGTGACCAGCGCAGCCGCGAAAAGCCATAGGCGACGATAGGACACGAAACTAATGTCCCGATTACCGACAGCACTGCAACCACCAGTGTATTGAAAAAGTAACGCCAGAAGTCGATAAATTGCAGGGCGTCAGGATAATTGTTCCAGATCAGCGGAAGCGTAAAAAACTGGGGTGGAAAAACGAACACCAAATTCTTGGGCTTCAACGAAGTGGACACCATCCATAGGATCGGCAGCAAAAACAGCAGCGATATGGAGATCAGCAGCAGGTGGCGATTCAGGTTTTGGGTGAACTGGCGGCGATTGCGGATCATCGGGCTTCCCCTGCGAATTCATAATAGACATAGCGCCGCGCGAAGCGAAAGAACAACAGCGCCAACCCAAACGAGATGAGCAACACCACCAGCGAAATCATAGAGGCGTAACCCGCCTGAGACGAAAAAAAGGCGGTCTTATAAATGTGCAGCGTGATCATCAGGGTACTGTTGACGGGCGAACCGAGTCCGGCACCGGTGCCACCACCGCCGCTGCCGCCAATGGTGGCCGCGAACGCCTGGGTGAAAATCTGGACGAAAAACAGAACACCCGTCAGCCCATTATAAAAAAGAACAGGGCTAAGGCCGGGCAGCGTGATATAGTAAAATTGCTCGACACGCCCCGCGCCGTCAATGGACGCCGCTTCATACAACTGCTTTGGAATGTCGCGCAGCCCGGCCAATGTGATGACCATCACTTGCCCAACCGTGTTCCACATGACCATGATCAGAATCGCGGGCTTCGCCCAGATCGGATCAGCCAGCCAGCCCGGTGAAGGGATATTGAACAGATCAAAGGGCAGTTTGAGCAGCCCATAGTTCGGGTTGAGAATCCACATAAACAGCAGCACCACCACCAGCGGCGGCACAAGAGCGGGCAGATAAACCAATGTGCGATAGATATTGATCCCACGCATTTTGTGGTTGAGCGGCAGGGCAATTGCCAGCGCCAGCACAATCGAGACGGGCACACCGACGACGGTCATAAAACCGGTATTGCCCAGCGATTTCCAGAACAAGGTATCGTTAATTAGACGGGTGACGTTTACCAGCCCGGTAAACTCGACGCGGTTGGGCTGCAAAATGTTGTAATTGGTAAATGCCAGGTAAATCGCCATTGCCATCGGGTACAGGCCAAAAACGATAAAGCCAACCAACCAGGGCGATATGAACAATAAACCTTTCAGATTCCGTTTGAGTCCGTCCATACAATATTTTCTCGATTTAGCTTTGGGATTGACCTCACCCCCAACCCCCTCTCCGTTTACAGAGAGGGGGAGGCTGAGAAGGCAAACTGTCCGATTATTTTGCGAATGGGCATTGTGGCCGGAATTTTGAAACGCGATTTAGGCGGGTGCGCCTGCATTATCGAGCAAGTCCTGAATTTCCTTCGTAACTCCGTTCAGCGCGTCTTCGGGTGTGGCCTGACCGTACATCACGGCCTGTTCGGCTTCACCCAATTTGAGGAAGTATGTCTGCGAAACCGGGATACGCGGGAAAATCTTCTGGCTGGGCAGCAACTGCTGCTTGACAAACCAGGCAAAACGCGGGTCTTTCTCCAACTCGAACTGCGGATGATCGAGCAGCGGCGACGGGTTGGCAACGACCTGCGCGAAGGCCGAACTCTGTTCCTTGTTGAAGGTGCAGAACTTCAGGAATTCCCAGGCCTGATCGGGGTGTGGGGAACCGGTGGGGATCGTGTTCGGGTCGCTGTCGGCATAGGACACGCCGAACATGGACGGGTTGCTCTTGGGTGCCGGGAAACCGCCGGTATTCATCTTCGGCACGAACGCCGGATCGCCAAAAGCCAGGTTCCATTCGCCGTCGTAGACCATTGCCAGCTTACCGGACTGGAACAGGTCTTGCAGCGTCAGGTAGTTGCCCGCGCTCTTGGCAAAGTTCTGAATCTTTTGCGCGCCATACTTCTTGTAAAATTCGAGTTCCCACTTAAGCGCCTCGATATTTTTGGGGTGGTTGGCGGTGATCTTCTTGGTGGCTTCGTCGTACCACTCACCACCAAATGCCCATCCGTACAGGATCAGGTTCACGAATTGACCGTTGTTTGCACCCGGATAATCGGGGATGAAGCCCATCCGCACGATGTTTCCATTGGCATCCAGCTTGGTCAGCTTGGCCGCCCAATCGGTCAGTTCTTCCATCGTTTGGGGGCCTTTGGCCGGGTCAAGACCCACTTCCTTGAAAATCTCCTGATTCCAGAGCAGTCCGACGTTGTAGTTCGCGCCCGCCATCGAATAGATTTTTCCGTTGTACGAAGCCACTGCCCGCGCATACGGATACATCAACTTTTCCCAGTTGGGAACGTCTTTGTTGAGCCGTGCGGTCAGGTCTTGCAGCGCGCCGCGATGGGCGAACTCTGAAACGGCGGTACTCAGCGCGAAGTGGACAATATCCGGTGGGTTGCCCGAAGCAATGGCCGCCGTGATTTTATCGGTAGCGCCGCTCACATCGGTATATTTGACGGTGATGTTCGGATACACCTTCGTGAAAGCGGCGGCAATCGCTTCTAATGCGGTGGAGTTGGGCGGGCCACCCCATTGCTGCCAGAATTGAAGCTCCACTTTGTCCTGTGCCGCCAGTAACTGCGGGTTGGGGATGTATTTGCCAAGCAGAGCTGCGCCGCCAAATAGCGCACTCCCCTGCAAAAACGCCCGACGACTGATACCGTTTAGCTTATTCGTCTCAGACATCCAATGCTCCTTCGTTCGGTACAAGCGCCAAAAGCGGCGCATGATCCACCAATCGGGTTAGTCCGCGATGAAGGGTTCGACGCGCTGCCAGAGTTCAGGAAAGACCGTCGAAAAACGTTCCGGCGCAACCATCCACGAGAGCGCATCGGGCGTTTCGGAAAACACATCGTAAAGCGGACGCTCAGGCGTCAGATCAACCGCCAAGTATGCCTGTGCTGACCACTGCTCCAATGTTACCACTGATTGGTAAACTGGGTTAATGATGAATCCGTCATCAACTATATTCATGTAAGCAGCACCGTGCATGGCGGCCAGGGGTTCATAAATTCCAGTAACCGCTAATGGAATCACATCTGAAAACAAAAGGGGTTCGTTACCAGCATTGATCGTCAGGTGGTGCAGGTTAGGCGGGATAACCACTTTATCGCCGGGATGTGCTTCGAGCGCCGCGCAAAAGTTGGCGGTGCGTGTTTGAATATCCATCGTCTGAAAGATAAAGTAAGCTGTGCCATGCAGCACTTCGCACACTTCGGGATAGTTTAACCGACTATTTGCAGGGAATGAATGCAAGTGCCCAAGCGTCTTGGCGCGTTCACGGCCAATCGCCTGAGGGAACATCAGCGTCAATTCGTAGCGCAGCCCGGTTTGTGCGAGGCGCTCTCGTTCCCCGGATCGGGCGATGCCGTTGTACATCCAGTATTGAACACGATCTTCGGGCACGCACGCCGCTGGATCGAGTGCCACGCTTTTGAGTCGGCTGAGCGGGCGGCTGAACGTCTCATCCACGATCAGATCGTCGCCAAAGTGCAGCGTGCCGTCGTCTGCCCACTGAATGTCAATTCCGGCTAAATCGGTTAAATCACGCATCTATCGCTAGCAGGTTTCTATCAGGTAAGTTATTTTATACAAATAGTATACGTGCTGGCTCAGCCGCGCAATAGTGGCATTTTGTACAAGCACAGGAGATGACTCGTGACGATTCCTTCTCAAACGGCGATCCCGGTTGAAAACCTGACGCGGCAGTGGCAGCAGATCGGAGCGGAAGTGATGGAAGCTGTCGGGCGGGTGCTGCCCAACGGCAAATATACGCTTGGCCCGGAACTGAGCGCCTTCGAGGCGGAGTTTGCCGCTTTTTCCGGCTGCGCCTACGGGATCGGGATCAGCAGTGGCACGGCGGCGCTGCACATGGGTTTACTGGCCTGTGGCGTTGCTCCGGGCGATGAAGTGATTACGGTTTGCAATACGTATGTGGCGACGGCCTTTGCGATTTCGTACTGTGGTGCAACGCCCGTTTTTGTCGATGTTGATCCGAACACGTATAACATGGACATCAATCAGCTTGAAGCCAAAATCACGCCGCGTACCAAAGCGATTTTGCCGGTTCATCTGTATGGGCAAATCGTCGATATGGAATCCCTGTTAGCCATCGCGCGCAAGCACAACCTGAAAGTGGTTGAGGATTGCTCGCACGCGCACGGCGCAACCCAGAACGGACGAGTAGCGGGCAGTTTTGGCGATGTGGGTTGTTTCAGTTTTTATCCGACGAAGGTGTTAGGCGCGTTTGGCGATGGTGGCATTTGCACCACCAATGATCCGGCGATCAATGAGAAAATCCGGCAACTGCGCTACATGGGGCAGCGCACGAAGTACAATCACGAGATCGTAGGTTATCAGGAACGGCTGGATGAATTGCAGGCGGCTATGCTGCGCGTCAAGCTGCGCTACCTGCCCGGCTGGATCGAGCAGCGCCAGCAAATCGCGGCCATGTACGATGAACTGCTGACTGGCTTGCCGCTGCAAACGCCGACTGTCGCCAAAAACAATACGCACGTCTACTATCTGTACACGATCCGCACCGAACACCGTGACGAACTGAAACAATATCTGCTCGATCATGGAATCGGTTGTTTTGTGGTGTATCCGTATCTCGTGCCATCGACGGGCGCGTATGAATCGCTTGGTGTGACGCCCGATCAATTCCCGGTGGGTGCCTCACACGTCCACGAAACATTATGCCTGCCCATGTTTCCTGAACTGACCGAACCCGAAGTGCGACAGGTGGCCGATACCATCAAGGCGTTTTATGGCAACGAATAACGTGAAGATCGCGGTACTGGGCGGCAGCGCCATCGGCACTCCCGAACTGGTAGACGCACTGCAAAAGTACGCACAGCAGCCCGGTACACACAATATCGAAGTGGCCTTGTATGCACGCACGGCATCTCGACTCGATGCGGTCACAAAAGTTGCGACGCAGATGGCGCGTGATTGCGATTGGCTGAGTGTGACCAGCACAACCGATCTGGCACAAGCCCTGGATAGCGCGCAGTATGTGGTCAATCAGGTACGGATCGGCGGTTTGGCGGCGCGTGCCTTCGATGAAACGTTTCCAATTCCGTTGGGCATCCCCGGCGAAGAAACAGTCGGTCCCGGCGGCTTTGCAAATGCCTTGCGGACTGTGCCGGAAGTTGTCGCGCTGGCAAAAGCAATCGAACATCATGCCCCGGATGCGCTGCTATTGTCGTTCACCAATCCGGCCAGCGTGATTCAATATGCCGTAAATCGTACCACTCAGCTAAAAGTGATCGGGTTGTGCGACGGGCCAATCACTATGACCGGGCAAGCAGCGGCGGCGTTGGGCGTTGATCCGTCGGCGATAAGTGTAGACTACCTGGGGATGCACCATTTTGGCTTTATCACGCGCGTTGTACATGATGGCCGCGATCAGACCGCCGCCATGCTGGATGGATTGGAGCGCGTGCCGAGCCTGGATATGGATTTAGGCTTAGTGCGGTCATTGGGCGCGCTGCCAACACCTTATTTTCGCTACTTTGTCCAGCCTGAAAAGATTCTCGAAAAGCAGCGAAACCAGACGCAGAGCCGCGCTCAACAGCTTATGCAACTCGAAAGTGATTTGCTGGCCGAATACGCCGAAGGCCGCTCCGAAGGGTTGAGCAAGCGCGGCGCAAAATGGTACGACGTGATCATCGCGCCGGTGCTGATGGCCTTAATCGAGCGGCGAACGGCTACCTACATCATCAACGTGACGAATCGTCAAACGCTGCCCTGGCTGCCACCGGACGCGATCATCGAGACGCCGTGTTTGCTGGACGCCGGACAAATTCGGCCACTGGCGATGCCTTCTGCGAACGGCGAGCTGCGTGCCCGGATCGGTCTGAACTGCGCTTATGAGCAGTTGATGGTTGAGGCGATTTTGGAGCAATCGGAAGCAAAAGCCTTACGCGCCCTTACCCTGAACCCGATGATTGGTTCGATCAGCAAGGCGCGCGATGTTTTGAAGATCATTTGGCCGGATGCCAACCCCACAAAGGATGCTACCCATTCATGAGCGGCTTTGTCGCAGAAATTCACGAACAACCCGACGCACTACACCGTGTACTCGACCATTTTTCGGCGGAAGCCTTATATCCCTGGGCAAAAAAGCTAAAAGATGGCACTCTGAAACGGGTTGTCTTTACCGGGATGGGCAGTTCGTACCATGCTGCCGCGCCCGCCGTGATCATGTTGGAAGAACATGGTATCCCGGCCAGCGCCGTCGAAGCCTCCGAATTGGTTTACTATGGCAAACTGGACGCGCAAACGCTGCTGATCGCCATTTCACAATCGGGCAAATCGGTTGAGGTCGTCCGGCTCATTGAAACGATTAACAAGAGCAGCACCAATATCCCGATCATCGGTATCACCAACGATGCTGAAAGTCCGCTGGCACTACACAGTGACGCCGTGATCCTGCTGCACGCCGGGGCAGAACTGACCGTTTCGAGCAAGACCTATACAAACACCTTAGCCGTGCTTGATTTGTTAGCGCGAACTTTACGCAGCGCCCCGACTCAACCTGCCCTTGAAAATTTGCGATTGCTGGCAGATCGAATGGCTGAGGCGCTGCCTGATTGGTCAAAACAAGCCGAAACGATTGCTGAACAGCTAGCTATTAGCCACTTTTTGGTCTTTTTGGGACGTGGCCCGTCGCGCACGTCGGCAATGACGGGCGCGCTGATCATGAAAGAATCGACTAAACTGCCCACTGAAGGCATGGTCAGTGGACAGTTTCGGCACGGACCGATTGAAGTGGTTTCACGCGAAATGGTAACATTCATTTTCGCCAGTCCGGGGCGTGCGGCGGCACTCAATCTGGGATTGGCGCGCGATTTGACGCAGCTATCCGGGCAAGTTTTCGTGATCGGCAACGATCAGGTTGTGCCCGGCGCAGTCCGCATCACGACGCCACAGCACCCGGCGATTGACGAGTGGATCGCGCCGCTAATAGAAATGATCCCGATTCAACTGATCGCGGCACAACTGGCAAAACAGCGCGGCTTCGATACCAGCCGTTTTATGCACGGCAGCAAGGTGACAACTCGTGAATGAGCCGGACTTTGTTGTTGGGCTGGATATTGGCGGTACGAGCATCGTTGGCGCGGTGATCGCGGCTCAGGATGCACGTATCCTGAGTCGGGAGAGCATCGCCACTGAAGCCGCGCGCGGCCCCGCCAATGGTGTGCAACGTATCACCGAATTGATTCATCGTTTGATCGCTCAGGCGAACCTGACTATCGCACAAATCAGTGGGATCGGAATTGGCTGCACCGGGCCGGTAGACCCGATCCGGGGGCGCGTGCAAAACCCGTATACGCTCCCCACCTGGGACGATATGCCGCTGCTGGAAATGTTGGCGGCGCATCTCGATTTGCCGATGCTGCTGATCGGTGATTGTGACGTAGCGGCGCTTGGTGAATACTGGGTTGGCGCGGGACAAGGCTGCCGAACCATGCTCTATCTGACCTTTGGAACGGGGATCGGCGGCGGGATCATCAGTGAAAGGCACTTGCATCGCGGGGTTGGCTTCGTCGCCAGCGAACCGGGTCACATGGCGCTCGATCCGAACGGGCCGCCCTGTTACTGTGGGGCACGTGGTTGTTTCGAGACGTTTGCGGCGGGGCCAGCCATCGCCCGCTTTGCTACCGAACGTGCCACGCCCGACGGACTAATGCGCCAACTGGCAGGCGATCAACCGATCACGGCTAAGATTGTCGCACAGGCCGCTGTACAAGCCGATCCCGTCGCGGTTGAACTGATTCGGCAAACGGGGTTTTACATCGGCGTTGGTTTGGGTAATCTGATGAATATCATCGCGCCGGAGATCGTGGTATTGGGCGGCGGTGTAATGGGGAGTTGGCCGTTGTTCGAGCCAGTGGTGATGGAAACGCTCAACGCCCGAAATCGGATGATCCCGTATGATCAGATCGCTATTCGTCCGGCCAAACTGGGGTTAAACGCGGGGGTCACCGGGGCAGCGCGTGCGATCCTGGATCAATTGCGGGATGCTCAATAGCACGAAGTCTACGGCTCAAGCGGCGGGCGTAAGCCACGTTGCACAGCAACTCGTAACGCATGGGCTTTCCGCACAATGCCGTGTCTAAAGGTGCTCATCAATTCATCTGGACGTGCCCGGCTCTGGTCACTCAAGCGATCTTCACGCTGGATGGCTGGCCGCGACATTCGAGATGAGTGTGAGTACGGTGAAGCGGTATACAGCGCGTTATCGAGAGGCGGGGTAGGTTGAGGCGAAGGTTCAAGGCTCAAACATCCAACCATCGGGGATGCACCATTGGTGGCGTTAATCAAGCAACTGGAAGCGCATTCGGACCGGGGCCAATGAGGAGAATACAAAACCCAAGTCAATAGAGGCCCTAATTGCGGAAATGTTACGACGACAGCAAGGGTGAAATAGTGTGTAAAGCTTTGACTCGTCCATTTATGGGCGAGTCGATTTAATTTGCCTAAATTATTGATTACCCAACCTCCTGTTTGTTTTAGTTAACTCCTCCGATATTCCCACCACGCTTACCTCCAAAATCGGCTATACTACGTGCATTACCGACGGAGGGTTTTAACATGATGAACCGTAGCAGACTTCACGTTGGCGATCTAGCGCCCAGTGTGACCGAGCCGGACTTGCACGATCTGTTTGTTCAGGCGGGCGAAATCGAGATGGTGACGCTCGTTACTGATCCTAAAAGTGGCCGATCCAAAGGGTTTGCATTCATCGAAATGCAGACGTCGGAAGGTGCCGCACAAGCCATCAAGCAGTTTAACGGTTACTTGTTTCACGGCAATATGCTGTTAGTCTATGCGGTGCCGCCGCGCAGTACCAAACGCGGCGAATCACGGGCGGAGATTCGATAAACCGATATGCTGAATGCGATCAACCGATTGATAGGGCGTGCTACTGATTCGATTCCTGACGAACCGGCACAGCCCGTAGACGACGTGCGTACTTTTTTGCCAACGGATGCGGGCAGCGGTGATTTTGGAAGCTGGCAGATCGACTCGAATGGATTGCCAGCCTATCGTTATGAACTCGATCAATATGCGGATATTCGGGCGCGCTACCCCAATTCGCTGGGGTTGGATCGGCGTGATCACTGGTACGCGATTGGTAATGATCGGATCACAGGTATCGCCTCGAATGATGGCACGGTGCAGCTTTACATGGGAGATCGGGGCGGCACACTGCTCAATCGTTTTGATGATGGCTCCAGCCCGGATGATTGGATCGACGGCGCAACCTTTTTACCTGCACCGCTTCGGGATGTGATCAAACGATGGGGTTTATGGCTGCGTCTGCGGCGGCAGGATGCACTGCTGGCACACTGGCGCGCGACCCATCCAACAGATAACAACAAAGTTCAGCTTGCCGCCGAAATTCAAAGCCAGATGGCGCAGGAACTGCGAACCAGGCCGCGCAACACTGAACTGCGCTGTCACTATGCGGGTGGCTTCGGCTTCATTGATGACGGCACAGAGGTTTGGTCAACGGCATTTCGCTACCGTCCAAAGGGCGCGGAGACGCGGCGCATTTTTGGCATGGGTTATTTTGAAACCGAAACGACTTATCGGAACATTCGCGCGGTACGTCGGGTGTATGCTCCCTATGGCGACGATCCGGCTCTGATCGCGGATGTGTATCTGCGTAACCTGTCTGACCAGCCGATCACGCTCAAGCATTATGAATACTGGGATGTAAATTATTTCCAGATGGAGACAAGCTGGTTCCAGACCGGGCTTCCGGCACTTGCCAGCGTCGATTCGCGTGAGGAGATCAACGATAACTTCCGGCAAACCGTAGATTATGATGCGGAACGCGGGCTGCTGCGTTCGCACATGACCGCCATCGCCGAACAAATCCCGGATATGGATGACCCATCGCCAATTGACTGGTATCCGGCTGATGTTTTCCTGATCGATCTGCAAGGCAAGCCGTCCGCCGTTTATACCGACAAAATCGCGTTCTTTGGCGATAGCGATCCGCGTCAGCCGGAAGCCGTCGCAGAACGTCAGGAAGGGCGTTTGCTGGAAGAACAATCGGCGGCCAGCCAACCGTTTTGTTTGGTACAGCGCCGCGATCTGACGCTTGCGCCCGGCGAAATCGTGCAGCTTCGTTATGCCTACGGCGCGGTGCGGCCAGACGAGCAGACCGATTTTGTGCAGAGCTACCGCTTGAAAACGCTGGACGATACGCTGAATGCCTGGAAAAAGCACCTCGTCTATTTTTCGACGGGCGGCAATCCGGCCTTGCAGCGTGAAATGGCCTGGCACGCCTACTGTTTGCAGGCGGCTTCGGTCTATAACGCCTATCACGACGCGCATGTGGTCACGCAGGGATCGGCCTACCTGTACCTGCACGGTCTGGATGGTGCGCCGCGTGATCAGGTCTTGTTTGCAATGCCGCTCAGCTATATCCGTCCCGATCTGGCACGCGAAACGCTGACGCTGCTGATGCAGATCACACGCGGCGAAACGGGCGCAATGTCCTACGCCTTCTCCGGTCATGGTCTGCTCGATGGCGCGCTGGTACATAACAAGCCGAGTGATCTTGATCTGTTCTTCCTGCTTGGTCTGGCCGAGTATGTGGCCGCGACAGGCGATGTGGGTTTCCTCGATAAGAACGTACCGTTTTACCCGGTTGGCTCGAAACCCGCCAGCGTCAACGGTGAGACGGTTCTGGATCATGCGCGCGTCGCCTTTGACCATCTGATGAATGGCGTTGGTGTCGGCGAAAATGGCTTGATTCGGGTTGGGGATGGCGATTGGGCGGACGGTGTGGTGATCGAGAATGCCGTCGCGCGTATCTTCCTGGGTGTATCGTATGAGCTATCGGCGGCTAGCGGCGAGTCGATTCCGAACGCGCAAATGGCCGTGTACATCCTGCCATTGGTGGCGGATATGCTTGACAAACACGATCCGCAACTGGCCGAACGAATGCGCGCGGTAGTTCCCGGACTCAAAGCGGCAGTCAATAGGCAGTGGTCAGGGCGCTGGTACAGCCGCGCGATTCTGCGAAATGTCCTGAATGAACCGGTGATTATCGGCAAATATCAACTCAATCTGGAAGCGCAGCCCTGGGCATTGATCAGTGGTATCGCTGCCGAAGCAGGCTACGAACCGACGTTGATCGAGTCGATTGATACCATGCTGGACAATGCCGCACCAACGGGCGCTCCGTACATCGAACGTGGTCAGGTCTCGGCTGCGATCTCACAACTGCTGACATGGGGCTATTCACGTTCGCGGCCAGACCTGGCGTGGCGTTCGCTGCTCCGGCAAACCTTTGCGACTCATGCCGCTGTATTCCCGTCGGTCTGGTTCGGCATCTGGACAGCACCCGACGCACTCAATGGTATCGAAGGCGCACGCCCCGGCGGCACATGGGCCAGCCCGGTCACGCCCATGACCGATTACCCGGCGCTTAACAGCAACCCGCACGCGATGGCACTCCTATCGTTGATCCGATTGTGCGGCATTGAACCTGTCGGTGATGGACTGCAAATCGCGCCGCGTATCCCGAAAGAACGCTTCATTCTGGATATGCCGCTCATTCGGTTAGAAGTTGAGCCGGAGCGGATCGGTGGCGAATATCGCGCGGTTAATGATGGGGCGATCACGCTGCATATCGAACTGCCGAAGGGCGTTACCCTCAATGATGTGAGCGTTAATGGTCAGTCGATTCCGACGGATCGATCCGTGAACCCGATTCCTCTGCCGATTCACTTCAAAAAAGGTGAAAAGGTGTCATTCAATGTTGGTTGGGCGCTGCCTGATCCGATGACGATCCCGACTCTCAAGCCGATTGAAGAAGTGCGGCTGTAATCCTATGAGGGCGCGCTGATGATTCGTGCTGCCAAAAACCAATACTTCGGGGTGAATGCACACGCGAACAGTTGGATGCAAAACAGACCGAATGGTTGGCGCGGCTTTCATCACGATCACATCACGGACATTACGCGCGCCCTCAACGCGGTATTGCCAGCGGGCTACATCGCGCTTTCAGAAGAGTCGTTGGATGGGGAAATCGACGAGGACAAGCTGGCCGCTTCGATCATTTACGAAGTGATTGCGGACGAAATTGGTAAACCCGTCACGCGAATTGAACTGCTGTCGCCTACCAATAAGCGCCCCTATGAGGGTTATGAGCAGTACCGCGAAAAGCGGAACGTATCGCTTCAAAGCGGTGTGCCATTGATCGAGATCGATTACTTGCATCAACAACCATCCATCGATAAACGACTGCGGCACTATCCAAATGATCCCGACTCGCACGCTTACAGCATCATCGTCAGGGATCCGCGTCCGAACGTGTATAAGGGGACTTCGCACGCGCTGATCTTCGATGTTGATCAACCTATTCCAACCGTGATCATTCCGTTAAGTGCCGGGCAAAGTGTGGATAATTTCGATCTGGGTGCTGTCTACAATCGAACGTTCCAAAATTCGCCCGCTTTTCATGTGCAGATCGATTACGCGATGCTGCCAGATCAGTTTGAGGCGTTCAGCACAGATGATCAACAGCACATTCGGGATAGAATGCAGATCATCCAGCAAGCCGCCGAATCTGGTAGGAATTTAGATGTAGACGGCCCGTTTCCAGTTGTATCGTCTTGAATTATTTAATCCATAGGAAAACCTGAACATAATGACTTACACCGACTTAAACCCTGCCATTCGCTTTTTGCACGGCCCCGGCCCCAGCGATTGCCACCCGCGCGTTTTGCGGGCAATGGCAACGCCCGCCATCGGCCACCTTGACCCGGATTTTTTGAAGATCATGGGCGAGGTGCAAACCCTGCTACGAAGTGTGTGGGGCACAACCAACGAGATCACCTTCCCACTCCCCGGCACGGGCACATCGGGCATGGAGACGGCAATCGCTAATCTGGTTGAACTGGGCGATCCGGTGCTGGTGTGCGTGGCGGGCTATTTTGGCGAACGGCTGACCGATATTGCCGGACGTTATGGCGCGGATGTGGCGCGCATCGAACGCCCCTGGGGCGAAGCGTTTACCGCCGATCAGGTGGCCGAGGCACTCCGTCAACGTCCGGCCAAGCTGGTGGCGATTGTCCATGCCGAAACGTCAACTGGCGTGATGCAGCCTTTAACAGACATCTCGAAAGTGGTTCACGATGCGGGCGCGCTGCTGCTGGTTGATGCGGTCACGAGTTTGGGCGGCGTGGCAGTCAATGTCGATGCGAACGGAATTGATGCGGCGTATAGCTGCACCCAAAAGTGTCTGAGTGCGCCGTCAGGTATGTCGCCGTTCACGTTCGGGTCGCGCGCTGTCGAAAAATTGAAGGCACGCAAGGAAAAAGTTCGTAGTTTTTACTTTGACCTGAACCTGCTCGAAAGTTATTGGGGCGGCTCACACGCCTATCACCATACCGCGCCGATTCAGATGATCTACGCCGTTCGGGAAGCCCTGCGCCTGATCGATGAAGAAGGCTTGGAGAATCGAATCGCCCGCCACCGCGCCAACGCCGAACTGTTGTGGGAAGGGTTGGAATCGCTCGATCTGACGATGCACGTTGCGCCCGAATATCGTTTGCCATCACTGACAACGGTTCGCATCCCTGCCGAAGTGGACGAAGCAGCGATCCGCAAGCAACTACTGACCGAATACAACGTTGAAATTGGGGCGGGACTTGGGGCACTTAAGGGTAAGGTGTGGCGCATCGGGCTGATGGGTCACGCCAGCAGCAAGGA
>JBBSEU010000043.1:0-26231 GCA_038239365.1 Aggregatilineales bacterium
TCAGTCAGGAGCTGGATTAAACTCTGATGCATCAAGAAATCCCAACCTTGCCTGCACATATCATAACACTCAAACTCGGGAACCAAACCCAGGTGTGTCATATCAATTTGGGTTGCATCTTTTTGGGATGAAATTTCCCCAACTATTTTTGTGCCAGTCCATTCCGTGTTGTCTGGGTGCCAAGTTTGGTTGCTATCTATAACTTGCCACACTATTTTCTTGTTTGGAGCAATCTCAACAATCTCAATCTTATACATATCTCCGTTTCCAAACCGCACAGTAAAGATGTCATTGAGCTTTTGAGACTTGCCCTCGAAATTGGTTCCCCACCATTCTGAGACACGGCAAATCTTATCAAACGCTTCCTGTGGCGTGACATTGGCAACAATGGCGGTACGATAATCTTGCTTATTCGTATTCAATGCGTTGGCATTTGACATCGGTAAATTCTCCTGCGCTTCGTATTTATCATTGGACTCGACATTTACGCTCGACTGCAAACCTCATAGCATTTATTGTCAGGAACCAACCCACGTGTATCATCTTCACCTCAGTTGACGAGCTTTACTTTGACTCTTCTAGCGTGAGTGGCTTTCCTTTGCCCGTAGTGATGAGATCGCGCAAACTCCGCGTGATAGTGTCCCACGACTTTGAACAAACGTCGTAGCACTCATAGGTAGGCACAAGCCCGACATGAGTAAAGCGAACTTCGGTCTTGTCGCCTTTACTCTCAATTTCAAAGACAACATCGGTGCCAGTCCACTCAGTTGTGTCTTTGACAAACTTGAAGTAATTCTGCAACACGTGCCAGACAATCTTTTTACCAGGTACGAATTCCGTGATTTTGAATGTGCATCGGTGATTGTCCTGGTAGTGGTAATAAAACACGTTACCGAGCCTATCGGTTTCACCTTCTGTTGCCTGTGAAAACCAATCACGAATGTTGGTGATGGCATCGAAGGCTTCTTTTGACGTGTTATCTACGAGAAAATCAGTGCTGTAATCTTGCATTTTCATATTCAATGCGTTGGCACTTGACATCGGTAAATCCTCCTGAGCTTTGTATTCATCATTAGCTTCGACACTTGCGCGACAGACTGATTCATGTGATACACTCTGTAGCTATACACTAGATTATATGTTCTTATGCTCAACGGTCAAGAATCAAATGAAACCCAAATGTCGCTTATGCAACACGAGGCGGAAAAATGACTCACAATGACTATTCCAGCGATGACCTCCGCGTACAGCGTACTCATAAACTGGTGCTGGACGCGCTGCTCGACCAGACCGTGCAGAAAGGGTTTTCTGCGCTGACGGTGACCGATATTACGAAATACGCTGGCATCAACCGGGCCACATTTTATCGGCACTTCAGGGATAAATTTGATCTATTGGACAATTATGCCCAAACTGTCTATGAGCTACTTGACGTTCCGCTTGAAGTCGGGCCACAAAAGCCGAATAAAGTGGATGCCAATCAAATAGTTCAGGGACTCACCAGGGTCATTGATCACATACGCACGAATGCCAAGTTCTATCGCGTCATGCTGGGAAAGAATGGTGATCCCGTATTTACAGATAAAATTCGGCAGTATATCCAGAAACGGATACGGCGTTCCCTGCCGACGGAACTTCAAAATGATGACAGGTCAATTGACCTGTATGTAAGCTACAGTTCCAGCGCCTCTGTGGGAGCCATACTGTGGTGGCTCGAACACGATATGCCATACTCGTCGGAAGAAATGGCGATCATTTTGCATCAACTTGAGTCTGGAAATCTGAAAGCAATGCTGGAACGAGATTTATCTCAACAAATATCTTCTCTACCTACGAAGCCACCTCCTGGTGCTCCACTTTAGCGAAAACTAAAGATAGAAGCCGAATATAACATTGCCGCCTGAAAATAAGTGCCAATTCCACCTGATTTACGAGACTCAATCACGGTGTCCCTGGATTTTTACTACGCATCTGTGCAGTCCCCCTGACCGCAACTCCCCAGAGGGGTAGGGTGAGGGCAATTCTTAGCAACTTGCCGGGATTAAGTTGGTGATTTTGCACAACCTTGTTCAGTGGGCTTGACTCTTTATGATGAACCATGTTACGCTTGCGGCATCTTATCAGGTAGGTTTTCGTGTCGCACGGCATCAGTTCCGCCCATTACGCAGACAACACCAGTTTCCAGCCAAAAGGCGCTGGTTACTATTTTTATGCGTATTTTTACTTTAAGGGCCATAACACCTTAGAGCGGGCGCTGCCTGACAGCCGAGTAACCTGAGCGTAGAGCAAAAGGGAAACATCCAAAGGCGCAGAGCACACCGCTCTGCGCCTTTTTTGTTGCGACACGCCGACTTGCCAGTACGGTAAAGGCAAACAAAAAGGGCAGCATGGACTCATCAGAAAAGCAGAATACCAGTCAACAAAGCGTCTGTCGCGGGGTGCGCGGCGCGACGACGGCCACCGAGAACAGCGCACCCGCTATCCTGGAGGCAACACGCGATTTGCTCGAAAGGATGGTGGCCACCAACGGAATTGAACAGGACGACATCGCCAGCGCATGGTTCACGACGACACCTGACCTGACCGCCGAATATCCAGCACTGGCCGCGCGGCAGATGGGTTGGCATGATGCAGCATTGATGTGCAGCCATGAAATGAACGTACCGCACGGCCTCCAAATGTGTGTCCGTGTGCTGATTCACTGGAATACCACGCGCGGTCTGACGGACATTCAGCATGTGTATATTCGCGGCGCGGTCAACCTGCGCCCGGATCGCAAAACGGTTACGCTGCCGGAAACGGCTGATTTTACGAACAAAACCTAGTGTACAAGGGGACAATTAAGCACATGATCATTATTATGCAGGCCGGGGCAGGCACCAAACAAGTCGCCGCCGTCGTCACACGTATCAAGGAACTGGGTTACGAAGCGCATTTATCCGAAGGAAAGGAACGTACCGTGATTGGCGTCGTCGGCGAAGATCGCAAGCTGGAAAATGGGGACGAATTATCGATAATGGAGGGCGTTGAGCGCGTAATGCGTGTGACAGCGCCCTATAAGCTGGCAAGCCGCGAGTTCCGTCCGGTGAACACACACGTCCAATTGGGCGACGTGGCCGTTGGCGATACGCGATTAGTATTGATCGCCGGTCCCTGTTCCGTCGAGAGCCGCGATCAGTTGATGGAAACCGCTCAGGCCGTCAAAGAGGCGGGCGCGACGGCGTTACGTGGCGGCGCGTACAAACCGCGTTCGTCACCTTATTCTTTCCAGGGTATGGGCGAAGAAGGTCTTGAACTGTTGGCCGAAGCCCGCGAACTGACTGGTTTGCCGATAGTCACCGAAGTGATGGACCCGGCACTGGTGCCGCTCGTCTGCAAATATGCCGATGTACTGCAAGTCGGCGCGCGCAACATGCAGAACTACACGCTGCTCAACGCAGTTGGCGAGTCGCAGCACACGGTGCTGCTAAAACGCGGTCTGATGAGTACGATGGAAGAACTGCTCATGTCCGCCGAGTACATTCTCTCGCATGGCAACAACAAAGTCATGTTGTGCGAACGCGGTATCCGCACATTCGAGACATACACCCGCAACACCTTCGATATTAACGCGATCCCCGTTCTCAAATCCAAAACGCACCTGCCCATTATCGCTGATCCGAGCCACGCAACAGGCAAAGCCGAATACGTAGCTACCGCCTCGAAAGCGGCTATCGCGGCGGGCGCTGATGGCCTGATCATGGAAGTTCACTGCAACCCGGAAAAGGCGCTGTCCGATGGCGCGCAGTCACTCAAGCCGGAAGCGTTCGCCAAGCTGGTTACGCAGATGCGCCGCGTTGCCGAGGCGGTAGATCGAACGGTATAGTATTGACCTCACCCTAATCTCTCTCCGTTAACAGAGAGGGACTTTTTAGATGATGGCGACTCCCCCTCTCTGCTTGCGGAGAGGGGGTTGGGGGTGAGGTCAATCCGCCTTGCAAACGCAACAGGAATCACCCATGTCCAACCGACTGCCAGCGGAAGCAATCGCTTTTTATAAGCGCGGCCAGGAAGCCGAACGACTGCTGCATGGTACTGGTCAATTAGAACTGGAACGCACGCGCGAAATCGTCCTGCGCGATCTGCCAAAACCGCCCGTAACCGTATTGGATGTGGGCGGCGGTGCGGGCATTCACGCCTGCTGGTTGGCGACGCTTGGCTATCGAGTCCACCTGATTGACGCCGTACCGCTGCATATCGAACAGGCCAAAGCCGCCTCCGAAGCGCAGCCCGATCACCCGCTGGCAAGTATCGCGGTTGGGGATGCGCGGCGGCTCGATTGGCCGGATGAGAGCGTGGACGCCGTTTTGTTGTTTGGCCCGCTCTATCATCTGACCGAACGCGGAGATCGAATCGCGGCTTTGCGTGAGGCGCGGCGCGTGTTGCGAGTGGGTGGTTACGTGTTCGCGGCGGGCATTTCGCGGTTCGCTTCGATGTTTGACGGTTGGCTGCATCGACGGATGGATGATCCAGACTTTCAGCGAATCGTTCAGCGCGATCTGACGGATGGGCAGCACCGCAATCTGACCGATCAGGCCGGGTACTTCACCACGACCTTTTTTCATCATCCATTCGAGTTGAAGACAGAAGTCGAAGATGCCGGGTTGAAGCACGAGGGCACATTGGCAATAGAGGGACCCGGCTGGCTCCTGAACGACTTCGATGAACATTGGAACGATCCGGCGCGTCGCCAACGACTGTTGGATACAATTCGCCGCATCGAAGGAGAGCCGACGCTGTTGGGCGCAAGCAGCCACCTGATGGCCGTCGCACGAAAAGGTTAGCATGGCAAAAACATTAGACGAGTCTGGTTTTACGATCATTGGCCTGGGGCTGATGGGATCATCCTTAGCGTTGGCGCTCAATGGCAAGGTGAAATCCTTATGTGGGCTGGATAGCGACCCGGCCACCCGCGAAGCCGCTGCCGCTTTTCTCGACCATGTGACCGATGATTTAGTCGAAGCGGTTGCCAATGCCGACGTGGTGATTCTGGCGACGCCGGTTCGCGCCATCTTGGGGCTGCTCCCTCAGATCGCCGCCTGTTTACGCCCTGGTACGTTAGTCATGGATTTGGGCAGCACCAAAACGATGATCGTGGAGGCGATGCGCGCCCTGCCCGATAATGTGTATGCTATCGGCGGCCATCCGATGTGCGGCAAGGAGTCGAGCGGCTATGCGGCGGCTGACCCGACCATGTACGGCGGCTGCACCTTCGCCCTGTGCGATACCGGGCGCGCGCCGCTGCAATATCGCTTGTTGGCTGAGTCAATCGTGCGGGCTATCGGTGGCCGCCCCTTCTGGATTGATCCGGTCAAGCACGATCAATATGTCGCCGTGATCAGTCATCTGCCCTATTTGTTAAGCATGGGGCTGGTTGCACAGGTGACGAATGACGAAGGCCGCGATACACTTTTCAGTCTGGCATCCACTGGCTTCAAAGATACTTCGCGGCTGGCAAGCAGCGACCTGGCGATGATGGGCGACGTGATGGCGACGAACACCGACGCTATTTGGCGCGCGCTGTCCGGTTTGCAATCACAGTTGACCGCTTTACTGGCCGCTTTCAGCAACGATGACCCGACAGATCGGGTTTGGTTGAGTTCGATCCGGGAACGCCGCCGAGAATGGGGCGCTGTGTTCCAACAGAGAGTTGAGAAAAAGATCGTGACCGAGTCAATTGAAATTCACCCGATTCCTGCGCCGCCCGACGCGATCATTCGTGTACCCGGCTCCAAGAGCATCACCAATCGCGCGCTGCTGCTGGCTGCGCTGGCCGACGGCGTTTCCACTTTCCAGAATGGTCTGTTCAGTGAGGATAGCCAGTGCTTTGTCGAGTGTTTACGGCGGCTTGGCTTCACCGTTGAGGCCGATCCCGACGCCGCTACTTTTGCGGTGCATGGTCTGGGCGGACATATCCCGGCGACCAGTGCCGATCTATTTGTGGGGAATGCGGGCACAGCGGCGCGTTTCCTAACGGCGGCGGTGTGCATTGGTGAAGGCGAATATCACTTCGACGGTGTGCCGCGAATGCGCGAACGCCCGATTGCCGCGCTGCTGGCTGCCCTGCGCCGACTTGGCACAGAAGTCAGCGCCGACTCCGGTCATTTCCCACTAACCGTTCACGCGCACGGTTTGGAAGGCGGCCTGACCTCGCTCGATGCCAGCGAAAGCAGTCAATATTTGTCGGCGCTGCTGCTGATCGCGCCCTATGCCCGCAAAGACGTGACGATTGGCATTGAAGGCGCGCTCGTCTCACAACCGTACATCGAAACGACGATTCAAATGATGTCGCAGTTTGGGGTTTCGGTTGAGCGCGACGGTTACAAACGATTCAAAGTGCGCGCGGGACAGCGATACACTGCTCGCCAATACGCGATTGAGCCGGACGCTTCCAACGCCAGCTACTTTTTCGCGGCGGCGGCGGTCACGGGCGGAAAAGTCACCGTTCCGTATTTAGGCCGCGACTCGCTGCAAGGCGATATTCACTTTCTGGATGTTTTGGAAAAGATGGGCTGCATCGTTCACTATCGATCCGATGGTGTAACCGTGCATGGCCCGTCGCAGCTACGGGGCGTCGATGTGAATATGAATGCCATTTCGGACACGGCGCAAACCCTGGCTGCCATTGCGCCCTATGCCGATGGCCCCGTCACGATCCGCGATGTGCAGCATATACGGCACAAAGAGACGGATCGCATTCAGGCGATTGTGACCGAACTTCGCAAGTTAGGCGCGACAGTAGACGAATTCGCCGATGGCCTACGAGTACATCCCGGCAAACTGCACGCCGCCGATGTGGATACTTATCAGGATCATCGCATGGCAATGGCTTTTGCCGTTGCCGGACTCAAGACATCGGGGGTTCGGATCAACGATCCAGGCTGCACCCAGAAAACATTCCCCGACTATTTTACGCGCTTCAATGCGCTCTACAACGGCCATATCGAAGGGCAGCGCGCGTGAGCATCGACGGACAGACGCAGCTTGTCGGGGTGATTGGCTGGCCGGTAGCGCATTCGCTCTCACCGGAAATGCACAATGCCGCGTTCGCCTACATGGGTTTGAACTGGCGCTATGTACCGCTGCCTGTCCATGAGGCCGATCTGGAAGTGGCGGTGCGCGGCCTGGCCTCGTTAGGCTTTCGTGGGGTGAACGTGACCGTGCCGCACAAGGTCAATGTGATTCCCTTGATGTATAGTGTAACCGACGCCGTGCAGATCGCCGGGGCGGTCAACACGATTCGGGTAGATCGGGATACCGGGCATCTCGAAGGTTTGAACACCGATATGAGCGGCTTTTTGACCGATCTGGCAGTGAATAGTGTACGAGTCGATGGTAATTCGCGCGTCGTGATTTTGGGGGCGGGCGGCGCGGCGCGCTCATGTGCCGCCGGGCTGATGCGCTCCGGGGCGAAGGTGACGCTTGTCAATCGGACGCTTGATCGAGCGCAACAAATCGTCAACTTCTTACGAATGTCATGGCCGCAGGCGCAGCTATCGGCAGCATGGCTCGATTCGCTCCCGGCGCTGGCCGAGGAAGCGACGATCATCGTCAATACGACTCCGGTGGGTATGTGGCCGGAGGTGAATGCCACGCCCTGGCCGGATAAGCTGCCCTTTCCCAAAGGTGCGACGCTCTACGATACCGTCTATCGGCCACTGCAAACCAAACTCATGAAGGATGCAGAGGCGGCGGGTCTGCGCGCGATTGGCGGACTGGGCATGTTGATTTATCAGGGTGCCAGCGCGTTCGAGGCTTGGACGGGACGCCAAGCCCCAATTGACGTGATGCGAATGATCTGCCAGACGACGCTGGCAGAACAGTAGTGGCTGCGGCTTTTACAAAGGACAAAGTGAAGAATGCCAAAAGTCTTGATCATCGACGATGAACCAGGCACGATTCAAATGCTCTCCATCTATCTGAAAATCAAAAATTTCGAGATTGTTAGTTCCCTCATGGGCAATGAAGGCTTGATCCTGGCACAAGTCGAAGCGCCGGATATTATCCTGCTGGATATGATGCTCCCGGACATTAGCGGCGATGAAGTTTGCAAAACGCTGCGAAAGGACCCGCTTACCGCCAATGTACCCGTGATCGTCATTTCGGCACACGCCGTGCAGTCGATTCAAGATCAGGCATTAGCGGCGGGCGCGAATCTATACATGACTAAGCCACTCCGCACGGCTGACCTGCTCAAACACATGAACGGATTATTGGGACTCTAGAACACCATGAAAGTGATCGGGCTGATAGGCGGGCTAAGCTGGGAATCATCGGCGGAATACTATCGAATCATCAACGAACTGGTACGCGATCAACTGGGTGGATCGCACTCTGCCAAAATCCTGATGTACAGCGTCGATTTTCATGAGATTGAGCAGTTGCAGCAGGCAGGCCGTTGGGATGAAGCGGCACAAGCTATGATCGACGCAGCCAAGCGCCTTGAACGGGGCGGCGCTGAGATGGTCTTGATTTGCGCGAATACGATGCACAAGTCTGCGCCTGCTGTTCAAAATGTCGTTAAAATTCCGTTGATTCATATCGCCAGCGCCACCGCAGATCGCATCAAGGCTGCCGGACTGCAACGAATCGGGTTGCTCGGCACGAAGTACACGATGGAACACGACTTCTATAAAGGTATCCTGACCGATCAGTATAGCCTTGAGGTGTTGATCCCCGATGAGGCGGATCGGCAGATCGTGCATCAGGTGATCTACGATGAACTGTGTCTAGGGCGGATCGTCGAGTCGTCGCGGCGGGAGTATGCGCGCATCATGGACGCGCTGGTGGCACGCGGCGCGCAGGCGATTATCCTGGGCTGCACCGAGATCATGCTGCTCGTCAAACCGGAAGACGCCAGCGTGCCGTTGTTCGACACGACGCGTATTCATGCTGAAAAAGCCGTTGAACTGGCGATGATTCCTTCCCCTACCGTCTACGAACTGCTGGCTGCTAAACGTGCAGAGATTTTGCAGGCGGCGGCACGATATGGCGCGTCGAATGTGCGGCTGTTCGGTTCTGTGGCGCGTGGCGAAGCGACACCTGAAAGCGATGTTGATTTTCTGGTTGATTTTGAGGACGGGCGCACGCTGCTTGATCAAGCGGGGCTAACAATTGAATTGCAAGAAATTCTTGGGCACGAGGTTGATGTTGCCTCCGAAGATGGCTTGAAGCCGCGTGCAAAGGAGTCTGTGTTGCACGATGCAAGGCTGTTATGAGGGGTACTTCTGAACGTCTGCAAGACATTATTGACGCGGCTGGCAACATCCAGAGATATGTTGTCAGAGGGCAGCAAGTCTTTCTTGAGGATGAACTCGTTCGGACGTGGATTATCCATCAATTAGGCGTGATCGGTGAAGCTGCGAGTAATTTGCCCGATACACTCCGCAAAGCGCATCCCGATATTCCATGGGCTAAAATCATCGGAATGCGAAATCAGGTTGTTCACAACTATTTTGGCATCAGTCTCAAAATTGTTTGAGAAACTGCCGAAAACGACGTACCCTTTTTCAAACGGGAAATGGAAGCAATTTTGCAAACGCTGAACTCAACCGCCGACGAGACTGATCAAACGGAGAACCCATGATCCGATTTTTAACTGCTGGCGAATCGCACGGACCGGGATTGACGGCAATTCTCGAAGGGATGCCCGCTGGCTTGCCGCTCACGACTGCCGACGTTGATGTTGATCTGGCACGCCGACAGGAAGGCTATGGACGCGGTGGGCGCATGTCCATCGAGCATGATCATGTTCGGTTTTCAGCGGGCGTGGTAGCAGGTTGTACGACGGGAGCGCCGATCACGCTTTTGGTCGATAACCGCGACTACAAAAACTGGGCAGAAAAAGTGATCGATCCGATGACCACGCCGCGCCCCGGCCATGCCGATCTGACCGGATCGCTCAAGTATGGCTATCGGGAACTGCGCCTGTCGCTGGAACGTGCCAGCGCCCGCGAAACAACGATGCGTGTTGCCGTTGGTGCCGTTTGCAAAAAGCTGTTGGGCGAATTTGGCGTCAAAGTTCAGGGCTATGTGACAGCCATCGGCGATGTGAGCGTCGATCTACCCCAAACAAATGATTACCTGGCGCGCTTTGAAGCGGCTGAAAACAGTGAAGTGCGCTGTCCCGATCCTGAGGCTACTGCCGCCATGCGTGAGACGATTCGCACGGCGATTCAAGCCAAAGATACACTCGGCGGGATCGTTGAAGTGGCCGCGCTCAATGTACCTGTAGGACTTGGATCGCATGTTCACTGGGATCGCAAACTCGACGGCAAATTGATGGCCGCTGTCGGCAGTATTCACGCCATCAAAGGCGTAGAGATCGGTCAGGCGTTCAAACAGGCGCAGATGCGCGGCACACAGGTTCACGACGAGATCATCGTCGAGGATAGCCAACTTAAACGGCTCTCCAATCGGGCGGGCGGACTCGAAGGTGGGATCACGACGGGTGAACCCGTAATTGTGCGCGCTGCCATGAAGCCGATCTCAACTACGCTCAACCCGTTGTCGTCGGTTGATCTGGCCTCAGGCGAACCGAGTCCCACCAACTACGAACGCAGCGATTTTTGTGCCGTGCCGCGCGCCGTTGTGGTGGTTGAGGCGATGGTAGCGATTGTGCTGGCTGATGCGCTGCTTGAAAAACTTGGTGGTGACTCGATGGATGAACTTCGTCCGCGCTTTGCCGCGCTGCGCCGCAATCGGCTTGAAGATGTGCCGATGGATAATTTGCCCTGGCAGTTCAATTATGAGTACACCTGAGCAACCTCACCCCCCTACCCCCTCTCTATCAACGGAGAGGGGGAGTCTAGCGGCGAATATTATTCTGGTCGGATTCATGGGGACAGGCAAGACCACCACCGGACGTTCGGCGGCCATACAACTTGGCTGGCGCTTCGTGGATACCGATCACCTGATTGAGCGCCGAATCGGAAAATCAGTTCGGGCGCTGTTTGAGAGTGAAGGTGAAGCGGCTTTCCGCAAACTGGAGTCGGATTTGTGCGCGGAAATGGCAAGCTGGGAACATACGGTTGTGGCAACGGGCGGCGGTATCCTGCTCGATCCGGTTAACCGCGAACGCTTGCAGGCGGCAGGGCTGGTGATCTGCCTGACTGCTTCCGTTGAGCAGATCGCGTCCCGACTCGAATATGACAGCAATCGCCCGCTGCTCAAAGGCGCGGATCGCGTTGAGCGTATCGCTGGATTACTCGAAACCCGTCAGGCCATTTATGAAACGGTAACGCATCGCATCGAAACCAACGGTCAGACGCCCGCTGCTGTCGCTGAGAAAGTAATCGAATTATGGCGTTCCGCACGCTAGAGGCACTCACACCAGAAGGCAAATACCCGATCTATGTGGGCACAAACCTGCTGGATCAAATCCCCACACTGCTCGATCAGCGCAATCTCAACGGGCGGAAGCTGATCGTCACCACCGAGTCGCTTGCTCCGATTTACGGCGAACGCCTCTCAGAACTACTCGACGCGCCGCTGATCACGCTGCCCGACGGTGAACATTACAAAACGCTGGACAGTGTGCGTCACCTGTACGACGCCTTTGCAAATGCCGAACTGGATCGCAAAGCAGTGGTGATCGCGTTGGGCGGTGGTGTAATCGGGGATACAGCGGGCTTTGCGGCGGCCAGCTATCTTCGCGGGTTGCCTTTCGTTCAAGTCCCCACCAGCTTGTTGGCGATGGTCGATTCAAGTGTCGGCGGCAAAACGGGCGTCAATCTGCCACAGGGTAAAAACTTGGTCGGCGCGTTCAAGCAACCAGAACTGGTCGTGATCGATACCGATACCTTGAAAACGCTGCCGGACGCCGAACGACTGGCCGGGCTTGCCGAAGCAATTAAGCACGGTTTGTTAGCCGATCCGTCACTACTCGATCCGGCACAGTATGCCGAACCGACGCCCGATTTTGTGGCGCGTGCCGTGCAGGTGAAGATCAACGTCGTGGAAGAAGACCCCTACGAACACAATATTCGTGCCTTCCTGAACCTGGGTCATACTTTCGCCCATGCGATTGAAACGGTCAGTCATTATGAATGGCGTCATGGCGAAGCAGTGGCCGTTGGGTTGGTTGGGGCGCTGCGCTTGTCGCACTTGCACGGTTTGTGCGATGCCGAATTGCCAGAACGTGTTGAAAAGCTGCTCCGGGAAACGGGCTTGCCGACAAGTTACCGTGATTACGCCCCTGCTGACCTGCGTGCCGCGATGAATGCCGACAAAAAGCGCAAGGATAAGCGTGTGCGGTTCGTGCTGCTGAAGGGGATCGGCTCACCCGTACTGGCCGACGATGTGCCCGATGATCAGGTGCTGCAGGTGCTGGAGTCGCTACGGGAGAACCGTTTGTTGTGAGGCATTCAGTACACTAATGCCCACCAATTCCTCATCACGGTAATGATAAATGTTTCCGTCATCTTCCATGATGCTATCGTTAGCCTGCTGCGGCTTCCGAAAACTGATATATAACACATCGGCTTCCGGGTCATAATCCGACCATAGATGGCGTGCAGATAAATCCAATAAGCCACTGATCAACACTCTGGAGACGGTTCTTTCGGCCAAAGTCGCTTTCCTTTTTGTTCAACTTTACCCGGTTTTGATGTAAAATTGTTTATTCAGAGTGCAAATTTGACAGCCGCCTCACCTCTGTCTCAATTTCATCGCCGGATCGCTGCTCTTGAAAGGCTTTGAAAAACGAGAGCCAATGTCTGGCTTCAATGCCAGCTAATGGTTCCGATTTAGCTAACTGCAAGTATTCATCCATCAAGCCAGTACGGGCGAAACGCCCGAAATTTTTCCCAGAATCGGATATTGGCCGATCTGCAATTTTGTCCGACTTTTTGGGGTACGCATTACTAATTGTGGGTGATACGATTTCGGTGCTTGAAACCGCATTTCGCAAGTGCTGCCAATGAAAATTTCGATACTCAGCAGCATAACGCGCAGACTCAACAAAGGGCGTAAAAACGCGCGGTACTCCTGAAATCACATTAGACAAAGCCCAGGGTACAACAACGATCAAATCTTGTGGATTGCAAGCCGCTGGTGTAACTTGAAAACGAAAACTGGGTTCACCTTCTTTTGCCAATAAATACCACCCTTTTAACTCAATACCCATGATCGTGGTATCTTCATTATCGCTAGGTGAAACACGTCTGCAAAGTACATCTGGAAATGTCTGTGGTTGACGTATAAACCCGTAAAGTTTGTATTGACCTTGTGGATCCCAGATCGAGCGCATGGCATTCAGTGTGTTAACGACTTGATCCTCGATAGTAGCTCCAAAAGCGGCATTAAGCGTAAAAATGTCCGTCGCCATGATCCCGGCGATCATCGTTTCCGATTTGAAATAGAATGGCAATGCGTAGAGGGCTTCGGTCACTCGCTGATATAAATCATAGTGACGCCACGCTGAATCTGGAATTACTCGGACAGGCTCGGTTGCCATGCGTCATGCTCCAACCGCTGTACGGCCAGGTTGTAAAAAGTGGGGTCTATTTCGGCACTGACACACTTTCGATTCATCCGGCGTGCTGCAACTGCCGCAGAACACAAACCACCAAAAGGCTCCCAAACTAGATCGCCCTGATCAGAGGTTGCCTGTAAAATAACTTCCATCAACTTGAGCGGCTTTTGGTTGGAATGCAGGCTCTTTGTACCTTTTTTGAGGCGTTCTGTGCCGCGTACTGCTGGCTCACGCCATACATTGCTGACTCCGACTTTACAATAAAACTTGGAACGCATCTGCTCCCACTCCGCTCCCGATAGCGGGCGAATCCCATCCACCGAAAAATAGGGAACATCAGTGGATTTGCCATTTTTGTTTGCATAGACAACGAGTTGTTCAAACGCATCCACAGGCGGAAAGTACCATAAATGATCCGCCGTAAAATATTTGCGAGTAGCTGCATTTTTTACGCCGCACGCTTCATTCGTTTTGGAGAGTGGCAACCCCGAACGCAGCCATTCGGCACGAAGCCACTGCTGCATCGTTGCCCGCTGACCATTGACGCGAAACTCAGCGTCCCGCACATATTGTACACAAACTTCTGTAACCACCGGGAACTTGCGGAGGCTTTTAGAGTTCGCGTTGCCCGCAATATGCGAAATACCCTTATCCCAGATATGGCAGTTTCGATAAGTCCAGCCATATTTCACCAGAATCGGATGCACATTCGCCCAACCAATTTCGGTGTTCCAAAACCATAGGGTTGTCAGTGGCGTGGCTTTGGCAGACCATGCCTTGATATGCGGTTCATACCACTCTGGTAGGGCTTCGGCAGCGGGCGGATCACCAGCAAACCCGGCCACACCATATGCACCATCCGATACGATCACGACAGGCGACTGCCACTTTTCGTAAAGTGATGTAACATCAGCATTGTAGAGTGTTACATTATCACAAACGAAAGCCGTCGAACTGCGAACCACTGGTGCAGGTGCGATACTCGAATTGCTGACTAAGGCTTGCATGAGCGGTTTCCGTTACAATCAATCTGTTACCAGTCTATCTTATTCCGACAGAACAAGCTATCTAACCCTGGAAAAAGGATTTGCCGATGCGGAGAACATTGTTTTTGTTGCTGGGACTTGTATTATTTCTAGCCAGTAGCGTTTCGAATGCCTCCGCACAATCCCCGGTTGATCGGCGTGAAATCAGGCGCATCGGAAACGGCACAGCGCGTGCGGTGGCGTGGAGTCCCGATGGCAAACTGATAGCGATTGGTGGTAGTTTGGGCATCTGGCTGTATACGTTTGATTTGAAACCGCTTAAACACTTTGAAGGCAACGACGCCGAGATCGAGTTATTGGCATGGAGTCCGAGCGGCCATCAGATCGCCAGCATCAGCCAGATAAACGCTTTGCAACTGTGGGATGCAGTAGATGGCAAGGTAATTCCGTTACCGTCCGGCGCTAGCTATAACCTGAGCTATAGTTCTGACGGTTCTCGACTTGCAGTTGTAAACAAAGATCGCCAAATTACGATCTGGAATACAAAAACACTAACGTTAATCTCGACGCTGCACACCGAAGGCGATGTGTTTTCGTTGGCGTGGCCGTCCGGCGACATTACACAAATTGCCGTAGGCGGCACACAAAAGCAAAAAGCAAGTGATGGCACATTAACCGACGGTCCCTACTTGCAGGTGTTTGATACGACATCTGGCAAGGTACTAAACACGTTCACACCGCCCAAAGATGATACCGATCCGTCGATGGAGAGTCCAAACGAAACACACATTAACGGTTTGCGATGGACTGATCAAAAAGAACTAACAGCAAAAATATTTGCCTTCTACAACAATGGTGAATTTACCACAGTGACGACGTGGAACACCGCAACCAACGAATTAATCGCAATTGATACTTCGATGGCCTGTGGCTCCCACTTGACCGGGATCAGTTTTTCGCCTGATGATCAAAATTACGGTTTATTGATTCAGAATTGTGGTGCCTACGTCGACTCTCGACCCTCAGCATCTTTACAGGTGAACTGCTGTCGCTATTTGGAGGCTGGCTCAGAACCAATTTCCGATGCGGTTTGGAGTCCAGATAGTCAATATATTCTTGTCGTAACCGGAGAAGGATTGGTTGAGCTTGTTGACTTAAAGCAGGGCGACCCGTCAGGTGGGCCGATTTCGGCTGCGGTTGTATTGAAATCTTTTGAGAAGTTACCTGCATTTATCTACTGGTCGGGCAATCGCATCCTTTACAGGCAATATAATTATGTGCCGGGTGTGATCAGCGTAACGTCAATTGATATCAAGGATTTACTCACACAGGCGACGCTCCAAACTATACGTTCCGTGAACGATCAAGATTTCCAGTATCCGACATTTAGCCCGGACGACAGTGCTATTGCAGTTATTGGTTACAACACCGGTTTGGAAATACTGGATACTAAAACTGGTAAATCGTTAGCGCCCTTGATGAAGGTAACCTCGGAAGACGGCGGACAACTCTATGTAAACGCATTTTATTGGAGTCCTGATAGTACACGGATCGCAACGCAATTCGCTCAATCGCTTTACATTTGGGATGCAACTTCCGGTAAAATCGTGTTAAAACAAAAATTGGGGGACAGTCGCTATTCCTTCAATTGGAGTCCCGACAATAAATCAATATTGGTGATCCCTTCTTATTACGAAAAGGAACAATCATCCTTCGTAATTGACGCCAATACGGGACAAACAAGGTTCACTCTCGAAGAAATCAGCAACAAGGCCAATGCCTCATATGTTTGGGGGCCTGCCGGGCGCAGCATTGCCGCAGTCACAAAAGATCAAATTGTGCGTATCTGGAATACTTCCTCCGGCAAATTGTTGCAGATGCTTTCTGGTTATTCACTCCAGTGGAGTCCCGATGGGGCATGGCTTGCTGTCAACAACAAGACGCGGCAAATTCAGATTTATAATACCTCCAACGCGAAGGTGTCGGTTACACTTAATGATGAGACAGGATCGACAATTGGAATCGCGTATAGCCCCGATAGTCTCCGCATCGCAACTACCGATTTGAGTGGCGTCATTCACATCTGGGATGCGATAACTGGCAAACTGCTATTTAACCTGACAGGCCATAAAGGGGCAGTGACTTGGGTGAACTGGAAACCCGACGGAACTCAGCTACTAAGCGCAGGCAGCGACGGCACGCTGCGCCTGTGGGACACGCACATACCATGACCGAAATTCTCCTGCTCAACGGCCCAAACCTGAATCTGCTCGGCATCCGCGAACCCGATACTTACGGCGCGGTCACGCTGGCTGAGATCGAAAAGCGTGTCACCATGCACGCCGAATTATTCCGTGTCAAAGTGCGGGCGGTGCAATCGAACCACGAGGGCGGCCTGATCGATGCACTGCACGAGGCGCGCACCTGGGCAGCCGGAGTCGTCATCAATCCCGGTGCGTACACGCATACCTCAATCGCGCTGCGCGATGCGATCAGTTCGGTGGTGCTGCCCGTCGTGGAAGTCCACCTCTCAAATATTCACGCGCGCGAAGAATTCCGCCAGCATTCGTATCTGGCAGCGGTCTGCATCGGTCAAATCAGCGGCTTTGGCTGGCGCAGCTACATTCTGGGCGTCGATGCGCTGCTCGGTCATTTGAACATTTTGCCGTGATCAATTGCCATGAACGGCGGTCTATCGTACAATACCTACAAAATTGTTTCGCTTTGTAGGAACACCTTCTATGACAACCCGTGAACGCCCTCTGGTCTTGACAGTCGAAGATGAATCGCGTATTTCGCGCTATCTGCGGAGCAGCTTGCAGATGGCGGGATATGACGTGCTGGTTGCCAGCGATGGCGTGCAGGCATTGGAGCAGGTGCAAACCTATCAGCCCGATTTGATCCTGCTCGATCTGGGACTGCCGCACATGCACGGCTTCGAGGTTTTGGAGCGCGTTCGCAAGCAGTCGGATGTTCCGGTGATCGTGCTGACGGCGCTCGATACTGAGGACGATAAGGTGAAGGCGCTGATGATGGGTGCCGACGATTACCTTGCCAAGCCGTTCGGCAACCGTGAACTCCAGGCGCGGATCGTCTCAGTGCTGCGCCGGGCGCGGCCAGTCGAACCAGCACCCAAGCGCGATACGACCTACATCAACGGCGATCTCAAGATTGATCTGCTGACGCGCAGTGTGATCGTCAACGACAAACAGGTTCACCTGACACCAACCGAATATCGTTTGCTGGTCACAATGTCCGAGAACACCAATCGCGTCCTGACACACGATTATTTGCTGGCAAACGTGTGGGGTGTCGAGTACAGCGACGATGTTCACATTTTGCGCGCGACGATCTGGCGCTTGCGCCAGAAGATCGAAGGCGATCCGGCGACGCCTATGTTTATCGTGAATGAGCCGGGCGTTGGCTATCGATTGGCACCGCAGGCGACTACAAACGCTTCGTCGTGACGCGCATTCGTCCGGCACTCTGAAAGGCGGCAGCAGCGGCACTGAATGGCAACAATGCCGCTAACGCCAACGGGTTATCGACGCTGAACAGCCGCGCCAACGGTATGCTGCGCTCTGCCAGCCAGAAGCCCAGACTGCCCACCCAGTCGTTCGGAACAGGGCTGTACTCGATTCGGGTGACTTCCATACCGGCTTTTTCGACAAAGCGGCGGATCGTATCCGGCGTGAAGACGAACAAGTGACGCGGTGCATCGAGGCCGCGCCAATATTTACCAAAGAGTTTCGCCTCGATTGATGCCGCGTTTGGAATCCAGAACACACCGCGCCCACCCGGTTTGAGCAGCGTTGAAATTTGCCTCAATGTATCTGTTGGGCTATGGACGTGTTCGAGTGCGTATTTCATCAGGATCAAATCGAAGCTGGCCGGGGACAGCGATACATCATCCAGCATACCTGTGTGAACGGTCAAACCATGTTGCTCAACAGCTGTCTTGACGGCGGCGGCATTTGGTTCGACGCCTGTCACCTGCGCGCCCGCTTCACGTAGTGCAACCAACAATTCACCAGTACCACAGCCAATTTCTAAGGCCGACGCACCCTGCGCCAACCCGTCTAGCAGCGCGCGCGCGTCGTTCTGGCGGCGTTGCGCTAACAACCGACTCTTGAGTCCACCCGATGGCCGAAAAGCATGATAGTCCAGGTCAGGATAAAACGCGCCCATGTTGGATCGAGTCGGGCGCGGGTTGATATACAACAAGCCGCACGCATTACACTGTACCAACGAAAATTCGCCGGGCAGTCCATAAATGCGATCCTGAACACACAAATGAACGTGATAATCCGCCGAGCCGCACAGATCACAGCTGATAGTTTCCAGTGGTTGGGTAGTCTGCATGGGCGCGACAGTTGTGTTCAATTCAGCACCGCAAACAGATCGCTCAACTTCAGAGAGAAGCCCGGCAGCAAATCGCCGCCGTCAAGTGCCGAGTCGCTTTCAATTGTGGTTACCTCATCCATTGAGCGATACACATCAATTGTTTTGGCTTGTGGGTAGATCAGCCAAACGACCTTCACACCATAATCGAAGTAATTTTTGAGTTTATCGCCAATCGACTTATGCGTTTCGCTCGGCGAGATCACTTCGACGGCCAGATCGGGAGCGCCCGTATAAATCTTGTCACCGCTTTGTGTGGATTGTCGCGCCTTGCTGATGAACGACACATCCGGCACGCGCACCGTTTCGCGGCCAGACGCCGCGTCTTTATGCAGCAAAAAGCCGCCATCTGAACCTAACACACGTCCCAAGTCACGGCTTTTGACGAAGCCGCCCAACACGATCAGCATTTCGGCGGATAGTTTGGCGTGATCGAAATTGGGCGGCGGCATGATGATCAGCTCTCCATCGTTGAGTTCATAGCGGTTGCCGTCATCAGGCATGTGCATCAAATCATCTGAGGTAAAAAGACGTTCCTGAACAGCCATAGATTACGCGCAGGGGACACCGGGTTAAAACCCGGTGGTGAATGCGCTTTCTCCTTTCCTTGACTTGCTTACGTTTTCAGCGTATCCTAATATTTGAGTGGCGACGGTATCAGCATAGGATAATAGCCTCAGTGCCGTTACGATTCGATGTTTGTTTCGCACCTTAACAACTTCAAGTTCGGCGGCTGTGCAGGGTAGTTCTGCACGTAAGATTTGAAACGCCTTAAGGACACTCAAGTCGGCTTGGAGCGAGCCGTCAGGCGCTAACCTAGACGAGCGAGTCATGCGTAGCCTGAGAAGCTCCCCAGATGTATCGGGGAGAGTGGTCACGATTTCCTTACCGCTTCCGACTCGAACGTTGAATCACCGTCGTGTAAGCCGCCATCAACCGCTTGCCAACAGCCAGCCACGAATATTTCTCAACCACCATCGCGCGGCCACGCTTCCCCAGATCGGCGGCGCGTGCCTCATCAGTGAAAGCCGTGTACAACGCCTCTGCCAGCGAACGCGAATCGCCCAACTGCGCGAAAAAAGCCAGATCACCCAAAATTTCTTTGCTGGCCGGACGATCATAAGCCACAATCGGCAGTCCCATCGCCAGATAATCGTAAATTTTGCCATCACCCTCGGTAGGCGAAAGTTTCGGCGCGATGGCAACGTCGCCCAACGCATAGTAATACTTGCGCCGTTTATAGTCGATCTTGCCGGGGAATGTTGTGTACTCACCGATGCCCATATCACGCGCTTTGGCCGCGTATTTGTCTTCATCGGGAAAGCCCATGATCAAAAAGTGCGCGCCTGTATAATGCAGATCGTTCACCAGAATTTTGATTGCATCCAGCAGACTATCCACGCCCTGATATGGCTTGAGCAGCCCCAGAAACACACCAATTTTCTTATCGGCGGGCAAATTCAGTTCGCGGCGCATATCGCCCGGATCAGTGTTCGGTTGCAGGTCTTCAGTGTCCACACCATCATAGGTATGAAAAATATGATCCGGCCTGACGCCGAAATCGCGGACCGCATCCGCCACCATTTGCTCCGATTGCGTCACGACGTAGCCAATGTTCAGGGTGCGACGCTCGATCCACTTGAGCAGCTTAAAAAACAAGCTGTTCGTTTTGGCGTAACCATGCGCCACAATCTCACCCGTAAAGCTGCCCTGCATATCGAACACGAACGGGACGCCTGTCAACTTGTGGACTGCCCAGGCGATCCAGCAGCCATCCCAGCCATGACCGTGCATAATATCCGGCTTGAATTGCCGCGCCTCTCGCCACGCCAGGAAGAATAACAGCACCAGCAAATACAGTTTGCCCCAGGCCGGCCCTGCATCCGTCTTGTTGTACCACTTTACCTGTCGAATGCGATGTGTAGTCAGGCCGGGCATATCGCGCCCGATGTGATAGGTACACACTTCGAGCGTGTTGCCGAGGTTCTGTAGAGCGCGCGCCTGCTCATAAATCTGAACATGACCGCCGCGATCCACAAAGAACGGCGTCGGGGCAATCGCCAGCACACGATAAGCTGTCTCCGTCTGCGTTGCACCCGACTCCCCCTCTCCGTGAACGGAGAGGGGGTTGGGGGGTGAGGCAAACTCCATTTGGGTTGGGGGGTGAGGCAAATTCACACTCACTCCAACACCTCACGCACCGTATAAATGCGCTTGACTGCACCGCCCTCGTAATAGGTGCGCGTCAGCATTTCGGCCAACAGGCCATTCGTGATGAACTGCACGCCCATGATCAGGAACAGTGCCGCCAGAATCAGCAGCGGATTCCCGGTGATGTTGTACCCACCCAGAAACGGTAATTTCATCAACAGCGTCACAATCCCGGTCAAAAATCCCAAGCCAATGCACGCCATACCGATACTGCCGAACATGCGGAGCGGCTTGGCCGAGTACGATAGCAGAAACTTGACCGCGATCATATCCAAAAAGACGCGCCACGTCCGCGACAAGCCATAGTGACTCTTGCCGAAACGACGCGGCGACCACTGTACGGGCACTTCGATCATGGCCGCGCCATAGCGACTGGCAAGCGCCGGAATAAAGCGGTGCAGTTCGCCGTACAGTTTCAGGTGATGAAGCATGTCGCGGCGATAGGCTTTGAAGGTTGAGCCGAAATCTTTCATTTGCACGCCGCTGACCGAGACCATCATTTGATTTGCCAGACGGCTCGGCAGCGAACGAGTCGCCGGGTCATTACTGCGATCCCGCCAGCCGCTCACAATGTCGTAGCCTTCGTCCAACTTATCGACCACGCGCGGCAAATCTTCGGGGTGAAACTGCAAATCACCATCCATCGCCACGACGACGTTACCGTGCGCGTGATCGAAACCCGCCGCCAGCGCCGGGGTCTGACCGTAGTTGCGTGTGAAACGCACGACATGAATACGTGAATCGGCGGCGTGCAGTGCCTTGAGACACGGATAAGTGCCATCAATGCTGCCATCATCCACGAAAATGATCTCGTAAGGCTTGCCATAGCTCGTTAGCACGCTGGTCAATTGTTCGGCCAGCGGGGTAATGTTGCCTTCTTCGTTGTGAACGGGAATCACGACGGATACTTCAAGCATCGTGGGGGTTGTCATTGCCTGTTTTCTGCTATAGGAGCAAATTCGCTCAAACGGGCAAGAGTATAACGCAGCGAATGTTAAGGGCGAATCAAACTTTGGCTGTTCCCAAATTTTCGCCCCATTGCTATAATGAACTCAGCTACGATCAATTTAGATGTCGACCTCAGAAAGGAGGCACTCAATGCAACTCATGACAATTCTAAAAGTGCTGCCATGCCTGAGCGTGTCCCGGCATCGTTGATACGGCTTGCCTGATACCCCCAACGATCCTGAACTGAATACCGCGCTCAAGGCAGTAGCACCCGTAGTCTTTGATGACTTCGCTACGGGCTGATTTTCGCTTGCCTGAGCGCGACTTGTTCCCTCAGATTTCACTGCAAATGAACTCTGACGGTCACGACGCGACTCATGCGTTCTGACAGTTTCGAGTCCATTTATCGAGGGTTCATATGCGTTTCCGAAAGCTCGATGCTTTAACGGTGTATCTTATCATGGCGGGCGCAAGTTCGCTGTTTTTCGCGTTGGTTTTCACGGTCAACCTGATCTATCAGGCCAGCACCCTGAAACTGAGTCCGCTCCAGCTTGTCCTAGTTGGGACTCTGCTCGAAATCACCTGCTTTGCCTGCGAAATCCCCACCGGGATCGTCGCTGATGTGTATAGTCGTCGCCTATCACTGATCATCGGAACATTCTTGATCGGTGTTGGCTTCATCGTCGAAGGTGGCCTCCGCAGTTTTGAAGGCGTACTGCTCTGTCAGGTGATCTGGGGCTTGGGCATTACCTTTCGCAGCGGCGCGGAACAAGCCTGGATCACTGATGAGATCGGCGAAGAGCGGGCAGGCCGCGCCTTTATTCGTGGCTCACAGGTTGGCTCGATTTGCGGTCTGGCAGGTATCGGCTTAAGTGTACTGCTGGGCAGCCTTTCGATCACACTGCCGATCATCCTGGGCGGTGTGTTGTTCATCGCGTTAGGCATGTTTATGATGGCCGTCATGCCGGAAACAGGCTTTCACCCGACTCCAGCAGAAGATCGCAACTCATGGCAGCAAATGGGCGATACGTTGCGAAAGGGGCTGCGCCTGATGCGATTGAATCCGGTGCTGATCACCATCGTTGCGATTGGGTTGTTTCATGGCCTGTACAGTGAAGGCTATGATCGCTTGTGGACGGATCACGTCCTGACCAATTTCACGTTTCCGTTGATCGGCAACCTGCAACCGGTCATCTGGTTCGGCCTCATGCAGGCCGGTGCCATGCTGCTCAGTATCTTTGCCACCGAAGCGATTCAGCGCCATGTGAACACGGCCAATCATCGTACCATCACCCGCGCCTTGTTTGCAATCAATCTACCAATGGTGCTGAGCCTGATGGCCTTTGGATTAGCGGGCAACTTCGGAATGGCGCTGCTGGCCTTCTGGTTATTCAATGTGCTTCGTAGTGTCGCGGGGCCGTTCTATTACGCCTGGATCAATCAACACTTCGAGTCGAGCGTGCGGGCAACCATGTACTCGATGAGTGGGCAGGTAGACGCTGTTGGGCAAATCGTGGGCGGGCCGATTATCGGCGGGGTGGCAACCGGGCTGACCGGGTTGGTTGGTTTGGGTGCTGCGCTGCGTATCACGATGATCGTGGTCGGGATGCTCCTTTCGCCTGTGCTATTGCTCTATGCACGCACTTCGCGCCGCGAAATTCCCGTAGCTGAACCAATCGGAGTATAATCGTTTTCACGCCCGGCCTGTGTGCCGGGCAAATTTGAATGTCACCGCAAAGGAGCAGCACTGTGGACGCTCAGGAAGCTATCGAACGTATCACCGAAACCGAAAATCTGACGGATGGACTCGAAGATGACGATGCCGATTGGCTGCTCAACTGGGGCATCAAATTGGTACCGGAGGTGCTTCAACGCGCCGGAAAAGATAAAGACGCTGCCGGAAACGCTGTCAACAGCCTGATGGCGATCATACGCTCCATCAACAAGATCACCTCAGACCGTGAATTTATGACGGCGGATGCGTTGACTACCGATATTCTGGCTTTGGCCGATCAGTATGCGGCGACGTTTGGCACAACCAACACGCTTGAACCAGAAGCTCTCGAAAAAGCCGCCGCTGCAATTCACAAGGCCACGCCGCACGACGCGATACAGCACTTGATCAATCTGGTTCAACCTGCCCCAGGTGATACAAAAACAGTTTAATTATTGGAGCTATCATGCGAAATCGCCTACTCATCGCTGTTCTATTCACGCTAGTCCTGGCATCAGCCTGTACCCCCAAGCCTGCGCCTACTTCTGTTCCGGCAACTGTAGCTCCGACGCGCGCCACCGCAACCGCGGTGCCGCCGACCCAAGTGGCCGCGACAACGCCCCCTTCGACAGGCGGAACAACGTCCTGGCTCAAGGTCTACTTCACCAATCCCGATCCGCCCGATCAGGTCGATAATGGGATCGATAAATATGTTGTCCCGGTGCTGAACGCAGCCAAGCAGACCATTGATCAAGCATCATTCGATTTTAGCTTGCCAAGCGTCACCGCCGCCCTAATTGCAGCTCAGAAGCGTGGTGTTCGGGTTCGCATCGTCCTCGATTTGGTGAACGGGTCGCACGAAATCAAGGCCAGCGAGTCCGCCGGGCGTGAGGCGTTCGATGCACTCAAGGCGCTGCAAGATGCGGGGATCACAGTCGTTGACGGTGGGCGCTCCAATGGCCTGATGCACAACAAAATGATCATTGTGGACGGCACGACGTTGTTTATGGGATCATGGAATGCGTCCTACAATGACACTTTCCGCAACAACAATAACCTGCTGCAAATCACCAGCCAGAAGTTGATCGCCAATTATCAGGCCAAGTTCGATGAACTGTATGTCGATAAACACTTCGGTACCAAAGCGAAGGTTCAGGCGCTCACGCCCAAAATGACGCTTGATGGTACAGACGTGGAAAACTACTTCTCACCGCCCGACGAAGTCATGCAGAAACTCGTGGCCGAAGTGAACAAGGCGCAAAAGTCGATCAAGTTCATGGCCTTCACCTATACCCATCAGGACTTATCGGCGGCCATGATCGCGCGCGCCAAAGCAGGTGTCACCGTCGAAGGCGTGATCGAGAATCGTGGTGCATCCAACGGCGCGCTTGTCCCGTTGTTCTGCGCGAATTTGCCAGTCCGTACCGATGGCAACAAATACACGATGCACCATAAGGTCATCATCATCGACGACTCGACGGTCATCACCGGTTCGTTCAACTTCACGAACACAGCGGACAACGCCAATGACGATAACATTTTGATCATCCGTAATCCCATAGTGGCCGCGCTCTACTTGCAGGAATTTGCGAAGGTCTACGGAGCGGGCAAAGTGCCTTCGGCAGCGGCGCTCACTTGTAAGGCTGGATAGTTACCTTACTCTTAGTCATCCAACAGCGGGAAACAGTCAGATAAATCGAATGGAATGTAGTTAGTCGAACGATGATCGTCGTAGAAACGGCTCGTCTGATACTCAGACACTTTCATATCAATGACACTGAGGCCATGAATCGCGTTTTTGGTGATGCAGAGGTGATGCAATTCGGACCCGGAGTCCAGACGCCTCAATGGGTACAAAGCTGGTTACAGGATTGCCTTGAAAACTATTATCAAAAATGGGGATTCGGGCCGTGGGCCGTACTCGAAAAGCAACATCGTGAAACGGTTGGGTACTGTGGCTTGTTTTACTTCTCCAACATCGGTGGACAGCCAGAAGTAGAGATTGGTTACCGATTGGCGCGCGCCTTTTGGGGTCAGGGCTACGCCACAGAAGCGGTGCTGGCTGTCCGTAATTACGGTTTTAACGTTCTGGGTTTATCGCGCCTGATCGCTATGATTGACCCGCAAAATGTTGCGTCTATCCATGTCGCAGAAAAAGCAGGTATGCGATATGAAAAAGATGTGATGTTTGAAGGCTACACACATCCTGACCATATTTATGCGATTACGAATCCGAGGCGGGGATAACGGTGACTTCGTTGGAATTTATCCCCGCCCCAACACTTTCCCCAGAACGCCCAAGAGCAGCGCCACTCTCTCCTTGCTGCTGGCGTGACCCATCAGCCCGATGCGCCACACCTTACCCTTAAGTGCCCCAAGTCCCGCCCCAATTTCAACGTTGTATTCGGTCAGTAGTTGCTTGCGGATCGCTGCTTCGTCCACTTCGGCAGGGATGCGA
>JBBSEU010000044.1:0-26146 GCA_038239365.1 Aggregatilineales bacterium
GACGATGATCAGCCCTTTTTTGATCGCTTTGTGCGCCTTGTCACTCATCATTACCTCTTTCATCGCTTCCCAGAATCGATAACTTTAAGTCGTGCGTGTATGGATCGTAGTACGTTTGCGCCAATACGCCGAAGACGCGCGATAGATTGTCGGGCGTAAGCACCACGACGGGATCACCTTCGGCCACGATTTGTCCGTGATACAGCAGTGCCAACCGATCACAAAAGCGCGCCGCCAACGAGAGTTCGTGAATGGCGATCAACACGCCGATCCCTCTTTCGCGCGACAGATTACGTGCCAGCGTCAGAATATCCAGTTGATGACGCACATCAAGGTTGCTGGTGGGTTCATCTAACAACAGAATCGACGGCTGCTGTGCCAGCGCCCGCGCCAGAAACACCCGCTGGCGTTCACCGCCGCTCAGGGTATTAATCGCGCGTTCGGCCAACGATAGTGTGTCGGTGGCGCGCATCGACTCCTCGGCGATCTGTCGATCTAACACGCCTTCTACCTGAAAACGACTCAAATACGGGTTGCGCCCCATCAAGACAACATCGCGCACGGTAAAGGCCGCATCCAGTGTTGCCGATTGTGCCACCATCGCCACCATGCGCGCGATCTCACGCGGGCGGTAGCCTGCAAGCGGCTTCCCACACAGATCGATTTTACTGGACGCTCCCGACCACAACCCGGACAGCACTTTGAGCAGTGTCGATTTGCCCGCGCCGTTTGGCCCGATCAGGCCAACGACTTCGCCACCATGCAGCGAAAGCGACACATCATGCAGCAGTTCGCGGCGGTTGAGTTGATAGCCGACGTGTGCGGCGGTGAGTAAGTTAACCTCACCCCCCAGTCCCCTCTCCGCTTGCGGAGAGGGGGAGATCGGCGTGGGCTTAAATTGTGTTTGTATCATGCCGAATAACTCATTGTGAATCTTGATCACTTCGTGGCAGCAGTAGCCGCCATCGTTGCTTGGATGGTGGCCTGCATGGTTGCAGCCATCGTGGGTTTGTAGGCGTCCGGGTAAAGCAGTGTCGCCACGTCCTCAACGCCCAACACAATGAACTGTGAAACCGCCGCCACGTGTGCATCATTGGCGACGAACACGCGCTTGTTCTTGATCGCTTTCAACGTTTGAAAGTTGGGATTTGTGTTGAACTTATCGACAAAGCCGGGCGCGTAGCTGTTGAATCCAGCCAGCAGCATCACATCCGGGTCAGTCTTGACGATGAATTCATCGCTCAGTTGCGGATACGGGTTGTCTTTGATTCCGCCCGCCGTCACACCATTGATGCCACCCGCGCGCGTGATCACTTCGTCAATCGTGCTGCCCGCCGCCACTGAATAGCCATCCGGGCCGTAGTAGATGGCGGTCAGCGGCTTGACGGTCTTTACCGCATCGGCCACCGCTTTGAGTTTGGCTTCCATGTACTGATCAACGATGTTTTTGGCCGTGACTTCTTCACCAACCGCCTGACCGACCAGCATCAGGTTATTTTCGATGTCCTTGATGCTGCTAAAGTTGCCCAGCACAAACACGGGCAGCCCGGCATCTTTCAACTGCTTGATGACGCCCGCATCAGTGTAACTGGCGACGAACACCAGATCAGGCTTGAAGGCCAGGATCGTTTCGGGATCGGCAGTTGTGAGGGTTTTGAAGCCTTTAGCCGCATCAACGATATTGCTTTGTGCCGGATCGAGCGCATTGGCAGTGATCGCGGTCAGACGTGATCGATCCGTGCCGTTCAGCAAGCCGAACAGCATTTCATCGGTACCCAGTGTGGCCGAAACAATGTGCATCGGTTTGGCATTGATCGTAATTATGTTGCCAGCGCCATCGGTGATCGTGCGTGGGAATGTGCTATCCTGAGCGTAAGCGTGTGTGCCGCCGATCAGCAGCAGTGCGACGAGAAGGGTAAACAAACGTGAAAAGGAACGGTTCATCCAATGATCTCCTTAGAATGTTGCAGCGACACGCCGCTGCCGCCACAGCAAAAACAGAAAAAAGGGTGCGCCAAACAGCGCCGTAACAATGCCGACCTGCAGTTCGGCAGGTTGCAGCACGAGTCGCGCGCCCATATCGGCCAAAGTCAGGAAGATCGCACCGCCCAATGCACTGGCGGGCAGCAACACGCGATGGTCAGGGCCAACGATCAGGCGCAGCGTGTGCGGGATGATCAAGCCGACAAAGCTGATCCCGCCTGCGATACTGACCGCCGCGCCCGTCATCAACGAGGTAAGCACCAATAAAATCAATCGAGAACGTGCCACATCTACGCCCAGCGATTGCGCCGTTTCTTCGCCAGTGAGCAGCAAATTCAAATCGCGGCTGTAGGCAAACGTCGCCAGCATCGCCAGCAGCACGGGCAGGAGAGCGACTCTCAAATGATCCCAGCCACGCCCGGCCAAACCGCCCACCAGCCAACTGAGGATCGCCATGACCGCGTTGTAATCTTTGGTGAAAAGCAAAATTGCGGACGTGATCGCGCCCAAAAAGGCACTCACCGCCACACCTGCCAGAAGCAGCACGGAAACGTCAGTCCGTCCACGTGTTACGGAGAGGCTGTAAACGAGAGTCGCGGCAGCAAGCGAGCCGACAAAGGCCGCCGCTGGCAGAGTCCATAAACTGAGCGCCGCCAATCCGCTTGTGATAGCGATCACGGCGGCCAGCGCGCCACCCGCTCCCACACCTAGCAAGCCCGGATCGGCAAGCGGATTGCGGAACAAACCTTGCATCGTCGCGCCGGAACAGGCCAACGCCGCCCCAACCAGCGCCCCGATCAGGATGCGTGGCAGGCGAATGACGGTGACAATCGTGAAATCGCTTTGAGAGAGATCAAGTCCGGTGGGAAAACCGACACCACGCAGCAGCAAGCGCGCCACGTCCCCGTAAGGGATATTGGCGGGGCCGTGAGCCGCCGATAGGATCACACAGCCGAGCAGGATCAGTGTCAGCAAGCAACACACGATGAGCCGCCGCTGCACAATCGGGCGATTGGCGAGCAAGAACGGTGTGGCTGGTTTGAGTCCTGTCGAAAGCGTCATCCCCATATCCTTTAACTGCGTGAAAGGGGATGAATGCAAAACCCCGACAGATCATGCTGAATCTGCCGGGGCCGGATGCCAGATAGACGGGTGCGCCTACGGTTTCCATGCCCCTTGCCACGAAGGTTGGAACACGACCAGGGTGGGCGACCTGACTTTCTGAGCCTGAGTGCGGTTCAGATTACAGTTGCGGGACAGTGCCAGACTGGTTCACCTTTACGCAAGCGTTGCGGTGAATGTCACTGGCTTCGCCATTTCTGCTTTGCCATCCGGGGCGGAAAGCGCCCTGATCGAGATATTCAATTGGGGACTATTGTACTCGATGCGGCGCTCCTGTCAAAAAACCGATAAGTGGAAGGTTTAGACTGATGCTTACGTAGTACAACAGATTAATAAACGTGAACTGTGCCGTCTGCCAGCCGAACCAGCGGCATCCAGTTTGGTTGATAAGGATATTTGGCGGCCAAATCCTCTCGAATATCGAGGCCGAGGCCGGGTGCTTCGTTGGGCAGGGCATAGCCGTCTTTCATCTGGCAAGCGCCCGGTATGACTTCGTAGGCTTGTTCGGGGAATGTAACCCATTCCTGAACGCCAAAATTGGGGATCACCACATCAATACTGACAGCGGCGGCCTGTCCAATCGGGCCAATGTCTGCTGCACCGTGAAAGGCGCTCTTGATCTGGTATGGCTCGGCCAGCACACAAATTTTGAACGCTTCGCTGATGCCGCCTACATGAATCGGGGCGATGCGGATATAGTCGATCAACTGCTCACGGAACAGGATCAGGCATTGTTCGCGGCTGGTGATCAATTCGCCCATCGCCAGCGCCGTCGTGGACTGTGCCCGGATCAGGCGAAAGCCTTCCAGGTATTCGGGTCGCAGCGCATCTTCAAGGAAAAACAAGCGGTACGGCTCAACCGACTTTGCCAGACGTGCCGACTGGATCGGCGTCAGTTGTTCGTGAACGTCGTGCAGCAGTTCGACCTGATCGCCTAATTTGCTGCGTAAATGTTCAAATAAGGCGGGCACTTGAAGCAGATAGGGCGTCGGTTGGAAAATATCGGTAGGCGGCAAGCCGGGGCGTCTTGGGGGAATTTTGTCCACCATGCCAGCCCCCCCGTAGGGTCCCGGCTGCGCGCGGATTGCTTTGTAGCCACGCTCGATGAAACGGTGAATATCATCCTCAACCGCCACCGGATCCGCACCTACCGCGTGACCATAAACCATCGCACCCTTTCGAGAGCGCCCGCCCAGCAATTGATAGACGGGCATTCCCGCCTTTTTGCCTTTGATGTCCCACAAGGCCAGGTCTATCGCGCCAAGCGCCGCCTTGAAAATGGGGCCGTTGCGCCAGTATCCCCAGTGGTAAAGCATTTGCCAGATGTCGGCGATCCGGTCTTCATTGTGGCCGATGATCAGTTCGCCGATGTGACCGAGCATCGTTGCGACTACCGCTTCGCTGCCGTTCAGTGTGCCATCGCCAACGCCATAGACGCCTTGATCAGTAAAGACCTTGACCAGCGTATAGTTGCGGCCTGGGCAGGTCAAAATGACTTTAACTTCCGTAATTGCCATGAAACATCACTTTCTCAGAAAAGGGGGTAAATATCCTGCACCGATCATATATTGCAGTAGAACGCTTTTCAATATATCATCGGCAGCATAATAGATCATTTTACCCGAAAGGAGCAAGCCACTTTTTTCGAGTTCCGCAGCGTTCTTTTTGCAAACAGCTATGTTCGCTGAACTTTTTTGAGGATATAAAAATGAACAACACTAAGAAAAAAATCTCGCTTCTCCTTTCACTCACACTCATTCTATTCATCGTTGCCCAAAGCGTTACGCCTGCCCAGGCGCAGAAAAAATCATTCGTCTATTGGGGTGGTCTGATCTTCTCTGATGAGGCGAACAAGATGTTCGAGGCCAAAGTCAAGGAGTGGGGTCAGAAAAAGGGAATTCCCGTTGACGTGGTAATGATCAACCAGAACGAGACGGTTCAAAAGGTTTCGGCAGCCATCGAAGCCGGAACGATGCCCGACGCACTCGATCTGGGCTACGCCTTCATGCTGCTGCTCAGTAAACAAAAGCAGCTTGAGCCGCTCAACAAAGTTTATGATGACATTGGCAAGGCGCATGGCGGCTGGCTGGATACGGCGAGCAAGCAAGTGACCAGCGCGCAGTTTGGCGGGTCTGTGTACGGCATTCCTTACGGCGCTTCGGGCAACGTCCTGTTTCGCCGTGATGATGTACTGTCTAAACTTGGTTTTGCAGACGCGCCAAAAACCTGGGAAGACATTTCCAAAGGTGCAGCGGCGGGGCAGAAACCGCCAACACTGTACGGAATGGGCTTTGCGCTTTCCAACGTGGGCGATGGCAACCTGACGACGACCATGCTGCAATCGTGGGGCGGACGCATTGCGGATGACGCGGGTAAGACCTGTACGATTGATAGTCCGGCCACTCGTTCATTCCTGACGTGGATCACGAAGGCGTATGCAGATGGCCTGTTTCCGCCCGGTGTAACCACCTGGGACGGCGCGGGCGATAACACCGCCTATCAATCGGGTAACGTGATGTACATCGCCAATCCGGGCAGCGTCTACCTGTACATGCTCAAGAACGATCCCGATCTGGCGAAGGGTACCAAGTATTCGGCGCTGCCAGCGGGCCCGGTTACGCGCGTTTCGCCCGCCTCGGTGGTGGTTCGCTCGGTATCGGCAAAGAGTGAATACAAAGCCGAAGCTGCCGATCTGCTGGCCTACCTGGCCGATGATGCCTTTATGAAGGATTACTTCAACGTCGCCATTTATGGCCCGGTATTAAAGAGCGAAACTGGTTTCCCGATCTTCACGTCAAGCCCTGTCCACGCGGGATTACTCGATCTGGCGCTGAACGGCACGCCGGACGGTTATCCAGACGTGAGCAACGCGGCCTATGCTGAATATCAGAACAACTTCCTGACGCCGAAAATGGTTCAGCGTATCGTCGTTGATAAGCTGAGCATCGATCAGGCAATCAAAGAGACGCAGGACGCCTGCCAGAAGATTTACGATAAGAACAACGCTGCTAACCAAGTAAGCACACCCGCTAAATAGAGCAAAAAAACCAATGGCCGCACCCAATAACGCTGTCAGCGGATTGCCGATAGCCCGCGTGAATCGGGTGCGGCTCGGCCTGCGACAGAGCGAAAGCCTGCTAGGGTACTTCCTGGTAGCGCCTGTCGTGGTCTGTATCATCGTATTAATCATTTACCCGCTTCTGTACGCGGTGTACATCAGTTTCACAGATCGAGTCGTCGGTAGCGAAGGCAAGTTTGTGGGGCTGGCAAACTATGCGACGCTGATCAATCAGCCCGATTTCCGCGCGTCAGTGATCAACACGCTGGTACTGGTGATCAGCGTGCAATCGATCAAACTGGTGATCGGGCTGGGCATTGCAAATTTGCTGAACCAGAAAATTTTTGCGCGTGGCTTCTGGCGCGGGTTGGTGGTGCTGCCCTGGGCGATGCCCGCGTTTGTGGCGTTCATCGTCTGGAAGCTGCTCTACGCCCCACAGGGCGGCGCGTTCAACCTGATTTTGATTAATCTGGATTTGGTCAAAACGCATGTCGATTTTTTGAGTACCCGGGAACTGGCAATGCCGAGTGTGATCGTGGCGACGGTTTGGCGCGGCGTCCCGTTCTGGGTGATCTCATTTCTGGCGGCGATGCAAAACATCCCGAAGGAAATGTACGAGTCGGCGGCAATGGACGGTGCAAATGCGGTGAATCGCTTCTTTTTTATCACCGTGCCGAGTATTCGCCATGTGATTTTGGTGGTCGTGCTGATCTCAACGATCTGGACGACCAACAGCTTTGAGGCCGTGTGGCTGTTGACGGGCGGCGGGCCATCCAACGCGACCATGACCTTCCCGGTGCTGGCTTATTATGGGCTGCAAAGTTTGCGAATCGGTGAGGCGGCGGCGGTTGCGGTCTCAGTGCTGCCTGTTTTCGCGGTGCTGGCGCTGATGGTTGCCGTCTACTTGCAAAGGGAAGATTAGCCATGCTCGATAAACAGACGCCACTCCAAAAACTGCTCATCTATGGTTCGCTGATCGTGATGGCAATCGTGATCCTGTTTCCGGTCTATTACATGGTGGTCATTTCGCTCAAGCTGCCCAAAGATATTTATCGCACACCATCGCTGCTGCCGATTAACGCTACGTTACAAAATTACATCGAACTGTTGGGGACGGGCGGCTTTCTGACCAATATTCGGAACAGCTTCATCGTGGCCGGGTCAGCAACTATTGTTTCGGTGTTGTTCAGCGGGATGGCGGCCTACAGTCTGGTTCGGCTGCGCTATCTGTATCGTAACTGGATCGGGCGGCTGATTTTGTTCACCTACCTGACACCTAGCGCGCTGCTGTTCATCCCGCTGTCGGTGATCATCGCACGGCTGCAATTGGGCAATACGCTGCACGGCCTGATCTTTATCTACCTGACGTTTGCCGCGCCGCTGGCAACGTGGCTGTTGATGGGCTATTTCCGAAGCATCCCGGTTGATCTGGAAGAACAGGCGATGGTCGATGGGGCAACACGCATCCAGGCGTTTTATCGGATATTGCTGCCACTGAGCGCGCCTGCAATCGTGGCGGTGAGCGTGTTCACATTTACGGCGGCCTGGAATGAACTATTGTTTGGCCTGATTCTGATCACCTCACCGGATTTACGGACAGTTCCGGTGGCGATCAGCTACCTGATTACAGGCGATGTGTTCCGCTGGGGGCTGATCATGGCAGGTTCGGTGCTGGCTGCGCTGCCGGTGATGATTTTGTACTATCTGGCGCAGCGGTTCATGGTGCAGGGTTTGGCAGCGGGAGCGGTGAAGGGGTAGGAAGCCCTCACCCCCTACCCCGCAAGCCGGGGAGAGTCAGGGTCAGGGTTGGGGTGGTGAAACTAAACCGAAGCGTCGTTCCCGCCCCTGATAATGCTGCAAGGCTTCCCATAGTTCTTGACGATCAAAGGCAGGCCAGAAAGTCGGCGTGGCGTAATATTCGGCATACGCGCCCTGCCAGATCAGGAAGTTGCTGACGCGCAGTTCGCCGCTGGTACGGATGATCAGATCGGGGTCAGGCTGCCCGGCGGTGAACAGGTAATGACTGATCAGCGTCTCGTCGATCTGATCGGCAGGCACACCGTCGGTCACGATGCGCCGGATGGCATGAACGATCTCGGCGCGGCCACCATAGTTGAAGGCGACGTTGAGAGTCAGTTTGTCGTTGTTGCGCGTCAGTTCAATCGCATCGCGGACTTTCTTTTGCAGGCTGTCCGAAAGACCGTTCAGATCACCCAGGTGACGAAGCTGAACGCCGTTGGCGTGCAGATCGGTCAGTTCACGGTCAATGACCGTTTCGAGGATGTTCATCAGGCCGCGCACTTCCGACTCCGGGCGTCCCCAGTTCTCCGTCGAAAAAGCGTAGATCGTCAGGATTTTGATGCCGAACTCACTGCACGCACGCAGCACCCGGCGCAGGTTTTCGACCCCGGCGCGGTGTCCCATCAGGCGGGGCAAGCCTTGTGATTTTGCCCAGCGCCCGTTGCCATCCATGATGATCGCCAGATGGTATGGGATGCGTTCCGGGATCGATAGTTTTTCCTCGTTTGCCATGACCTTCTGTGCCGTCATCGTACCTGCCTGTTACACTCGACTTGGGCGAGGCAAGCCGTCGCCCCTACCCTTCATCTCATCACTGAACTGATTGATCGCCCGAACCCGGTATTTACACCATGTATTACACGGCCATCACTTCATCTTCTTTGTGCTTGCCGAGACTTTCAACTTCTGCGATGTAGCGATCCGTCAGTTTTTGCACCTGTTCTTCACCGGTTCGCTTCTCGTCTTCGGAGATCATCTTTTCCTTTTCGAAGTCGCGCAGGTCGTCAATCGCGCCGCGCCGAATGTTTCGCAGCGAGACTTTGGCATCTTCGACTTTGGTATGCACAATCTTGACCAGTTCTTTGCGGCGTTCGCCAGTGAGCATCGGCAGTGCCAATCGAATCAACTGGCCGTCGTTGTTCGGGGTCAGCTTCAAGTCTGAGAGCTGGATCGCTTTTTCGATGGCCTTGATCACAGACTTATCGAACGGCTTGATCGTAAGCAGCATTGGTTCCGGGACGTTGATCGTCGCCATCTGATAGAGCGGCGTGGGTGTGCCGTAATAATCGACCAGCAGTTTTTCAACGAGGGCAGGGCTGGCACGCCCCGTTCGTATGCCGTTAAAGTTTTCTTCGAGCGAATGGATAGCGCCCTTCATCTTCGTTTCAGTTTCTTTCAGGACATCGTTGATCATAATATTGAGCCTCGTGGCGGAAATTTAAGCAGACAACCCAGCCAAGTCGGCAGCGTTGCAGTAGAGCGATTGTGGCGCAATGGGAGCGGGTTGTCAACGTCGACTCCCGATAGCGCCGAATATTGGAGGGAAGATTCAAGGACAGCCTCCGCTTTTTCAGCATTCTCTCTAAATTCAGAGTATCGATTCAGATGTTCTATCGTCTATAATAGAGTAAATTGATGGTTTTACTGTAATGACATTTTCTAACCCGGTTGCGCTTGTCCTGCTGGCCTTGATTCCCTATTTCGTCTGGTTGGGGCGTCCGCGTCTGGCCTATCGTCGGCGGCGCGATCTTGCCAGTATTGCGGCGCGATTAGTGATCGTCCTGTGTCTGATTCTGGCATTATCGGGCGCGCAGGTGGTGCAGGCCGCCGATAAACTCTCCGTCGTGTTCTTACTCGATGCGTCGGACAGCGTTGATCAGACGGCGCGCGATCAGGCGCAGAGTTACATCCGTGACGCGATGAGCCAGATGCGCCCCGAAGACCGCGCCGGATTGGTCGTCTTCGGGCAAAACGCGCTGGTCGAACGCCCACTTTCAGCCGCCAAAGAACTCGGCGTGATCGGCTCTGCGCCGATTCGTCTGAACACGAATTTGGCCGAAGCGATCCGGCTGGCAATGGCGATGTTCCCTGGCGACTCGGCACGGCGCATCGTGATTCTGTCGGATGGCGTCGAGACGATGGGCAGCGCGATTGCGGCGGCGCAGCTTGCAGCGGCCACCAACGTGCAGATCGATACCGTGCCGCTGAATCATCATACCGGCCCCGAAATCCTGGTGAGTGATGTGCGTGTGCCGGGCAAAGTCAACGTCGGTGAGCAGTTCGACCTGGGCGTAACCGTTCAGAGCCAGACTGATGCCAACGTGACGCTGACCATATTGGCGGGCGGAAGTGTTGTTACCGCTCCGAAGGCCGTGACACTCAAAGCGGGTACTAACAATTTCGTCTTTACGCTGACCGTTAAGGCCGAAGGCTTCAACGATTTCCGCGTGCGCGTCGATCCGATTACGGCGGATACGTTTTATCAGAACAACGAACTGTCCGGCTTTAGCGAAGTGACCGGGCCGCCGCGTGTATTGGTTGTCACGCAAAACCCGGAAGAAGTCGCGCAACTGCTGCCCGCCCTGCAAAACGCGGGCTTGCAAGTCGATGTCAAAGCGCCGAATGATGTGCCTATCGGTGTGGCCGAGATCGCCAATTATAAATCGGTGGTGCTGGCGAACGTCTCCGCCACGAACCTGACTACTCAGCGCATGAAGATTCTGCAAACGTATGTGCGTGACCTGGGCGGCGGGTTGGTAGTGATCGGGGGGCCAAACAGTTATGGCGTGGGTGGTTACTATCAGACGCCGCTTGAGGAAACGCTGCCCGTCGAGATGCGAATCAAGGATCAAAAACGGATCCCCAAATTGACGATGGTGTACGTAATTGACCGTTCGGGCAGTATGGAAGAAATCGGGCCGAGCGGCGTCACCAACCTTGAACTGGCGAAAGAAGCGACACGCCGTTCGATAAACTTCCTGTTTCCACAAGACCGGGCAGGCGTGCTGTCGTTCGATAGCAACCCGGAATGGCTCGTGCCGATTCAGTACGTGATCAATCAGGCCGCCATGAAAAATCAGATCGGCACACTGCGTCCGGGCGGCGGCACGGATATTTTCGCGGCGGTCAAGGCCATTGCGGATAGCTTGCCGGGCGATCCATCTACGCTCAAACATGTCATTTTGTTGACAGATGGCGGCGCAGACCCGACGGGCATTGTGGACATGGTGGCAAAGATGAATCGTGAAAACAACATCACGGTCACATCCATTGGCATTGGTAACCAGGTGCCGCCATTCATGGCCGAGATCGCCAAAGCGGGCAAGGGTATTTACTACAATTTACCCGATCTGCAAACGATCCCGCAGGTGTTCGCGGCAGAAACGGTGCTGGCAACGCGCTCGTATCTGGTTGAGAACGAATTCAACGCGGTTCAAAGCGCCAACTCCCCCATTTTAGATGGGATCAAAGGATTGCCGTCGCTGCTTGGTTACGTTGCAACAACGGCCAAAGATACCGCGACGGTTGCTCTCAAAGCGCCTGGTTTCGATGATCCGGTGCTGGCGTCGTGGCAGTATGGTTTGGGGCGGGCGGTGGCGTTCACTTCGGATGCGACGGGGCGTTGGGCGAAGAACTGGACATCATGGGATCAGTTTGGCCGCTTCTGGAGTCAGGTGATCCGCTCCACGATCATCGAAGGCACGAACAGCCGCCTTGAATCGCATGTTGAGCAGCGCGGCGATCAATCGGTGTTGGTAGTGGATGCGCGTGATGATCGGGGCGGCTTCATCAACAGTCTAAGTTTGACTGGCTCAGTCGTCGATCCGAAGTTGGGCGCGCAAACGATCAATTTGCAGCAAGTCGCGCCGGGACGCTATGAAGCACCGTTCGATCCAAAGCAGGAAGGCGCGTACTTTATCCGGGTAGGTGGCAGCACTGCCGGGGTGGAGACCGCTACTGCCGCGCAAACGATGGGTTGGGTGCTGAGCTATTCGCCTGAATATCGCTTGCACGCGACAAACACCAATCTGTTGAACGACATCGCTCATCTGACAGGGGGTGAAACGCTGGCCGAACACCCCGAAAAGGCGTTCGCGCACACCATTCGTGAGGAGCGCGCATCAACGGCGTTGTGGCCGTGGCTGCTGCTGCTGGCGACGCTGCTCTTGCCCTTCGATATTGCGATCCGCCGCTTGATCGTCACGCGCACCGACTTGCAAAAAGCGAATGCCTGGGTACGCGCCCGTCTGGGTATCAAGGATCGGCCACAGGCGGCGCTTGCGCCATCGGCGCGGATTGTTCAATTGATGAATGCCAAAGAGCGGGCGACGACGGCCACCACTACCGCTCCGATCATGCCAGTTACGCCCAACACACCGATTGAAGCCAGCCTGACCGGGCCGGAAACGACTCCGGTCAAGCCGAACGCGCCTGCCGCCCCGACTGCATCCAAATCGCCCGAACTGGCACGCGGGGCAAAGGCCGATAGTACACTTGCTGCTCGACTTTTGGAGCAGCGTAAAAAACGAGATTAATCGGGTGGAGAGGATGCTCAGGAATGATTAGGGGACGCTGTGCTATTCAATATGGCTTGATAACCAGTTGAGATGGTAAGACTTTCACATAATCCTTCACATTGTGAGTATAGATCGGCACGGCTAGCCGATAGCAAATCGACGCATTAATGCAATCCATGATGGCGACCCCCTGACTGAAGCGGTGCAGCACGATTTGTTGCATAGCCCAGTTCATATCCTCTAGCGTCAGGTGAGCCACTTCAAACCCAGTCAGCAGCTTGAGCGAATCTGCTTGGGCGCGTTTATTTGGAACCCCAACCATATATTCCATCCAAACAATCGGTGTTATGGAAAAGATAGTTGTTTGGGATGTAAACCAGTGCATCGCGGCGTTATCTTTCCGAAAAATGTGGATTAATACCGTTGTGTCAATGAACGCAGTGGTCATTGATCACCGTTCCAAAAAGGTTCAAGCCGTTTATCTTGTTTGCGACGTTGTGCTTTTAGCCAATCCACTGGATCGGTAATCTCAGGATCGATTAATTCAATAGGCTCCATCATTTCCAACATCGCAGCGATTTCCGCTCCGGTTTTTAGATTTGGCATCATTAGCACACGGAGTTCATCGTCAGTCCAGGGCTGATGCTCCCAGTCTGATGAGACTGACTGTACTTGTGACGCACTTACAGGTAAATCATTCTTAAATGAAATAACGAGCTGCTCCATTAGTGTTACTCGATCCTGTACAGATAGCGTTGGGATCAGATCAAGTATTTGAGTCAATGCGATTGCCTTTTTAATCATAGTTTACTTCTCCACTGATGATCATTCTGATTTGGGGTGCGCTCAAGACGGCCTCGACCACGCCACCACCCACCGCCAACGATTTGTCCGAAATAGTGAAGCAGTGTTCGCGTTTGGCACGCGGATCGAGATCGCCGATTTTGAGTCCTGCCTGCACATACACCGATTCGTGAATCAGGCCGCGCAACATGCCATCGAACGGCGCAAGGATCGGCACATCACCTATCCAGGCAAGCGGCTGCCCTTCACGGATCGGTTCACCAATTGGCGCTTGGCGGGTCACGTAACCATCATGCGGGGCACGGATCACCCGTTCAGCGCCGCGCCCGTTGACTGTACCGGGTGTACCCGTATCGGGTTCTGCGCCGCCCTGCGTGATTACCCGCCCCAGGTTGTGGCCGCGATTCGTCTCGATAACCGCGTGGCAGTCCGTACCTGCCGTAAAGCCCGGCCCCAACGCGATCACCAGCGGCGCATCGTGGATCGTCGTGCTGAGGTTCACTTTTGCTACGCGCGCGTCAACGATCACCGGTGGATGCAATTGGGCGATGAGAGTGCCGTCAGGATCGATCACAACCGGAATAACCGTTCTGTCGCGGCCACTGTACGCGCCGAAAGTGCCGTCGGAGAGGGGATTAGGGAGTGAGATTAACTCCCCAATTTCCACATGCCGCGCCATGATGCCTTCTACGGTCACTTCACCGGAGTAAATCGCTGCGCCATAACTGACCCTGGGGCGTACCAGCATCGGCTTCGCCAGTTCAGCGATCAGCACCGGAAAACCCGCCTGCACTAACCGATAGGCTACCCCGGATGCCAGATCGCCGCCGCCCCGAATCAAAACGGGAACGTTAAATAGCGCCAACGCCGTGTTCCCGAAACAATTTCACGACGCGATCCGGTGTCATTGGCAGGTCATCGAGCCAGACGCCCGTTGCATCGAAAACCGCCCCGGCAATGGCAGGCGCGATGGTCAGGAAAGGCATTTCGGCCATGCCGCGCGCCCCCCAGGGGCCAATCGGATCAGCATATTCAAGGATCACCGATTTAACTTCACGTGGCACATCCAGCACTGATGGAATCAGGTAGTTGGAAAGATACGGATTCTTGATCACGCCGCTTTCGCTGACCAGCTTTTCCATAATGGCGTAGCCCTGCGCCTGCACGACTGCGCCTTCGATCTGCCCCTGTACCAACAGCGGATTGATGGCGCGGCCTACATCGTTCGCGGAGATGACGCGCAGCAGATCGATTTGTCCGGTTTCGATGTCTACCTCAACTTCGACGATCTGCGCGACGTAGCCATAAGCAAAGTTGGGTTCGGCACGGCCTGTTTCGGGATCGTAGCTGGTGGTTTTGGGCGGGCGATACTGGAACGTGGCAATGGCGGGGCGTTCTTCATTGCGCCAGGCTTCCAACGCCCGTTCCGCCGCGCCGCGAATCGCATTCCCGGCCATGAACGTCAGGCGCGAGGCTGAGGCACTGCCGGATGTGTTCGTTTGCGCGGTATCGTGTGTGATCAGTTGTACTTTCTCGAACGGGACGCCTGTCGCTTCGGCGGCCATTTGCATGAATACGGTATGCGCGCCCTGCCCCACTTCCGCGCCCGCCTGCCGCACGATAACGCGCTCGATCTGGCCGTCGCCATGCAGTTCGATGGTTGCCCAATTTTGTTCGGGTGCGCCGAAGCTGAATCCAACATTTTTGAAACCGCACGCCACACCCACACCACGCCGCTTGTATGGGTTATCGGGAACGGTATGCCCCGGCCCGATGCGCTGCCAGCCGTGCGTGCCCTGTTCCCAGAAGCCGCTCTCCAGCGCGCCTTTTTCAAGAACTTTATCAATCGAAACGCCCGGCGGCAGCGGTGTCCCAACCGAAAGCAAATCGCCCTCTTTGAGCAGATTGCGCGCGCGGATTTCTACCGGGTCAATGCCAAGTGCCATCCCCAGTTTGGTGATCTGCCCTTCGGCGGCAAATGCGCCCTGTGGCCCGCCGAAGCCTCGGAAAGCACCAGATGGAATATTGTTGGTATAGACACCGTAAGTATCCAGGTGAATATTCGGGATGCAGTACGGGCCAGTGACCATCAGGTTAGCGTTGCCCATCACTTTGGAAGTGGTGTAGGCATACGCGCCGCCGTCTCCGACGATCTTTCCTTCAACGGCCACGATCTGACCGTCGTGCGTCGCGCCCCAACGAGTATGGATGTGAACCGGGTGACGCTTGTGGTGACCGATGATCGATTCGAGCCGTGACCAGATGATCTTGACCGGGCGACCTGTTTTTTGGGCGGCGAGTGCCAGAATGATCTGCACCGACATATCTTCGCGCCCGCCGAACGCTCCACCAATGGCCGGATAGATCACGCGCACACGGTCTTTGGGCAAATCGAGCGCATGGGCGATCTGTTCCTGGTCTTCGTGCGCCCATTGCCCGGCCACGATAACCGTCACGCGCCCTTCCTCATCCAGGTAGCCGACTCCGGCTTCGGGCTGCAAATAGGCGTGTTCCTGCCATGAGGTTGTGTAGGTGCCTTCAACGATCACATCGGCGCGTGCCCAGCCGTCGGCCATATCGCCTTTGCGGATGCGATAATGACTAAGAATGTTGTTTGGCGTGTCTTCGTGAAGCTGCGGCGTACCGTCTTCCATCGCGGCCAACGGATCGGTCACGCTGGGCAAATCTTCGTAGACAACATCGATCAGCCGAGCGGCTTCAGCGGCAATCGCTTCGCTTTCGGCCACCACAACCGCAATCTGATCGCTGATCGTGCGGACAATATCCGCGCCGGGTTTGCTGCTGCCCGGCCCGCACAACACTGGCTGATCGAAGATGATCAAGCCGTATTCATTGACAGGCACATCGCGCGCGGTCAGCACAGCCACGACACCCGGCAGCGACTCGGCGGCACTCGTGGCGACAGACAGGACACGCGCATGAACCCGATCTGAGAAGCGAACTTTCAGCCAGAGTTGACCGGGCAAATCAATATCGCCCGGATAGGCCGTTTCGCCGGTTACTTTGCCAACAGCGTCGATACGTCGTATCGCCTGACCAACAACCGGGAGTGTGGAAGGTTGCAACTCGGACACAGTCACAGCCGCCTATTCTTCTCTTCTTTGGTTCGGGGGGGTAGTTGAATATTTTTGGCGCTGTTCGGGTCGCGGCCAGCCAATACGGCGACTAACGTATAGGTCAGTGCCAACAATATCAACCAGATCGCAAAGGCAACACCCAGACTGGCCGTGCTTGGCAACCTGAACTTTGGCGATAACACTGGCTCGATGGGGGTTCCAAGGGCACTCACAAAATCGCCATTGCCTGATACTTTGGTGATGACGCCGCTGATTGGCTTCACCAAATACATTGCTACCACGAACAACCCAATCGCAATGATCAACCCAAAGATGGGTAACAGAGGATTACGTTGTCTGATCTTTTCCGCTTGCTTGACCATTTGGAAACTCCTTAACCTTGAACTGGACTGCTCAGCGCAGCGCGCGACTCATGCGCGGCTTTTTGCATCGCTTCGATAATTTTATAATACCCCGTGCAGCGACACAGATTGCCCGTAATGCTCGTTTCGATCTGTTCACGAGTCGGATCAGCATATTCTTCAAGCAGCTTTGCTCCGGCCATCAGAAAGCCGGGTGTGCAGTAACCGCATTGTACTGCGCCTGTCTCCACAAAAGCACGCTGTACCGGGTGTAGTTCGCCGTTCGTCGCCAGCCCTTCAACGGTTGTGATGGCGGCATGGTGGGCACGCGGGGCGGGGATCATGCAAGCCATGACCGCTACCCCATCCAGAAATATGGTACACGCGCCGCATTCACCTTCGGCACAACCTTCTTTTGTGCCGGGCAACCCTGCATCTTCTCTGAGAAAACGGAGCAGCGTCTTTTCCTGCCCCGTCGCAATGGTACGCGCCTGACCGTTGATCGTCGTCTCAATCGGCAAATTATCGTGCTGGATCGGTTCGGCAAGGGGCGCAGGTTGAGCGGGTGCTGTGCCCCACAACATCGGCGGATCGACAGGCCAGCTTTTGCGCTCGGTGCCGCCCGCAATGGCACGCAAGGCACGCATCACCAACACACCCGTCATTTCTGTGCGATAGTCGCCGGTGCTGCGAACATCGTCAATCGGGCTTGGAGTCGCGGCGGCCAGACGGCCTGCTTCAGCGATCACCGCTGGCGTGAGTGTTTTGCCGATCACTGATGCTTCCGCCGTTGGCACGCGAATAATGGTCGGGGCAACACTGCCTAACGCAATGCTGGCGCGTGTGACCACATCGCCTTCAAAGCCCAGCACGGCGGCCACATTTACTACCGAAATGGCCTGGGCACGTCGCAAGCCAAGTTTGATAAACATGCCGCGATCTACCGCCTCCGAAAGCGCGGGGAAGTGAATGGCGGTCAGCATTTCGTCAGGACGGAGCGCGGTTCGGCGCACGCCCAAATAAAAATCAGGCAGCGATAAGGTCCGTTCACCGTCCAGCGAGGTGAGCGTTACCGTTGCGTTGAGTGCCCATAGCGGCGTAATCGTGTCATTGGCAGGGCTGGCCGTGATCAGATTCCCGGCAATTGTGCCCCGGTTGCGGATTTGCGGTGCGCCCACTTCCCAGGCGGCCTGTGCCAGTGGCAGCGCCCGCCGCTCGATCAGCAAACTATCGATCAATTGGTTGTGCGTGACCAGCGGTCCCAAACGGATCGTATCGCCATGCAGCGAAATTTCATTCAGGCCGGGAATGCGCGAAATATCGATCAATGTGTCGATGCCTTTGCGAATCCCGCGCTCCAGTTCGATGATAATGTCCGTTGCCCCGGCCACCAATCGCGCGTGACCGCTGTTTTGTGCCAGCAGTTGGAGCGCATCGGCCACCGACGTAACGGTAAAATAGTGCTTCCACATTGCCGCTGTTTTGACCTCTAGCCTTGATGGTTAGATTGTACGTGATTGTGGCGACTGCATACAAGACCTTCAGGGCACTTTGGCACGCAGCAGCGAGAGCGCGCACGCGCCGCTGCCTTGCAGATAAGCCTGTTCGTAGAGTTGTTCGGCATAATCCAGACCGATGAAGCGAAGATGCCAGGGTTCGTAGAGGTAGCCAGTGCGGTTTTCGGCGTCAGGGGGGTACGAAATGACAAAGCCATATTTGTGGGCATTCTGCTCCAAAAACTGCCAGAGTGCGATATTACGGATGTCTTCTCGGTCAAAGGGAATACACGTCCGACAGTTGATGTCTACAGCGGTGCCAAGCTGGTGTTCGGAGTGGCCGGGCAGCGCCGAATAGCGGAGTGTGTTGAGAAAGGCTTGCAAGGGGTTGAACGTTTGACTTAATTCCTGCGCGAACCATGATCGAAAGACACGCTCCTGATCAGCATAGGAGCGATAAGCCGAGGTGATCACGGGTGAAAAGCCGCGTCGAGTCGCGTCTGCAAACAGCTTCTCAAGTGCGGCGCGTGTCAGCAGCGTGACGCTGCCGCCGCCCGGTAAGTTGGTGGGGACGAGCGACGGCACATAAGTCGCGGCCAGGCGATGGGTTTTGTCTACCGGATAAAACATACAATCGACACAATTGGCGGTTTCGGTGCTGGCAAGCTGGCCTATAATGGGGCACATATAAAGTATGCTGTTCACCACTGGCCGCCTTGTTCTCATAAACAAAACATAAATAAAGCCAAGTAAAATGAGCAGCACAAGTGATAGCAGTACACGCTTCAAGAGATTGAGCCAGCGCATGGCACCCCTCTCCAAAGGAACACGATGAAAACTGAAACTTTAACCATTATGATCGTCGATCTGGTTGAGTCTACGCCGCTCGTGGCGCAAGCCTCACGCCAGCAGCTTATGGAACTTTTGGAAGATATGACAGTCCCGATCCGGCAGGCAGTGGCCGAATACGGCGGCTCGGTGATCAAGTTTACAGGCGATGGCTATCTGGCAACGTTCACCAGTGCCAGCGATGCACTGTATGCGGCGGCGCATATCGTTGATGCGTTCATGGGCAACCCGGCTTTACCGGGCGGCGCACATATTGACGGCTGCCGCGTCGTGCTGCATACCAGTGATGTGATCGTTGCCAACAACGATGTGATCGGTGAAGGCGTTGTCACCGTCGCGCGACTCGAAAAGCATGTCCCAACGAACGAAGTATACCTGACTTCTACCGTGCGGGATGTCGCCAAATCCTCGGAATTCGAGTTTGAACTGGTTGGCGATTTTCCCCTAAAGGGATTGGCAAACCCAGTACGTGTGTTTCGACTCGTGACTGAGCCATTCAGCGGGGTTGAACGCGGCGTGTATCTGGCGATGACCGATCTGCTCGGTGTTAGCAAACTCATGATTTCTACGCCTGTCGAAACGGTCAATCGTATTATTCAACGCTGGATCGCCTTGCAGCGTGAAGCGATTGCCCAGGTGCAGGGGCGGCTGCGCGCAATTGTTGGCGATAATCTGCTGACAAGTTATCGTCACGCCGATAATGCGATTGATGCCCTACTGCGGCTCGAAACGCTGGTCAACGCACATAATGACGCGCCCGGCGATCTGCCCAAATTCGCTTATACGGCGGCGATCTGCAAAGGCGATCTGTTTGTGCTGAGTATCGGTGTTGCGGGGCCACTGGTCGGCCACACCGTCCGTACCCTGGATAGAGCAAAGCCGGGTATCAAAATGATCGAGGAAGCAGTTTACACAGACCTGGTACTTTACCAGGAACGCTTCGAGAAACACACCGACTCAGATGGCCGCGTAGAGTATTTCTTGCGGGCGTGAGGGTGGGGCTGCTAATCAGCCCTCACCCCAACCCCTCTTCTTCGGGAGAGGGGCTTCAGAGGATTGGAAAGGTCAGCGCATCATCGACTTGAGGCTTTCCACGTAGACTTCGGCTTCTTCGCTGTGTATCGCTTCGAGGATCGTTTCGGCAACCTGCTCGGCGGTATCGGGCGCTGGCATATCAGCGGGGGGCGCACCGGGTTGCGGCACATAGCCACCACGATTGGACTCCGCAGGCTGCCCGGAGGGGCGCTGTTCATTGATCGCGTTTTTGCCGAAATCGGTTGCGGTGCGGCCTGGGTGAACAATGCTCACCGAAATATGATCTTTTTCCAGTTCGTTGCGCGCAGTCAGTGACAGGCCATTCAGGGCATATTTGGTCGAAGCATAAGTACCCAGATTGGGAATCGCCATCTTCGACACCGCCGAACTGATGTTGATGATCTGTCCACCGCCCTGGGCGCGCATGACCGGGATGACGGCTTGCATCGCTACCAACACACCGATCAGATTTAATTCGATGATCTCTCGATACATAGTCAGATCAGCGTGTTCAATCGGCATTCCCATGCCTTGCCCAGCGTTGTTGATCAGAATATCGATTCGCCCATAGTGTTGTTGAACGGCCTCAATCATCTTCCGAACGGCCACTTCATCGCGCATATCGGCGGTGTAGACGAATGAGTCTTTCAATTCAGCAGAAAGCGCATTCAGTTTATCGATTGAGCGGGCAACCAGCGCCACTTTAGCGCCGTGCTGAGTTAATAAGCGCGCAGCGGCCAGTCCAATCCCGCTGGAAGCGCCGGTCACAATGACAACTTTGCCGTTTACGTCCACGTTTAATTTCCTTTTGTGCTATGCAACAGGATCGATCATAAACATTCCGAGGCGGGATTGCCACAAACGCACAAGTGACACAAACCCGTTTATTGCGCCGTGACCCCGGCAAATAGATCGCGTTCAAGGGGTTCGCCGGGTCTGGGCGGCGGATCGACACGGGTAAAACTGGCATTGCTCGAAATCATGCGCTCGATCCGGCGTGCGCCTGGGATCGAAGGCCGGGGACTGATCTGGCTGGCATGGCAGGCGGCGGCGCGCATACCTATCTCGTAGTAGCCGGAAACATCGATCCGGGTGTGCGTGGGCAGCGTGGCATCGAGTACCGCCTGCAAATCGAGGTCTTTGTTAGTGCCCATACGGCGCGGATCCTGACCGCGCAGCCGCACTAACCCGACGCCGAGTCGAATCAGGGCACGCGGAAAAGCGGCATAGTACAGCTTTTGCGGGTGCAGCGGTTCAGCCTTGAGCGTTTCGTAGGCTGCCAACGTTGCCTTGTGAATCTTGATGTGATCGGGATGGCCGTAGCCGCCAAACGGATCGAAGGTGATGATGACCTGTGGCTGCAAACGACGCATCACGTCGGCCACTTTGTCGGTCAGCACATCGAGTGGCGCTTGCCACAAACTCTCCGGGTGATCATTGTCGGCGCTGTGCATCATGCCGCTGTCTCGATAGCCAAACGTGATCACTTCCTTGAAGCCAAGCACCTGTGCGGCACAGTCCAGTTCGGCCAGACGTAGTTCGGCGACAGAGTTGTAGCCTTGCAGCCGTTCGGGCGCAACCGTGCCAACATCGCCATTGGTCGCACAGATCAGGCTGACCTCAGCGCCTTCTGCCGTATATTTGCCGATAACCGAGCCAAGCCCGAAGGATTCATCGTCCGGGTGAGCATATGAAACAAGGAGGCGTTTTGCCATGAGGTTTGAGCTACCTTTACGCTTTTGGTAGAGTGTTAACGAAAATTGTGACCTATTTCCTATCAGCCCTAGCGTTAATCGGCATACAATGAAGGCTAGCTTAATTCTCCCACACCAGTTATCCCGCTTGGACTCGTTAAATCAATTATGTTGGGGAGAAGCAAACCTGCTATGGCTCATTCGATTTCGCAATATGATGGGGTTGTCACGGTTCGGTTAGATGGAAGGACAAATGCCCAGGAACTTAACCATGATCTGAAAACATATCTGGATACACGCTCTGGTGGCACCGTGATCGTCATCATCGATCTGGCCTTTGCCCTATCGCTGGGGCAGCAAGTGAAGGCGACATTATACCGCGCTTTGCAGCACCATAACGTCCTCAAAATTGGTTTTTGCAGCGCCAATGCCAGCGTTAGCAGCGAACTAAAAGATATGATCCCCCTGCTCAATCGCTATCGGCCTGTATTTGTCGAACAGACGGACGCTGATCTGCGCCAAAAACTGGGGTTGACACGACCACAGGTCGAGCGCAAACTGGGCGGCATGTTGGCGTACCTGAAAAAAGCCTAAACCCTGTCGTTACACGTCTGATCAGGATTGTTACAAGTTTGTGCCTCGACAGTATTGTGTTGTGGCACAAACTATGCTATTCTGGTTTTTATCTTAAAAGGAAAGGAGATACCAAACATGCTTTACATGCCTCGTGAAGAAGGTCAGGGACTCGTTGAATACGCCTTGATCCTGGTCCTGGTCGCGGTTGTTGTAATCGTCATCCTGGCGTTGCTCGGCCCGGCGATTGGCAACATTTTCTCGAATATCGTCAGCAACCTCTAATTCGTCATTATCCTTCTGGTAACGCGCCCGGCAGATTTTCCTGTTGGGCGCGTTGCGATCCGGGGTAAAATTCATCAATTTCCCGGATCATTCAGGGTCGGAGGCTAGCACGTGCGCTCTGCGACTCGCCATATTTATCGCAGCATTGCGTCGCAGTACGAACAGGACGTTATCCCGTTCTTTGGCCCGCTCGCTGAGTCGTTTATCCGCTCTATTTCATTTGCCAAAATCGGCGGTCATGTGCTGGATGTGGGCACCGGTACGGGAATTGTCCCGCGCCTGCTGGCCGGGCAGGTACAGCACGTCACCGGAATTGATGCCGTACCGGAAATGATCGCCGTCGCGTGCAGCATCGCCCGCCCGCCCAATATCCGCTATGTAGTGGGCGATATTCATCAACCGCCGCTGCGCCCCGCCAGCTTCGATTTTGTGATCGCTTCTTTCGGTCTGAATCTAACGCAGCCGCGCCGTGTCCTGGGGCGGATTCATAAGCTGCTCAAACCGGGCGGCTGGCTGGCCGTGCAGGAATGGGGACCCATCGATCCAGCTTCGCAGATCATCGACGACGTTTTTGCCGACTTCGTGACTGATCCGGTAGCCGAGATGATTGCAGAACTGCTCCCTGCCCAAACCAATTGGGGAGATTGGCTGCAAGACACGGATGATTACTACGATCTATTGAATGTGCTGGGTTATATCAACCCGGATGCCAGCGAAAGCACACCCAGCACGGTCAAAACAAGTTCGATCTATCGCTTCATTGGTTGCAAAGCGGCCTGGCTACCCTATCAGCTTACCCTGGCGACGCTGGATGCAAGGTTGCGAACCCGCCTCTTTGACAACCTGTACACACGCCTCACACCGTTTATCGCGCCCGATGGCTCGTTCACCTGGACGCCGCCGTTGTTCCGAGTGACAGCACAACGCCCGCCCTGATTGGCTCATCATTTGCTAAACTACCCGAAAGATCAATGGCTGATACAGCGTTCTGGATGATAATGTGTATAGAAGTTGTAGTGGTAGTGTAAAAAAGAGGTGCCAAGATGGCCTTAGATTCTCATGTCCTGCGTCAGGTGATGCGCCAATGGGCGACAGGGGTCACGATTGTGACGGCTGCTAATGGCAATGAGCGGGGCGGTATGACGGTCAGTTCTTTTACCTCGGTGTCGCTTGAGCCGCCGACGGTGCTGGTTTGCCTGAACAAAGCGACTTTTACGCACCAACTGGTTAAGCAGTCAGGGGCATATGCGATCTCGATGCTGGCCGCTGATCAGGAGGCGCTCTCGAATCGATTCGCCGGATTAGAGCCAGAAGTGATAGATCGCTTTAACGGGCTGGCAGTCACAATGGCAGTCACCGGATCGCCGCTGCTGCCCGGCGCACTGGCCTGGCTCGATTGCCATGTCACCGAGTCGATGGATACCAGCACGCATACGATCTTTGTGGCCGAAGTCGATTACGCGCACATCGATCCCGAAGCTGTGCCGCTAGTTTATCATAATCGGGGTTATCGGCTGCTGACAGATTTGATCAAGGCAGAGGTTTGATCGAGGGATTGGGGGCATGACCGACGCTTATACGCCTGAAGACCGTGTACAGCTTTTGAGCATCGCACGGCGCACGCTCACCGCAGTTACGAATGGTGTGTTGCGCCCACAATTCGATCCGGCGGAGTATTCCCCGGCCTTGCGTGCAGAACGTGCCTGCTTCGTGACGCTGGAGATCGATCACCAACTGCGCGGCTGCACGGGTACGCTGGTGGCGCGGCGCTGTCTGGCTGATGAGGTCAGCTTCACGACGGTGCAAACAGCCTTTCACGATCCGCGCTTTCAGCCTGTGAGTGCCGCCGAAGTGCCGCACATCCTGATCGAAATTTCGGTGCTGACGCCGCCCGTTCCGCTGCAATTCGACTCGCCGAACGAACTGCCCAACCTGATCAGACCGGGCATTGATGGCGTCACGTTGCAGCTTGGCACACGGCGCGGCACATTTTTGCCGCAGGTCTGGGAAAAAGTATCCGATCCTGAACAATTTCTGGGTCTGCTGGCGCACAAGATGGGCTTACCGACGGATGGCTGGCGGCATCCCGATATTTACGCGGAAATTTATCAGGCGGTACTTATCCAGGAAGCAGCGGCGCGGGCGTGAGTTGACCTCACCGGGGTAAGGTCAACTCAAAATGATCAATGGCGGGAACGGTCAGACGACGATATTGATCATGCCGCGTCCGGCCACATACACCACTTTTTTGGGGCCGCCGTTCAGGTATTTGGCGATCTCCTCGCTTTGCAGGGCACGCGCTTTGGCGTCCTCTTCGCTGATGTCGGCAGGCACGGTGATCCGATCCCGTACTTTGCCGTTGACCTGAATGACCAGCGTGATTTCGTCTTCTTTGGCGGCTTCGGCATCGTAAACAGGCCACGACTGCTGATGAATGCTGTAAGTGTGTCCGGTACGTTTCCACAGTTCCTCGGCAATGTGCGGCGTGATCGGGGACATCATCAGCAGCATGGCGCTGATCGCTTCGTCCCAGGCGGGCGAATTGACAACGGATGTTTTGCGGGCGGCGGCCATCGTATTTTTCAGTTCCATCAAGGCCGCTACCGTCGTGTTGAAGCCGAAATCTTCCAGACCATCACCCACTTTCTTGATCGTCTGGTGAACCTTGCGGCGCAGCGCGCGAACTTCGGCCTCGTTAACCTCGCTCCCCCTCTCTGCCTGCGGAGAGGGGGCTGGGGGGTGAGGCAAACTCTCTGTCACCAGCGCCCAAACATCGTTCAGCCAACGCACAACACCCTGAATGCCCTTGCTATCCCAGGGGCCGCCCAGTTCCCAGCGGAAGGCAAACATCAGGTAGCCGCGCACCACATCTGCACCATAACGCGCCACCAGTTCGTCAGGTGCAACGACGTTGCCCTTGCTCTTGGACATTTTTTCAACGTCCAGGTGATAGCGCAGATCGCCTAAGCCTGCCCCTAATCCAACACCCGGTATGTCATAGGTCGTATCATCAAACACTTCCACTGTGATTTCGCGGCTATCCGGCGTGTGAATATCCAGCAGGTTTTCGGTACGCTTCCAAATTTCGCCGATCACGGTATCGAATGGCGCTTCAGTCGTGCGTGCTTCATCTTCATCAATCGCGCGAATTGAGTGCGCGTTCAGCTTACCGCCGTCCCATTCGCCCTGCGCCACGATGAAATGTCCATCACGCGGTTCACCCAGGATCATGCCCTGATTGAACAGCGCCTTCATCGGCTCACGCTCAATAGATGGTTGACCTTCATCGCGCATCCGCTCGGTTTGCTCGAATATGCCACAATCGCGCATGGCCTTCGTGAAAAAGCGCGTGTACATCAGGTGCATCGTGGCGTGTTCGATGCCCCCCGTGTACTGATCAACGGGCAGCCAATACGCGCCCTCGGACGGATCGAACGGCCCCTTATCATAGTGCGGACTCAGGTAGCGGTACTGGTACCAGGACGAACACA
>JBBSEU010000045.1:0-25395 GCA_038239365.1 Aggregatilineales bacterium
CTGGCAGTCTCTGCATCCTCTGCAACGCCATATTTCAGCGCCAGTGTTTGAAAGGTGCTTTGTAGTTCCTGTAGAAACTGTGCCCGCTGATTGGCATCGGCAAGATGAATCTGTGCAGAAAGGGAGAGTGAAGGTACGGTTTGCCCTGCTTCGGATGCACTGCCTAATCTGGCGGTGTCGTCGATCACATCCTCCGCGAGTTGCAGCAGTACACGCAAACTCGCCTGATCGCGTGCCTGGTGTGGGGAGCCAACCTTCCCGACCAGTGTTGGAGCCAGCCAGTAAGATCGTGCTTTCGCCTGATAATAGCCTTCGACAGTCCCCCGTACTCGTTTTTCCGAAACCTTCTCCACGAGGCCGGCTTCTTGCAGTGCCTTGACATGATAGTAAATCTTCTGTGTGGAGTCCTCGAACACCTTAGCCAGTTCATCACAGGTGCGCGGTTCCCCCAGCCGCCGCAGTATTTCCAGTCGAATCGGCTTTAGCAGTGCCATCGCCTGATCGACATCCTCTATGTAACAAACATCTTGCATACTCTCACTCATTGTACAAATCTATTTTATTATAAAATTTTATTTTTATAATGTCAAGTGATCATAAACGTAGAAAATGTAATCCTGCGGCCCAGTTTTGACTCCCAGATCGCTGAACCATGCTTCATCAACGCTCACCAGATGAACGATCTGGTTGCGTACCGATCCCATCGAATAATCGACAGGCAGAATAAACCGTTCTTGCGAAAGGGAAGTAATATAGGTGTCCCATATTTTGCGATTTTCAGCGAAGTGATAATCGTAGAATGGCGAAAGGCATCTGCATTCATATCTTGATTTATCCCTTTATGCGCGGCTGAAAAACAGCATAGTACAGGTGTTCTACAAAGTCAGGAGAGTGGCGTTGAACCGTGATAAAGCCCTTCTTCCTGAGGGCGAGGGGTTGGAGTGAGGACGTTCCAATGCAAAAAATGTACAATGAATTAGCCGTTTGGTGGCCGCTGGTCTCGAACCCGGCGGAATATGCCGAAGAAGTTGATTTTTTCCTGCCCTTGTTAGCCGAAGTAACCGCACGTCCGCCCGTAACCCTGCTCGAACTGGGCAGCGGCGGTGGAAATAATGCGCTGCATATGAAATCGGCGTTTTCGGCGGTGACACTCGTTGATCTGTCCCCACAGATGCTTGAGGTCAGCCGTCAACTCAACCCGGATTGCGAACATCAACAGGGCGACATGCGTACTGTTCGGCTTGAACGTATCTTTGACGTGGTTTTCATTCACGACGCCATTGAATACATGACGACCCTTGATGAGTTGCGGCAAGCCTTCGAGACGGCCTTTATACATTGCAAACCGGGCGGAATGGCGCTTTTCGTGCCCGACAATGTGCGTGAAACCTTTAAACCCTCAACCGATCATGGCGGCGAGGATGGTGAGGGACGCGCCGTTCGCTACCTGGATTGGAGCTACGATCCTGATGAGAACGACACGACTTATATCACCGAATACGTCATCATCTTTCGAGAAGATAATGAGCTTAGCCGGGTAGAGCATGACCAGCATATCCTGGGCTTATTTTCCCGCGACGAATGGCTCAGACTGCTGACTGAAACAGGCTTTAAGGCTGAGTTTGTGATTGATTCCTTCGAGCGTCACGTATTTGTAGCGCATAAACCCTGATGTTCTTAACTCAGCAGGGCAAACGCATCAAAAATTGCCTCACCCCCTAACCCCTCTCCACGAGTGGCGAGGGGGAGTCAGACGCCACCCGATCACCCCTCTCCGCAAGCGGAGAGGGGCCGGGGGTGAGGCAAATTCGCGGGGAGTGAGGGGGGTGAGGGCTTCTCAAAACCCGGGGCGCGGCCACCCATAGAATTCCTGCCACTGCCCGCCCGTAATTTTGAAGGCATTATGATCGCCGTTCAGCCAGAGCGTATCGCCCTGCTGCGTGATGACCATCATCAAGCCCTCCGCATCTTTGATCGCCCAGCCGACTGAGCCGCGCACCGATGGATTCTCACGCCACAGCTTGCCGATCCCGCGTGTCGGTTGGCGCAGTCCGGGCGGTGCAACAAACGCCCCATCAGTTTCGGGCATACCATTCTCCCAGTTTTCGGGGTAAACGGCGACAGTGCCCTGCATTTTGCCCTGGGTCATGGTCAGGACGTACAACTGACGGGTATCGCCCATCCACAGAATCCAGCCGTGTTCAAAGAACTCGACGGCGGCCTGTGTGATGCGCGGTTCGGCCAGCGGCGGGCAGGGCGTCGGCGCGGCAGTCACCGATTTGACGGAACTCTGTGCCGCAAACAGCAGCACCATCGCACAGGCAAACAGCGTCACGAACATAAAGCGGCGGTTCAGGCGGAGCGTGATCGTCATGGTCAATTCCTCAATTATACAGATGTTGATCATCACTCTATCCGAAAACCACCTTTTGAGCGAACCCGCCACCCTTAATGATAGTTTCCATTTGCATCCGGTCTGTTTTTAGTTTGCTAGCGACCCTCATACACCTGCATCACCTGCAAAGCAGGTGAAACAACCTTGCTAACAGCCTATCAAAAATTGCGGTTGAGCGCCTGTCATGCTAATCTTGCGCTTGCGGCTGGGGGCGTTGCGGATGCCATACAAACAAGTTTTTGCCCATTTGTACCCGCAAGCGGACAGGCTGCTTGAGGAGTGCGTTTCGCTGCTTGCCGATGGACGGCTGAACATCGACTGCGGGGCGGCTGAACAGATCGATATTGGCCTGACCGAGTCGGTCAGTCTCTCAAAAGTCGTGATGGCTGGCAACCGTGCCTACCGCCGCGCTTTTTCACCGGATGGCCGCTACCAACTGGAACTCGACTTTTACGAGCATAGCGGCCTAACCGAATACTGGCTGATTCACACTGACGCAGCCACCGGACGAGTGCGCCGCGCCAAACTCAATACCGAACTGCCAGGGCTTTCGCTGGCCGCGCCGCGCATCACGATTGCGCCCGGCGGCAGCTACTTCATTGTCGATGACAGCGGCGTGCTGCGCCTGTACAGTACCGCTCACATGGCCGATGTGGGCGTTTTTCAGGTGGCCTTTCCCAACACCGAAAACACCGTAATCGCGTTGGCCGCAACCCCCGATGATCGCCTGATCGTCGCGCTGAGTATGTGGAAAGATATTGTGCTGTACGATGTTGGGCAGCGGCGCGTCGTCTTTGTCCGACAGATTCGGGATTCACTCGGCTGGTACGACTCGCAGCCAGCACATATACTGATCACTCAGAACGCCGAAGCGATTGTCAGTTTGGGCGTAAGTGACAGCACCTTATCGATCAACATCTTTCAGTTTTTATCCTTGATCTAGGCAGGAGTAACCCGCTTGAAGGCGAATCCGCTGCTATTAATCCTGATTGTGTGTTGTCTGGCGGCGTGTGGTTCTGCGCCATCCGGGCCGGTGCCCACGTTTACCCCGGCCAATAATGCCGCCCCCGTGACCATCATGCCCACCTTCACGCCCGATGCAGAGTGCAGCGCACGCCTGCTCGAAACATGGATCGGGCGCAGCAAGGAAAACACGCGCGGCTTCGTTGACGTGATGAATAGTTCGCTGGCCGTCTCACCGCAGCAGGCGAACGGCGTGGTTACACAGTTGAGCGCCTTTCGCGGCGTTGTTGGCCGCGTCACCATCCCGAACTGCGCGAAAGACGAAAGCGCACTGATCTTTGCCATGATGGACGGGACGATCACGGCCTTTGGCGATTATGCCGCAGGCCGCAAGAAGGATGTTGCAGGCGATGTGGTGAACGCCAACGCGCAGTACAGCCAGATCGTGCAGCGTGAAAAGCAGTTGGAAGATTTGCTGACGATCAAGTTGGGCGGTAAATAGTCACGATGCGCGTCCCGATATGCTGATCTTGGTAAGTGGGCGGGTCTTCGTAGTGCTTGTATGAGGAGCGCGCCACAAACGGATTGCTGCCCCACCAGCCGCCCTTCTCGATCTTTTGCGTGCCAGTTTCCGGGCCTTGCGGATTATCACGCACTTTGAGCTTGGGATAATCGAGGCTGAGCCAGTCCTGTACCCATTCCATCGCGTTACCAGCCATATCATACGCCCCCACCCAACTGACGCCTTTCGGAAAGCTGCCGACGGCCATTAAGCCTGTGCTGCCCACGACATTCGCCCGTTTTTCGTCCCATTCGTTGCCCCAGGGGAACATCAGCGATTTGGGTCCGCGGGCGGCATATTCCCATTCGGCCTCAGTTGCCAGACGGCCACCGCGCCAATGGGCATACGCTTCGGCTTCGTACCAGGTAATGCACACACGCGGATGATCGGGTTCCTGATCATCACATTTGGTAGGTAATTCATCGGGGTTTTGCTGGCTCAACCACGCTTTGCCATCATCTGACCAGAGATCGAGATGGGTATAGCCGCCATCCTCAACGAATGCCTGAAATGCTTTGTTGGTCACTTCAAACTGATCGATCCAGTAGCCAGAAGTGAGACAAACTTCGTGGGCGGGCGCTTCGTAGCCAAGTGAGCGACGTACCCATGAGGGCGCATTCAAGGTGCGGATCAGTGCGCCCGCATCGTCAGTGCCCATCGTGAAACAGCCCGCCGGAACCCAAACCTGCTTGATACCGTGTGTATCGGTGCGTACAGTCCCAGCACGGGTACTTTGCATGGTGGCCTGCCTTTCCAGATGATGTGCAACTGCCGTGTTCGACATCCCCAAAAGACCCAGGACGCCCGCCCAAAAGATGGCACTGAATGTTCTCATCAAAACAATTTTTGTTCGCATCAGTTTTCCTTTTGTTCGTATAATGAGCGCATCGTAACGGACAGGATACGTACTAATCAAGCACCGCCCGTCCGTTTAGCCACAATTAGCCAATTGGGGATCGGAATCATGCTGGAATTTGCGGAACTGCTCAAAGCGCATCTGAACGCCGCCGGGATGAACGTCAGTCAGCTTGCGCGCGAAGCGGGGCTGCCACGTCGCACGATTGCCAATTGGCTGGAAGGCTATGCCCAAAAACCCCGTTATTGGAGCGATGTCCTCAAACTGGCGGGCGGAATGCGGCTGGATCGGCTGGCGACGGATGATCTGCTGGTGAGCGCGGGCTTTCCGACAACCAATGCCTTACGCGCACGTTATCCCGAACATCATTTGCTGCACGCATGGGCGGATGCGGGGTTGGCCGATGCGGTGGGTCAGCGTGTCGTTGAGATTATCGGCGAAAGCGGCGGCGCAATTTTTGAGGGCTTGCCCTTTGCCAAAGCCGTTTACCTGATGGAGCAGACGGTTCAATTGGCTGAAGTGTTGGGTGACACGCGCCGCTGCTGTTTGCTGGCCGTCGATCTGGCGCGCTGCCTGATGACGCTGGCAAGGTATCAGGCCGCTGCTGATGCACTGCTGCGTGCGATTGAGCTGGGTCAGCACACTGAGCAATCCGAAATTGTGCTGGAAGCGCGCTGTCTGCTGCTCAGTTTACAGGCTTTGGCGCGGACGGATAAGTTGGCGATAGAACCACCGCAGCACGCTATTGTAGAATCCCTGAAAGTACCTTTGTCCTCTGTTAGCAGGTTGCGCGCTTTGCACAGCCTGGGCTTGTGGGCAGGCTGCCAACAGCGGTACGACGAAGCCGCCCGCTATTATCAACAAGCCTATCAATGTGCGGCGACTGATCCGCTTTATTCCGGGCAGCAAATTGCCGCGCTCAACAATCTGGGCGATCTGGCGATTCGGCAAAGCGATTACATCGGCGCGGAAAGGGTGCTATCAAAAGCACTTGCGTTATCAATCCGCGAACGGGCTGAGGGCGCAGCCGCATATGTGCGAACCAACTTGGGCATTGTCAACATGCGCTGTGGAGATTATGAATCCGCCGAGACACAATTCGAGATCAGCGAAGGATTGGCGATTCGATTTGAAGAGCAGGCAGGATTGTTCGGGCTGCATCTCAATCGCGCAGAACTGGCACTGCATCGCCATGACGAGCTGCGTGCTACAGCGGAGTTCAGCGTAGCCCTTGCGATGTGTGCGGAAGACACCTTTGACGATCTAAAAGCGCCGCTGACCTACTGCGTGGAACGGCTGAGAAAGGGTCAGGGGCGCTATTTGCTGAACGATCCGTACTACCAGGATATGCTGTATATGCGCTAAGGTTCAGTTAGCTCATGGCGTGGCTAACCGACGCCTCCAGGATATGTTCAAAATCTTCACGCGCAAACGATCCACTGCCCACCGAAAGGGTATTGGCCGCACCCGCCGCCACTGCCCGGCGCAGCGACTCGCCCGGCTCAATGCCAACCGTTAGCCCGGTCAGTAATCCGGCCATGAACGAGTCGCCGCTGCCCACTTCGCAAATGGGTTTTACCTTCGGCGGCTGTGCGAACCAGTAGCCAGTATCGGTGATCAAGACCGCGCCCAGCTTGCCAATCGTGATCGCAACGTGGTTGATGCCACGCTGTCGGAATTCAGCGCCCGCATTCACAGCTTCTTCAACCGATTCGATCTTGCGTCCCAGAACCGCCGCCGCTTCCGAGGCATTCACTTTGATGTTGATGCGGCTAACGGTCAGGGCGGTAGCCAATGCCGCGCCGCTGGTATCAACCCAGATGCGGTGGCCTGCGCCCTGCAAGGCGCGGATCAGGTTGCTGAACGTCTCGACAGGTGAGCCGGGCGGAAGACTTCCGCTCAAGCAAACCAGATCGGCGTTCTGTGCCTGCCGCAGCACATCGACTTTCAAACGTGCCCAATCATCGACAGAGACGGTTGGCCCCTGCTCATTGATGACGGAGGCTTCGCCTGATTCGCTGTCCACAATGATCACGTTGGTTCGTGTCTCACTGTCGATCCATGTCCAGGCGGTGGGCAGCCCTTCTGCTTCGGCCAGTTCAGCGACAAATTGCCCGGTTCGCCCGCCCAGAAATCCGGCACACAGCGCCCGCCCGCCCAGAATGCGAACGGCGCGCGCCACACTGGCCCCTTTGCCATCGGTCAGTAACAGGGTTTGCCGGGTACGATGAACTGTACCCGGCACAAATTGACTGACAACCAGCGTTCGGTCAAGCGCCGGGTTTGGACTCACACACAGGATCAATTAAACCTTACCATTCTGCCCTACCAGCAGCCGCCGTATCTTGAGTGCAAGATGCACAGCCAGCCGCGTCTCAGGATTATCCAGATCGAAAGCGCCAATTTGCCCGATACGTTCCATACGATAGAGCAAAGTGTTGCGGTGAACGTTCAGCTTTTTAGCCGTTTTGCTCAAGTTGCCATCTTCATCGAAGAAGGTTTCCAGCGTTTTGACGAACTCGTCATGAGCGTACCGTTCATTGGAAAGTTCGCCAAGAGTCTCCTTGTAAAAACTACGCAGCTCTGCCGTTTCGAGCAGCAAACTAAGCAGTCGATAGACACCCAGATCGCCAAAGAACAGGGGCGCGTCGATGTGCCATTGTACGGCCATACGTTCGGCGGCTAATGCTTCTTGATAGCTGGCCCGCCACTCGCCGACGGTTCGCACGGATCGCCCGATACCGATTGCCAGCCCCACATCCTGGAATTGTATCCCGGCGCGTTCCTGAATGGTATCGGCCAACTGACGCACGGCGCGCGGCGCGCTTTTGCGGGTCTGCGGTCTGTCTTCGGCATCGGCATTACAAAAGACGACAACGCCACCTTCAATCAATTGTACCAGAGCGTCAAGGCCATGTGCGCTAACCTGCTCATTGAACATCGTTTCGAGCCGCCGATCTGAAGGGCCGCCATCGCGTACCCAGCAGGCAGCCAGTGCCGCGTAAGGCTTTTCTTCGGGCTGGTGGCCGAGTCGCGTCAACTGACGGAGCGCCTGATCTGCCGGGATGGTGCCCATCAGCAGCCGTTCCAGGACGCCGCCCTGCACCCGTTTTTGGGCTTCACGGACGGCTTTTTCCTTCGCCATTTCGAGCGCGGCAACGGCGGCCCCATGGCGGGCGTACTGCACATCCAGCGCATCAAACGAGCCATCATGCAGCAGTGAGAAAAAGCCGCGCCCCATACGGTTGGCAACGATGGGCGCAACCAAACGCCTGAGACCCACTTCGGGCATATCGATCAGCGCCGGATCGTGACTCGTCTGTGCGACTTCGACTCGGTTGCGGAAGGCAGCAGGCAGGGGTTCTTCGCGCGCCAATTCGCGTTCGATTTCTGCCCAGTTTTCCCGTTCCATGATCGAGCCGACGGCAACCACTGTCTCGAAGCGTTTGTCAAGGACAATCACGCTTTTACCCGTCGCATCGGCAATCGCCCCGGCAAGGGCGGCCATGCCCCGGTTTTCGGTGGAAAGCTGCAAAAGCTGTTGATGAATCTCCATCCCGCGCTGTTCCGCTGAAGCGGGCGGCCCCATCAACAACTTGACTACATCGCGCTCGACGTGGCGCAATGACGTTCCAGGCGGTAAGTTCAGCAGCGGAATCAGATGCGTATCGGCGGCGGTGCGGGCGCGCGTGTCAATCGTGCCGACGACTCCAATGGCGGCCACTTCCATCCCGGCCAGATCATTGACCAGATCGGCCAGCGTCAGTTTATCGTTGAGCAGGTGCAGCGCGTCCAACGACAGCAAGGCCAGTTCATGCCCTTCCAGTGATGGGAAAGCGGGCGGACGAGTATGCAAAACGCTCGTCCAGGTCGTCACCCGATCCAGCCCTTTGTGTCCGGCGGCCACGCGCGTCCCCATCGGCAGCGCCGAACGCAGCAAATCCCGAACGGTAATATGACGCTGTGCGCTCATCGGCTGTTCCCTCGTTAATACGTCCGCAGGTATCGCTCGCGCTCCCATGGGCTGACCTCCAGGACATACTCGTTCCATTCGAGTCGTTTGGCTTCCAGGAAACGTTCGTAGACGTGCAGGCCAAGCGTATCGCTGGCAAGATCGGATTGTTCCATCGCTTCAAGGGCTTCATGCAGCGAGGTGGGCAGCGCCGTCAACTGCCAGCGCCGCGCGTTCAGGGCGTATAGTTCTTCTTCGGCGGGCGTCGGCAATTCCATACCGTGCCGAATGCCTTCCAGCCCGGCGCGGATCATCACCGCAAAAGCCAGATAAGGGTTGCAACTTGGGTCAAGCGCGCGTAGTTCGATCCGCACGCCTTCTGGCTGATCGGGGTGAATGCGCGGCACGCGAACCAGCGCCGAACGATTCAACTGTGCCCAGGTCACGTAGACTGGCGCTTCGTGCCCGGCGACCAATCGTTTGTAGCTGTTGACCAGCGGTGCCAGCAGCGCACAGATGCCGCGCGCATGGGTCAACTGCCCGGCCAAAAAGGCTCGTCCGGTCTGTGACAGGTTGTAGTCGGCATTTGGATCGCTGAAGGCATTCACGTTGTCGCGCAAACTGAATAACTGCTGGTGGGCGTGCATCCCCGAACCGGCCATGCGTGCCAGTGGCTTGGGCATAAACGTCGCAAACAGATCAAATTCAGCGGCAATCGCTTTGACGGCAGTGCGCGCCGACATGATCGCATCGGCCATTGCCAGCGCATCAAGTGAAGTCAAATCGATCTCATGTTGACCGTGCCCGACTTCGTGATGCGCGGAATCGGCATTGATACCCATCGCCTCAAGCGCATCAATGATCGCCCGCCGCACATTACGCGACTCGGACGGCGACAGGTCAAAATAGCCCGCCTGATCGTCCGCTTGCGGTGAGTGAAGATCGAGCGGCATTCGGAATAGATAAAATTCAAGTTCGGGCATGACACAGTAGCGATAGCCCATCTCGGTGGCCGCCGCCAGCGCCCGCTGCAACACGGCGCGCGGATCGCCGGGGAAGCCATCGCCCGTCGGGGTGAAGATATTGCAGATCAAGCGCCCGACACGCCGATCCCGTTCCCAGGGGATCACTGTAAACGTCGCCGGATCGGGACGCAGGTACATATCCGATTCGGCTACGCGCGCGAAGCCCTCAATTGCCGAACCATCGAACCAGATGCCCTGCGTCAGCGCCATCTCAAGCTGACGGGTGGCAATCGTCACGGTTTTGACTAACCCGGTCACATCGGTGAACTGCAAATCCAGGTAGGCAATGTTGGCGTCCTGTGCCTGCTGAATAACCCGCTGTGTATCAGGCGAAAGTGTTGCTGCCAAGCGCAGCCTCCTTGTTTAAGTGGCTATTTGGATACTTTGCACTTAATTGTATTGATTGTCGCAAAACTTGCAGGCAATTCAACCAGCATTTCGCCAGAATCGGCGCTAACTTATCGGTAAACTGCACAAGTCGCTACGGTAAATTGCTAAATTGTGCCGGATCGACAACTTAACATACGGCTTGTACAATGGCTTTTATCCTCAAAAATGGGCAATTCATCGAATGTCAACGATTTCGGTTCGGGCGTCCGCGCGGCAGCGGCTTGTGGCAAATGTCGCCATGCTGGGTCTGGCGGCGGTGTGGGGTGCCACTTTCTTTATGGTCAAAGACGCCACTCACGATTTCCCGGTGCTGGCGTTTCTGGCGCTGCGTTTTGCGCTAACGGCACTGCTCATGCTGCCATTGGCAATCCGGTTGGGGCGACTGCCGCGCAAAGCCGAACTGCGCTGGGGTCTGATCGCAGGATTGCTGTTGTGCGCGGGCTATATCTTTCAGACTTTTTCGCTGCGGCTGATCGATTCCGGGCGCACTGGCTTCATAACGGGGTTATATGTGGTCATGGTGCCGTTTCTGGCGCTAATGCTTTTGCGGCATAAACTCACCCGGCGCGTTCTGATCGGTACCGTCTGCGCGCTGATCGGTTTAACGCTGTTGAGCTACGCACCGGGCGGCAGTTTATTGGGGGATGGACTGGCATTTTTGTGCGCTTTGTCCTATGCACTGCAAATCCTGGCCGTCGAGAAGTTCCCGCGTGATGCCGATTGGCGCATCATGTCGGTGCTGCAAACAGGTACGGTTGCGGTTATATGTCTGACGCTGATGCCGCTGCTGGCACTCATACGCGGCTGCGAAACGATCCTGTGCAGCGCCGCTCAACCGTTCGCTGATCCGCTGCCAACGCTGCTGCCTATTTTTGTGCTGACAACAGCCTTGTTCACGGGGATCGCGGCGTCAGGCGTTGGCCTATCGATCCAGACCTGGGCACAGAAAATCCTGCCGCCAAGTGACACAGCGTTGATCTTCGCAATGGAAGCGCCATTTTCGGCACTATTCGGCGCGGTGTTCAAGGGCGAAGTGCTGACCTTTTCGGCGCTGGTGGGATGTTCGCTCATTCTATCGGGCATGTTGATCACATCAAGCGCGCAAAATGCTCAACCTGAACCGCCACTGGCAACCGGGGAGATCGCAACCGGGATTATTCCGCATGAAACGGCATAAGAAGCGCGTAAACGATTGAAACTTTCTGCGCTATCGCACGTATAAACTGCTACAGTCTGTATATAATGATAGAAACGAGTCGAGGTAGCGATGATGAACGAAACGAATCCCACACCGGAAACCCCGGATATGCCGATCAATAACACCAAGCCGCCGCTCCAGGAATTTCTGGAACATCAGGTGAATGCCGCCCAGGAAACAGTGAAGGCCTTACAGGCGCTTGTCCCACCCGATTTCCGTACACACAGCCGCGCCGCACGCAAAGAATTCCTGCTGTCGTTCAAGGTGCTGCTTGACGGCGCAATGACCACTGTTGAGCGCGAATTGAATAAGTCGCGTCAATCGGGCGACTCAGAAACACCAGCCACAAGTAGCAGCGGCCCCAGCACGACTGGCAAGAGCAAAGTCAAGGTTGAAGTTAGCTAAACTCTAAATTCGATCAATTCCACAAAAACCCGGCAATCAATTGCCGGGCGATCTTTTCTCCCAGCAAGTAAACGTTTACAATATGCACTCAGAACCGAGGCGATTTTGGATCGGCTCAGGTTAAGAGCGGTTTTTGATATTTAGGAGATATAGACGAATTATGGCACGACCAATTACCCTTTTTACCGGACAGTGGGCAGACCTGACGCTCGACACAGTGGCGCAAAAAGCCGCTGCGTGGGGCTATGATGGGTTGGAACTGGCCTGCTGGGGCGATCACTTCGAGGTAGATCGCGCCCTTTCGGAAGACGGCTACGTACAGAGTCGTCACGACATTCTGGCAAAGCACGGTCTCAAGTGTTGGGCGATCAGCAATCACCTGGTTGGACAGGCCGTGAGCGATGCGATGATCGATGAGCGGCACAAAGGCATCCTGCCTTCGCGCCTATGGGGTGACGGCACGGCGGACGGTGTTCGTGAGCGTGCTGCCGAAGAAATTAAGAATACGGCACGCGCTGCCGCCAAATTTGGCGTCAAAGTGGTCAATGGGTTCACAGGTAGCCCAGTCTGGCACATGCTCTATTTCTTCCCGCCTACGACAGACGCCATGATCGACGCGGGCTATAAGCAATTTGCCGAACAGTGGAATCCGATTCTGGATGTGTTTGATGAGGTGGGTGTCCGGTTTGGTTTGGAAGTTCACCCAACCGAGATCGCCTACGACATCTATTCTACACATCGTGCGCTGGCTGCGTTGAATCATCGTCCGGCCTTTGGCATTAACTTCGATCCGAGCCACCTGTACCACCAGTTCATCGACTCGGTAGTTTTCCTCGAAGAATTTTCGGATCGAATTTATCACGTCCACGTCAAAGACTCGATCCGGCGCTTGGATGGTCGTCACAGTATCCTCGGTTCACATCTGGGCTTTGGGGATCGTCGGCGCGGCTGGGATTTCGTTTCACCGGGGCGCGGCGGCGTGGATTTTGAGCAGATCGTCCGCACGTTGAACCAGATCGGCTATGACGGCCCGCTCTCGGTCGAGTGGGAAGACAGCGGCATGAACCGCGAACAAGGCGCACCCGAAGCTTTGGCAATGGTCAAGCGCGTGAACTTCTCGGCCTCGACGCAAGCCTTTGATGCGGCGTTCTCATCACAAAAATAGAGGAAAAATAGAACATTATGAGCGATTCTGATGTCGGATTTGTGACGATGGCAGGCGTGCGTGCCAGTGGCGATGCGCCTACCGTTGGAATTGGAATGCTCGGTTACGCCTTTATGGGCAAAGCACACAGCCACGCCTATAAGGTACTGCCGCATATGATGTATCCCCCGGCGGCGATCCCGCGTCTGGTAGCCATCGCCGGACGCAATCAGGACGCGGTGCAAGAGGCGGCGCGGCGCTACGGTTACGAAAAATCATATAGCGATTGGCATGATCTGATCACAGACAGCGATGTTCAGTTGTTCGATAACGGCGGGCCGAATGACGCTCATGCTGAGCCGTGCATCGCCGCCGCCGCCGCTGGCAAACATATCTTCTGCGAAAAGCCGCTGGCACGTACTGCCGCCGAATCGAAGCCGATGCTGGATGCCGTCGTGAAAGCAGGCGTCAAGCATATGGTGGCATTCAACTATCGCTTTGTGCCCGCTATTCGCCAGATTCGTGAGATCATCGACAGTGGCGCGCTCGGCCAGATTTATCATTTCCGCGCTACCTATCTTCAGGAATGGATCACTGATCCGAATTTCCCGATGATCTGGCGTCTCGATAAAGATCAGGCAGGGAGCGGTGCGTTGGGTGATCTCGGCGCACATATCATCGATCTGGCGCGTTTTCTGGTGGGCGAACCGTCGCGCTTGATGGCGATGACCAAAACGTTCATCAAAGAACGCCCGACGGGTGATGGCAAAATGGGCAAAGTGACCGTCGATGATGCGTTCGTCTCGACAATCGAGTTTGCTAACGGCGCGATTGGCACGCTTGAGGCGTCACGCTTCGCACCGGGGCGCAAGAACTTCAACACGTTCGAGATCAACGCTGAACATGGCAGCATTCGCTTCAACCTGGAACGCTTCAACGAAATGGAAGTGTTCTGGAAGGACAGTGCGCCGCGTGAAACGCAGGGCTTCACGGATGTACTGGTGAGTGAATCGTATCACCCCTTCTGGAAAAACTGGTGGCCGCAGGGTCACATAATCGGCTGGGAACACACCTTCGTTCACGAAATCGATCACCTGCTGCGGGCGATTGTGAACAACGAGGAAGTTGGCCCCTATGGTGCAACGTTTGAAGACGGCTATCGTGCTGCCGTGATCTGCGATGCAATACTCGAGTCGGCAGAGAGTGGCCGCGCGGTAGACATCAAGTATTGATTACCCTACTTCCCCGCGCTGAATTCAGCGCGGGGAAGTCCGCACGAACTGCACAAAAGACTCGAATAGTGCCAGCATTTGTTTGTTGGCGTGAAACATATCCTCTGGATGCCACTGAACGCCCACCACGAAATGTTCATCACGGCTTTCAATGGCCTCAACCACGCCATCAGGCGCACAGGCTACCGCCTGAAAGCGATCCGGAATTTTGGCTAGTGCCTGATGATGGAAGCTGTTCACACCCGCCTGTGTCCCCAAAATGCTGGCTAAGCGCGAACCCGGCACGATCTCGACGGAATGTGTCACCGTGTCACGGGCGTGGTAATCGTCATAATTGAATTCATGCCGAATTGCGCCCGGCACGAGATCAGGAATGTCCTGGATCAATGTTCCGCCGAAGGCCACATTCAAAATTTGCACTCCCCGGCATATCGCCAGCAGTGGTTGATGTGTTTCTACGGTTCGGCGTGCGATCTCAATTTCCACTATATCACGTCGATCATCGGGTACTTCGGATTTTGGATGGCGTTCTTGGCCGTAACGTGCCGGGTTGATGTCGTCGCCGCCAGCAAGCATTACGCCGTCGAGTCGACTCAGCATCGACGCAATCGCCTCACTTGCTAGCAAGGGCAGCAAAACGGGTATTGCACCTGCGGCTTCCAGCGCATCGGTATACGTTTGGAGCATCACGTAGCGTACCCGTTGTTGGGCGGGGAAGGTGTCTTGAAAACAGGGAATACCGATCAGCGGTTTGGTCATAATGCACGATCCTGATTGGAAATTTGGTTAATAAATATATCACTTCCAAAGCAGGGTACACCCATTTACCTACAGCGGTTCTGAGGTTGGATGACTCATTAATCGAGGTTCAACAAGCCAGTATGGGTGTAAAAGCCAGGGACTTGAGTCCCCGGCCTGACCTTAAACCGTCTGCCGAATGCCCGCCATCAAAATGCGACTCACTTCGGGGCGCGTGAACTCCGGCGGCAGCATTTCGCCGCGTGAAAGCATCTGGCGCACCTGGGTGCCGCTCAGGACGATATGCTCACTACTATCGTGCGGGCACGTCTTGGAGCTGACCACCGCGCCACAGCGTTTGCAGTAGAAAGTATGCTCAAAAAAGAGCGGCGTGATCCCGATTTCATCCGGCGTGAACTCATCGAAAATGTGATGGGCATCATACGTACCGTAGTATTTGCCGACACCCGCATGATCGCGCCCAACAATGAAATGTGAACAGCCGTAATTCTTGCGCGCGATGGCATGGAAGATCGCTTCACGCGGCCCGGCATAGCGCATGGCCGCCGGGAATACACCGAGCAGTACACGCGAACTGGGATAATAGGCGTCCAGGATGGCGCGGTAGCTTTCGACACGAACGGCAGCGGGCACATCATCCGATTTCGTTTCGCCAACGAGCGGGTGCAGGAACAGGCCGTCCACGATTTCGAGCGCCGTTTTCTGAATGTACTCGTGCGCGCGGTGAATCGGGTTGCGCGTCTGGAAACCAACTACACGACGCCAGCCCCGTTCGGCGAAGATGCGGCGGCTGTCGGCGGGCGTATAACGTAGTTCGCTGAACTCCGTCGTGACGCGCTGCGGCCATGCGATCAGGTCGATGGGGCCAGCCAGCAGTACATCGCCCTGTTTAAGCAGCCGCGCCACACCCGGATGTGCATCTTCCGTCGTGCGATAAACATGCTGCGCTTCATGTAGTTTGTCGTACCCGAACTTTTCCCGCACCTGCATAACCGCCAGCAACCGCGTCTCAGCGCCGATCTGCTCTAGCAGCGCGATCTCCTGACCTTCACGGATCGAGGCGGCCTGCTCTGCCGTCACCGCCAGCGTGACCGGGATCGTCCAGGGCAATCCGTTTGCCAGCCGCATGTTGTTCACAACCGACTCGTAATCGGCACGCCCCATATAGCCCGTCAATGGACTCAATCCGCCGCCCACGATCATTTCCAGATCGGCCAGATTTAGTTCGCTCAGCACAATACTCGTCAAATGGGCAGCGCGGGCAGCGGCTTCGTCACGCGCATCACCCGTCAAAACGCGATTCACGAGGCTGCCCCCGTGCGGCGCGATTAATGGAAAAGGCATATTCGATCCTTTGGTTGGTATAGAGTCAGGCAGGTGTCGAAACCGGAATCAACGCATGTTCTTCAAGGTAGCTGATGATTACGCCCACGCTTTCGGCCAGGTTTTCCTGATCAGTGTGGACTGTGATCTCTGGCGACTCCGGAGCTTCATACGGATCATCCACACCGGTGAAGTTCTTGATTTGCCCGGCGAAGGCTTTGGCGTACATGCCTTTCACATCGCGGGCGGCACAGACTTCAATCGGGCAATCGACGTATACTTCGATGAAATTAGTCGTTTCCTGCCGAACCTTCGCGCGCGCGGCGCGGTACGGCGAAATGAACGACGCGATCACGCCGACTTCATTACGCGACAGCAGCTTGGCGACAAAGGTCACCCGCTCAATGTTCTTATCACGATCTTCCTTGCTAAAGCCCAGATCGCGCGTCAACCCTTCGCGGACGGTATCGCCATCCAGCCGTTCGATCCGAATGCCGCGTTCGCGCAATGAGGTTTCAATCGCAACCGCAATTGTGGTTTTGCCAGCCCCGGACAATCCGGTGAGCCAGAGTGTAAAGCCCTGTTGAGTAGTCAAGACGATCTCCTGGATGTTGAATGGGGAAATAGTATAGCTTAACCGAGGTGAATGCCGCACTCGGTTTTGACATGATTAACCCAGCGTCCGGCGCGCAGATCGGCGCTGGAGTCGGGGCACTGCGTGCAGACTGAGCAGCCAATGCTTGGGTAGCCCTGATCGTGCAGTTCGTTATACGGGAGTTCGTGCGCCTGAATATACGTCCAGATCATGTCTTCTGTCCAGGTGGCGAACGGACTCAGTTTGACCATGCTGTGCTTCTTGTCCCAGCTGATCACCGGGGTTGCGCCGCGTCCCTGCGATTGATCGCGTCGTAAGCCCGTGATCCAGGCATCGAACCCGGCCAGCGCGGCATCGAGCGGCGCAGTCTTGCGAAGCCCGCAGCACCGATCCGGATCACGTTCCCACAGTGCCGCGCCGTGTTCGGCGGCCTGCTGCGTGACCGTTTGTGCCGGATAAATTCGGATCAAGTTCAGATCGAAGCGATTCTCGACCTCATCGATCAGTGCATACGTTTCGGGGAACAGCAGCCCCGTATCCAGCGTCAGGACGGGGACTCGTGGCGCGATTTCGCTCAGCATATGCAGTGTGACAATGCCGGTGGGTTGAAAACTGGTCACAACGGCAAGCTGCGCGCCGAACGTATCTACCGCCCAGCTTAGCACTTCCTGTGGGTAAGCGTTTTCAAATTCCGAAGCGAGTCCAGTGATCATTTCTGGAGTGACTTGCATGGTTTCCCTGTATTTATCACGCTGCGATGATTGACTTTAGGCCGCCACCGTGACAAAGGCCGTAGCATGGCCGTGATAAAGTTGTGACAGTTTGTGCAATTGGGCACAACCCACAATAATATGAAAGGATATGATTTCTTGACAGATACACGCGAATTCCATTACTATCGGTTGATATAACCCGAACACAGCACACTAGTTTCCAAGCTAGGCCAACTTAAAGGGGGGCGCGTGCCCGCACATACCGAACGTGGAATGGTCATTTTCCGTCACTGGGACGCTCAGGACGGCCTTAATGAGATCACGCGCCAATTCAATACGCTGAACGAACTCTTTGCCTTTTGCCTGCAAAAAGACCCGACCCTTTTGGTAGACCGAATCATCATCGAAGGGTTGGACGACAACAACGATGCGCGCACGGTGACGCTCGTTTTTCAATCCGTCACGATGGCCGAACACTGAACCTATCACCATCTGAATCGGAGTCTTCCATGCTTCAACGCCGCTCGATTCCTTTCCTCATGGCGCTCAATCTGGCGACTTTCGGCGTCACCTTCTGGAGCAGCGTCACAAACCCCGGCCTGTTTCAATATAAGTTAGAGCGGCTGGCCGATCATGCCGTAATCAATACGCTGCTCGGCCTGTTTGTGAGCGCGGGTTTGCTGGTCGCCACCTTCGCACAGCCGTTGATGGGCGCACTCAGTGACCGCACGCGCAGCCGTTTCGGGCGGCGTGCGCCGTATCTCGTCTTGGGCGCAGTGGGCGTGGCTTGCACGGCCTTCGTGATCGTCGGCGCGAACAGCCTGCTTGTGCTGTTCGCGGCGATCCTGTTCGGGCAGCTTGCCAGCAATACCGTTCAGGGGCCGCTGCAAGCCTTAAGCCCCGATCAAGTGCCGGACGATCAAAAGGGCGCGTCGGCGGGCTTCAAAACGATCTTCGATCTATTGGCGGTACTGGTCAGTGGCTTTGTCATTTCGGGGCTACTGGCGAAAGAGCAAATCGGCGCGGTGGCGATTGTATTGAGCGGCGCGATCCTGATCCCGGCGCTGATCACCGCCCTGAGCGCGCCCGATCCCGGCACGGTGCAGCCCATCGAAAAAGCAACTGTATTGAGCGATGCTGCGCGCCGTTTTGCCCAACCCGAATATATCAATTTGCGCTGGTGGTTTCTGAATCGGATGTTATTTTGGGCGGGGCTGACCGCGCTGCGTCAATTCATCATCAGCTATTTGCAGGATGTGGGCGGCTATGCCAACACGGCAGCCATCGCCTTGAGCGGTGAGTTTACGATCCTGTTGGGCGTCGGCACGGTCTTGATCACGCTGCCCGCCGGATTTCTCTCGGATCGAGTCGGGCGCACACGTTTGATCGCGCTCTCGTGTTTGCTGGCTTTCGTTGGGGCAGTCGTTTTAGGTTTTGTGCGCGATGCGGGATCGCTGCGCTTGGTAGCGATTCTGGCGGGGGCGGGCGTCGGCATGTATTTCAGCATCAACTGGGCATTGGTCACGGCGCTTGTTCCGGCGCGTGATGCGGCACTATTTTTGGGGATCGCCAACATCGCCACCACGCTGGGCAGCATCGGCGGACAGTTGGGCGGGCCGTTCATCGACGCGGTTAACAAGGCCACCGGGACGGTGAACGGCTATTTCTTTCTGTTTAGCTTAGCGGCGTTATGCTTTTTACTCAGTGCCGGGGCGATTATGCAGATCGACGAACGCGCGCCTGTCGATCATCCAACTGCTGCACCACCTCCGACGGCATCCTGACCGAGCCGATTCGGGCACTGCCATCCCCATCGCGGCGGTGGAAATCGCTGCCACCCGTCGTCGCCAGATCATAGGTTCGCGCCAGCAAAATCAGGTGTTCAACCAGTGCCGGACTGTGATCGGGATAATACGTTTCGATGCCATCCAAACCTTCAGCCGCCAGCGATTTGATCAGATCGGCATAACCGTCATAATGGCCGGGATGCGCCAGCACTGCCACGCCGCCCGCATCGTGAATCAACTTGATGGCGCGTGCTGGTTCCAGACGAAAGCGTGGCACGTAAGCGACGCCGCCATTATCAATATACCGATCAAACGCTTCTTGCAGACTGTTCACATAGCCTTTTTCCAGAATCGCCTGGGCGATATGCGGGCGGCCAACCGAGCCCGTACCCGCGATCTGGTATACCCGTTCCGCCGAAATATCGACGCCCACCGCGTTCAGCTTCGCCACGATCTTCTGTGCGCGCCCGGTACGTGCCTCACGCATTTCACTGAGCGCCGCCTGAAATGGTGCATGATCGATATTCAGCAGATAACCCAGGATATGCGCGTCGCGTACTTCATTCTCAGAACTCAGTTCGACGCCAGCGATTACCCGCAGCGGTGTACCTTCGGCGGACTGTTGAGCCTCCGGGATACCATTTGTGCTATCGTGATCGGTCAGCGCGATCACATCTAAGCTATGCGTCAGTGCCAGACTGACCACCTCGGACGGCGAAAAGACGCCATCCGAAGCGGTGCTGTGCATATGTAAGTCAATGCGTATCATATAAACGCTTAACTTACGTGTTTACTGACTATCAGGAATGCGGGGTTCAACGATCAAACGCAGCGCGGTACGTTCCTGATCTTCGATACTCACTTCGGTGAAATAGGGGATGCAAATCACATCAATGCCATCATCCGCCAGGTAGCCGCGCGCGATAGCCGCTGCTTTAACGGCCTGATTAACTGCACCCGCGCCAATCGCCTGCACCTCGGCGCGCTGATGCTCACGTACCACGCCCGCGATTGCTCCGGCAACAGCGGTGGAACGAGAACGAGCAGACACTTTAATGATATCTACCATGAAAAAGGCTCCTTACTGGTTTGAAAATTAGACTCAATCGAGCCTGGGAGTCACACTGCCGCACTACAAACATTGTGTCTGCTGTAACGATTGAGAAGCAATAGGACATAATGCTCAATTGTAGTCGCCTTCACGCATTTGCCAAGAACTCCCCGGCACACGCGCCAATCAGCATTTTAAGCGACTTATAGGCTCAAGCAAATATCAGACCGTCTTTAGCCTTTCTTCATTAATCTTGTGAAAAAATCTTAATGGTTTTCCGGGCATAAACCAGTTGCCGTCAATGCAAGTCCCTGATAGAATACTCCGCACACAAATGGCCGGGGCCAAAAATAACGTCCTTTAAGGGTCAGCCTCTCCGCAAACTGACCATGACTTCACCGGTTAGCCTTCGCCCCGCCAAAACTGAACACAACACAAACTAAACTTTACCCTTTGCCGAACCAGGTCGTCTGATTGCGCCTGGTCGTATTCGACTTTGGTAGGTGCCGAAATGAACGCACAAGACGCCTGGGCAGCCACGCTCGGTCAACTTCAAGTCCAACTGAACCGGGCAACCTATAACACCTGGCTCGGTCAGGCGCGTTATGTCGCCTATGAAGAAGGCCGACTGGTGATTTCGGTGCCACACGCCTACGCCAAAGACTGGCTCGAAAAGCATCTTGTCCAGGCGATGAGCGAAACTTTCGGCAAAATCTTGCAGCGCGCCTCGGAAATTCAGGTCATCGTCTGGGATCCCAGCGACGATGACACCGACGTGCGTTCGTTATTCGGCCTGAATGACGACGATCTTCACAGCGACTCGGAAGGCTTATTCGATCCATCCAAAACGCTCGAAAATTTTGCGCTCACACCCGGCAACCGGAACACACTGTTATTTGCCAACTTCATCCTGGACAGCCGCTTTGGGGATCATCCGGCGATGTATGTGGCTGGCGCTCCCGGCACTGGCAAGACGCACATTTTGCAGGCGATGGCGAATGTCCTGCTCAAGCGGCGGCTGCGCGTCGTATACGTCAACGCCGAACAGTTCACCACCGAACTGGTGGCCGCCATCCGTGCCAATGAGATGCCCGCCTTCCGCGACAAATACCGCGCCTGCGATGTGTTGATCCTGGATGAAGTCGATTTCCTGGAAGGTAAAGAGGCGTCACAGCAGGAACTTCGCTATGTCTGGGATACGTTATCCCGCCGCAAGCGTTTGATGATTTTCGCCGGGCGTCCATTACCACGCGATCTGAACGTTCACCGCGATCTGCGAAGCTGCCTGAATCGTTGGCTGGTTTGCGAAATAGCGCCCATTGACGCGGACTCGTGCGCCGTGATCCTCGATGCGAAGGCGCGCGGCCTCTCGATTGAACTGCCCGCCGATGTCCGCGATGCGCTGGTTGAAAAAATTGGCAGCGATCCAACCATGATCGAGGGGGCGCTCATTCAGCTTTCCAACTATGCCCGCCTGACCCATCAGACTTACTCTGCGGCAATGATCCAATCCCTGTTCAAGGGGCGCGATACGACGCCCGCCGCGCCACCTGTCGAACTGGCACAGGTATTGGCCGCCACTGCCGCTCATTATGGCCTGACCGTCGACGATCTGATCAGTCGCCGCCGCACAAAAGTGATCACCCAGGCGCGTCATCTGGCGATGCACCTGGCACGGCTGCTGACCGATGCGCCGCTGCTGCAAATCGGGGCGGCACTTGGCGGACGCGATCACACAACCGTGATGCACGCCTGTACCAAAATGGCCGAGACGCTCAAAAACGATGAACATCTCCGCGCCGATGTGACGGCCATCAAACGCCGCCTTTCGACGCCTGCATCCCCTGCGCCCAAACCAGCACCGATCAACACGCCGACGGTTCAGAGTTTAGCCGTGCTTACCGCGCATGACTCTATCGACAGCGAAAAACCGCTCTCATTCGATTCATTCCTGCGCGAACTGATCGAATGATCTCCCCTCTCCTCCGGGAGAGGGGGTGAGGGCTACCGTCTCAGTCCCGCCGACTCTGTGTCAGCCGAATCCCGAAGAACGCCAAAAGCGCGCCCAACCAGCCCAGGCGCGTCCCACCCGTGATGCGCTTGATGATCTCCTGAATGATGCGTGCCAGCAGTGCATCGAAAACCACCCGCATAAGGAACGATAAACAGCCGCCCATAGTTGCCTCTGAATTTTCAAAAATCTACCGAACGATATAGCAGGCTATACGCACAACCTCGCAAATCGGTGCGCCCTCACCCCAACCCCTCTCCCAAAGGCGAGGGGCTATGCTTACCGCTGTAAAAGCGAAAACAGACCCACCACACCCAAAATTTCTTCGGTATCATACGGCTTCACGAGGTAAGCATCGGCGTGCAGCTTTTTGGCTTCTTCGCCGTGCTGCTCCGTCGCCGAGGTGACCACCACCGGAATATCGCGCAAGGCCGGGTCTGCATCCAGCCACGCCGCCACCTGCCAGCCATCCACCAGCGGCATCGACAGATCAAGGATCACCATGCTGGGCAGTTTGCCAGTTGTTTTGGCTTCGGTCAGGCTGTCCATCGCCGCCTTACCGTCCGGGCATACCTGCACCTTGAAGCCTTCTTCGCTCAGCACAATTTCCAGAATACTTCGCAGCAAATCGTCGTCTTCAACAACTAAAATATGCCCGGTCACAATAAGTCCTCGTCCATTCTTTGAATTGGCGGGTCATTATAGCGTACTGTGCGTTAACGTCCCACCTGAAAGTGATCTCATCCCAAACCGTCTATCCTTTCCATATTGGTTTAGGACAAATCCAGTTTCGATACTTTGCTGAGTTCGGTCACAAGCCTGTTTGAGATGCGATAGGAAATCAGCCATCAAGCCTCTGATAAACGGTCATGGCACGCCCCGGTACGATCTCTTGTGGATCAGGGCATAACATCAGCGGCGTGAAATAAAATATCAGATGGACGTTTGGATGCAGGCTGCTTAACGCTAATTCCTGATCGATCAGGCGGCTCATCAGTGCATCATCGTAGACAGTTTCGTTGGAGAACACCCAAAATCTGAATATACCATCATCTGGTGCCATATAAATTGCCTGAACTTCGGGTATCGCCGCAAATGCCGCCACCACCTGCTCGGAAATGACGGCCTGTTCCACATCAATATTCAGCTTCATACCGAGTTCGCCTCTCCATATTTCCGGCTATTCTACCAAACGTCCGGGACTTTAAGAAAATAAATCGCACACCGTCTGACTCCCCCTCTCTGTAAACGGAGAGGGGGCTGGGGGGTGAGGTTAACTCTCGTTCTCAGCCGACTCCGACGCATCCGCATCAACATCCGCGTCAGGAGTGGCCGCCGCATCCTGATCATTCAACAGCGGCTTGCCCGTCGCAATGTCGATGTTCAGCGCGCGCGACATTTCCTCGGCCTGCTTGCCTACCAACTCCGAGTTTTCGCGCACGATCTGATCAGCTTCGTCGAACTTCAAACCGCGCTTCTGTGCCAACACAAACGACGCCACATTTTCGGCCAGCATTTCGTAGTTCAAGGCCACTTCCGGCATGTTATCGCGCAAACTCTCGTTGTGTTTGAGTTTCAACTGCGCTTTGAGTGTGCCCGTCTTACGTTTCCAGACGCCCAACCGCATTGTATTCGTGATCCGCCCGAAAAGCTGTGAAGCCGGGACATTGGCTAACGACTCCTGAAAGGTGGTGGTGAAGCGTTTGCGCGCCTGAATGCCCAGCAGCCGTGAGGTAATCCACACGTCGGTATTACCCCGCTTGCGGTAGTATTCAATCACCGCTTCAAGGACGCGCTCCGGGTTAGTGCCAACAACCTGTTCCAACAAGCCATCGGGATCAGTGCGTGCCTCATCGACGATCACGCCCGCCTTTGCCAGAAAGCGAAGGATACGGTCACGCAGTCCGGTTTCGGCGTCCATCCGCTGCGTGATGATGTACAGCCCTTCGGCTACTGCGTAGTCCATCTGGTAGGTTCTGCCGTTACGGGCAATATAAGGCAACTCTCTACACGATGAAGAGAGTTCTATTTTCGCCTTTTTGAGTCGTCGCTTCATCGAATCCCAAAATCTACTGGCATCCGATGGTTTTGCGACACCCAGAATCCAATCCTGCACGGCGTAGTAGCGTTTGCCCTCAACATCGTGATAGGCAAGCGGAAACGCCTCCCAACCGGGACTTTCGGATTCATCAACTTTTCCAGCGGCAACAATTTCAGGGAGCGGGCGCTGATCAGGTTGTTCACCGTCAGCGTTTGGAAAGGACAGCGGGTTTGGGGTAGAGTCGACCATTGTGTTACCTCCTTAGCGGGTACACCACGCCTCTGGCTGCGACAAACAGCGCAGGGGCACATAAAAATATAGAACGCGAATCAGTATAACATGGGTGTTTGAGTCATGTCAACAATGCAAAGTAAGGGAAATTTTTCACAAGGTGAATGAACGAAGTCCACGTATGGGTTTAAGAAAATAGACCGGACACCTTCTGACTCCCCATCTCTGTAAACGGAGAGGAGGCTGGGGGGTGAGGTTAATCTGCTCTGTATTTCACAGCAGCCAATCCGGTTGCGCGCCGCCCACTACCGCCTGCCATGCCACCTCGAATGCTTCCGCGCCGATCTCGGCTTTCAAGCTGCGAAGCGTGTTCACGGCCACCTGTACCGCCGATTGCAACTCGATTTTGCTGAAAAATATGTGTGCATCTACCACTGCCTGTAGCGCATCTTCATACTGCCCCAGCGCCACCAGCGACGGCTTCATATAAATTTGAGTGCGCGCTTTGGTGAAGTTGTCACTAATTACCTCAGCCAGCGCGATACTCTCCTGATAGGCTTGCACCGCCTCGGCAAACGCGCCTTCCTGATGACGTAGATCGCCCAACGAGCAAAGCAGATTTGCCAGTCCCAGCCGATCCCCAATCGTTTCGTACAGCGGGCGCGCTTGTTCGTAGAAGGCACGCGCCTCACTCAGTTCATCTTGGCGCACGCTCAAATCGCCCAACGCTTTCAGCACGTTCGCCAGTCCCAGCCGCGCGCC
>JBBSEU010000046.1:0-24570 GCA_038239365.1 Aggregatilineales bacterium
AGTGTCGTTGGGCCAAAGATGCTGTGCCGCGCCGGACGATTCCAGTCTTCAGCGCCCAGACCCGCCAGAAAGTCCAGCGTGATCGCCCGTTCTGACGCGAAAGCACGCACGGCGGCATAACCATCTTCGCTCGAAAAATCCTGTTCATAAGGACCCGGCGGTGGAGGCGGCTGCGCGATGAAAGGGTTGTCTTCCTGCAAAATCCGCATCAGGCGCGGACGCTGCACTGTCGCTTCGGTATCGCGCAGGTGGCAGACGATCTCCATTGGTGACCACTCATTCGGATCGGGATGGACGTGCCATGAGGACGGATCCATTTCAGCGATAATCCCATCCAGCGCGGCCACGTTGCCCAACATGCGCGGTGCTACCTGATCGGGTGTGCGTGGGCGTGCTTGCAGTGTTGATAGCCACCCCTCAGCAACACATCGATCCAGATCGAGTAGTGTGCCCATGCCGTTTGGCGTGACACCATCGGGCAGAATGCGATCCCAGGTGATCCAAAAGGTACTCAACCCGGCCTTCGCCGCCGGGATCATATCATTCTCGATGCTGTCACCAACCATCAGCGCATCATCCGCTTCGATGCCGATCCGTGCCAGAATTTCTTCGTAGTAGTGCGGATGCGGTTTGGTGAAGTGCATATTGTCCAGCGACGTGATCAGGCTTAGCGATGAGTTGTTCACATCGATTCCTGCCCAGGCCAGCCGTCCCATAATGGCGGCGTGTGGAAACAGCGGATTTGTGGCGATAACTACCGTCAGTCCTGCCGCGATCAAATGTTCGATCAGCTTGGCCGCGCCATCGACAGGTTTGGCGTCGCCACTCAGTTCGGTGTATTGCCCAGCATAGAATTCAGCCATTAGGGGCGTGAGTTCAGTCAGTGGAATCTGAGTACCATCGGCAATTGCCTGACTCATCACCGCCGCGTTGAAGCGCCCTGGATCGAGATTACGGATGGTTGTTCGCGCCGCATCGGCAATCACTTTTCTGAAAGTTTCCGGCGTGGCCTGGTTATAGCGTGAAGCGATAAATGCCGTGAGTGACTTAAGATAGTTTTTGACGAACAGATCAGTGTCAAGTCGCAGCAGCGTGTCATCCAGATCGAGCAGGACGGCTTTAATCATCAGGCGTATTCTCCAACGCATCCAGGAACGAGTTCAGGCCGGGGCGTTCGGCGTTGCACTGTGGGCAGCCGACAAATGGATCATCAATCACGACGTTGTGTTTTTCACAGTACGCTTCAACGACATTGTGCCGCCCAAAACCCAGAATACCCGGCTTGATCGTCAGTTTGAGCCGCATATTCTTGCTGGCGTTGGCGTGCAGAATTTCGGGCACGGTACAGCGCCCACAGTCGCCCGGCTGCCAGGGTGCAGAATCGGGATTGCGCTGAACCAATCGGCATTCCTGGACATGGCGTCCCCGGTGAAAATCAGCATAGTACATCGGGCACTCTTTGCCCGCTGGCGTCTTCATAGCAGTAAATCAGCCCTCATCTAACCAGGCTTTGGCTGCGCTGGCAAGTTCAGCCAAAGGCCCGCGCTGAATGGTACAGGCAGGTAAGCTTTCGATGAATGTCTGACCATACGATTTGCTCACGATACGTCGATCCAACACGGTTACAACGCCGCGCTGTCCGGTACGTGCCCGCGCTAATCGCCCGAAACCCTGCCGAAAACGAAGGATCGCGTCGGGTACGGAGTAGGCATTGAACGAGTCATTTCGCAAGGCTTCGCCACGCGCCCCGATCACCGGATCGCCCGGCGCGGCAAATGGCAAGCGTGTAATCACCAGCGCGGCCAGATCATCAGGCGGCAGTTCCAGGTCTTCCCAGAACGTTTTGTTGCCGAACAGCACCGCTTTAGGCGTACTCGTGAAGCCTTCGATCAAGGCCTGTTTGCTTGTACCGTCGCTTTGATCGAACAGGGTGATTTCACTGAGCGCCAAACGCGGCGCGACGGCTTGAACGGTCTGGCGCAGTTGGGCATAACTCGTGAACAGCGCCAATGTTTTGCCATTCAACGCGGCGGCCAGTTCGATGATCGCCCGTTCGACACCCTGCTGGTACGGGTTCTTCTCCTGCGGTTCGGGAATATCGGTGGGCAGATAGAGCAAGATTGATTTTGTGTCGATGCTGCCGCCGATCACCTGTTCCTGAATGTTCTCCGGCGCGCTCAAACGTTCACGCAAGTAATCAAAACCGTTTCCGGCTTGCACCGTTGCGCCAGTCAGCGTGACGCTGCGCCGCGTGTTCCAGAGGCGTGTTTCAGCCAGCGGGCCGATATGCAGCGGGGCGGCGCGTAGGGTTGGCAACGCTTGATCCGGCGCAGCCTCCAGCCAGTAGACGGTATTGGCGTCGGGCTGCTCGATAAAGGCGGTCAATTGTTGATGAATCGCGTTCAGGTGGGTTGAGGCAGCGTGAGTACTGGCGATCAGATCGGGTAGTTCGGGGATCGTGTAGCGATCTTGCAATGTGGTCAAGCTACCTGATAATTTTAACATAGCGTCCGCGATTCCACCAGTGAATTCGCGCAGCACTGACCACGCGACGCGGACACCCTCGAAAGCGTTCTTTTCGCGCAGTGATGGAGTCATGCGAAGCTGCATCAGGAAATCGCCGCGCCCACCGCCCGCCGACTTTAGAAATGTGCCCAACGCCGCGAATAACGCATCGCCGTGATGAGTCATACCTTTCACCGAGTCGGCGATCATTTTCAGATAACTGATCGTCCGATCCCGCAGCTTTTCGGAGAGCGCCGAACCGATCACCTGTGCCACGTCACCGATCAGGCCGCTTTCCAACGTGCCCAGATCGGCAAATTGACGCTGAAACGAAGCCAGATCGAGCCGCACACTGAGCGCGAAGGTGGCCGCGTCTTCGAGGTGATGTGCTTCGTCGATGATCGCGTATTGATAATCAGGCAGCACGCCATCAACGCCGCCACCATCGGACATCAGCAAGCCGTGATTGACCATGACAAGCTGTGCCGCATCCGCCGCCCGTCGTGCCCGGTGAAAGGGACACGTCCCGGCCATTTGTGTTTCGCAGCGGCTCAGCGTGCAGTGTTCATCTTCGGCGCTCAAGCGTGCCCAGGCGATATATTCTGCCGGGCCGCGCAGCGATATATCATCCCGATCCCCTGTCACGGCGGCCTCACCCCACACCAGGATTTTCGCCAGCACGCGCAGTTCTTCAATACTGGTTGGCGGGCGACGGCGCAATGTTTCAAGGCGGCGCGGGCATAGATAATGAGTACGCCCTTTGAGGACAACCACACTCGATTCATCCAATCCCGCGTGTTGCAAGGCCGCCGGAACATCCGCTTCAATCAGGTGCTTTTGCAGATCGGCGCTGTTCGTGGAAAGGATCAGGCGCTCATCATGTTCCGCCGCAAAACGTAAGGCAGGCAGCAAATAGGAATCAATACGGCTGACCTCCGGGGAAACTTCAAGCAGCAGGTGTTGATTATTTTGGAGCGCCGCACTCACCGGGGACGTGATCTCTGCTTCCACTTGTATAGGTAATTCGGCGATAGATGAACTGACGTTGATCGACTCCCCCTCTCTGTAAACGGAGAGGGATGCTCTCTCCCCAGGGTTGGGGAGAGTTGGAGAGGGGATAGGGGGTGAGGTCAACTCCCCGCCACGCTCCCTCAGCGCCGCCTCAAACGGCAAACGCCCGCGCCAGTCAAGCGCCTGAGTCGCCGTCACAATGTCCTGCAAGGCACGCAGCGGCAACTGCTCGATCAGTCGATGCCAGAGCGCCATGTATACGCTGGTAGTGGCTTTCGCGTCGGCCAATGCGCTGTGATACTCACCATCCGGCGTCAGGCTGAGTTCCTGCATCAGTGCGTTCAGGTTGTAACGCGGCGTGGTAGGGAGCAGCACCGACGCCAATTCGTAGGTATCGACGCTGGCATTGGTGAAGGGAGCGCCGTTATACTTCAGGAAATCCAGATCGAAGCCGACGTTGTGCCCCAAAATGGTATGATCGCCCACGAAGCGTTTCAGATCAGGCAGCACATCGCCCAGTTTGGGAGCGCCGCTCACGTCTTCGGGTCGAATGCCTGTGATGGCAGTCACGCGCGGCGGGATTTTGATCTCAGGGTCGATCAGTGTGCGATACGTATCCAGGATTTGATCGCCCTGGAACTTGACCGCGCCGATCTCGATAATGCGGTCTCCCTGAGCGTTCAGGCCAGTTGTTTCCAGGTCAATGGCGACAACAACGTCGCGCATAATTGCTCCGTTCTATTAGGGTTCGTGGTGTTCGCGGAAAGTCGTCTGGCGAGATTATAACATGCAGCGTTGGCGCGTCTGTACGAAGCGACTACAATCAATTGAGATTATGATAAAACAAAATGTCTGGTCTACACTTGGATTTTTGATCGCGGCACTGCTGCTGGTGAGCGGCTGCGCGGCCACGCCGACGGTGGTCGTTACACCCGTCCGGCAAGCGGTTGTCGCCACCTCGTTTCGGGTTGTCGTGACGAGTACGCCGCGCCCAACGGCTACGCTGCCACCTACCCCAACCCTTCCCTACGATATTGGTCAGGTGGAAGGGCGCTGGCAGGCCGATTTCAATTATCGTTTGCGCGGCTATCCGATTTTCAACGATATTCGCTACAGTGGCAGTTTCGAGATCAATATCGCCTCGGATGGAGCGGTTACGGGAGCGGGTTCGCTGTATACCACATTGGATCAGCCACCCTGCAATGCACAGGTACGTGAGGGCGCGCGTCTGGATGCGACGCTTGAAGGGCAGCTAGCATCGCGCGGCAATAAGGGTGAAGTCGTTGGTCAGATCACGCTCAAACCGAAAGATGCCGCCGCCCGTCAAGCCTTTGAATTGATTTGCGCCAACGGTGTTCAGTCCCAAAAAGCCGATATTGCGATTCTTTGGCCGATGTTGGCCGTTGCTGATGGACTGCGTTTTCAGGCAGTATTCACGCCGGGCGTGGCCGTGAGCGGCATACGTAATCTAACCGGTGCATCAGGTGGAATGCTGTACGGCACGCTGGCAACTGAGATACGTCTGAGTCGATAAGTTTGCTATCGGAAAAAAGTTATCGGAACTAGAATTGAACGATGTAGCTGACTGAGAAGTAACATGACAAAACATAAAGTGGTCGAACTGGCAACGCTCCTCGTCGTCAATCGTGAGCCGCAGATCATTGCCAATGAACTGTCGGACACACATCAGTTCCGCGTCGAATTGCTTCACAAAGCGGATAGCCTGTTCGATCATATTCACGCCCTTCACCCGGACGTGATTCTGCTGGGGTTAGGCGTGCCCGGCGCAGACAGCCTGAAACTCTGCAAACAGTTGAAAAAAGATGTGGCAACCGGCTTTTTGCCAGTGATTATGACGGGCATTCACAGCGGTGAAGAAGCCGTCGCCAGTTTTAATGCGGGTGCCGATGATATGCTGCTCGATCCGCCAGAACCGGGCGAAGTGATTGCGCGTGTGCGCGTACTATTGCGGCTTAAGCGCCAGTACGATGCCCTGCTCACCGAGAATCGCCAGCTTGCCGAACGACTGGTTCAGCAAAATCAGGCATTAGCCGATGCCCTACAGGAAGTCAGCAATACCAAGCAGATCACCGATAACATCGTTTATAACCTGTCACACGAACTACGGACGCCGCTCTTGCAGGTGAAAAGCGCCGTCTCGATGCTCCGCACCGATGGGCGCGACGGCGGCCCCGAATTTATGGACAATCTGATCGTCCATGCCGTAGCAGCGACGGCCCGACTCGAAGGCGTTATCCAAAACCTGACACAGCTTACCTCGGCCATGCTCGGCAAACGCTCCACCCCAGAACCGTTCCGCGTGCAGGATGCGGTCAATAACACGCTGCGCCAGCGCAATCGGCAGTGGCTATCGAACAAGGATGCAGATCGGATCGTACTGAAACTGGATGATGTGCCGATGGTGCTTGGCGAACGAGGCGGCGTCACTCAGGTGTTGCAACAGTTGATCGCCAATGCCATCAAGTTCAGTCCCAAAGGCGGACCGGTAGAAGTGATCGCGCAGCAGCACGGCGAGGATGTTTGGATAGCCGTGCGCGATAATGGGATCGGCATCGCGGCTGAACATCTTGAAAACATTTTCAAACGATTCTATCAGGTAGATGGATCATCCATTCGGGCTTTTGGGGGAGCGGGAGTCGGTCTGGCAATTGTCAAGCTGATTTTGGATAGGATGGACACCCGGATCGAAGTCGAAAGTGAATTGGGTGTGGGCAGTACCTTTGGCTTCAAGCTGCCAATAGCGCCTTAATTTTTGTCTTCATGGAGATCGAAAAATTGATGGATCAGTATTTCATCGGCATCGACGTTAGCACGACTGCCTCTAAAGCCCTCGTGATCAATGTACAGGGTGAAGTGGTTGCCAGCAAAAGTTACCCGCATAACCTGTCTACACCGCGCCCGCTCTGGTCGGAACAAGACCCCGAAGACTGGTGGAACGCGACGAGTCATGCGCTGCGCGATGTGCTGACTCAAGTGCCTGCCGATCAGGTGGCGGCGGTTGGCCTGACCGGGCAAATGCACGGCCTGACCTCACTCGATGCTCAGGATCGCCCGCTGCGCCCGGCCATCTTGTGGAACGATCAGCGGAGCGGCGCGCAATGTGCCGCGATCACCGAAAAAGTGGGCGCGAAACATTTGCATGAACACATCGGCAGCATTTTGTTGGCGGGCTTCACCGCGCCCAAGATCATGTGGCTGCGCGAAAATGAACCGGATGTGTACAAACAAATCGCCCATGTATTGCTGCCCAAAGATTACGTCCGGTTGCGTTTGAGCGGCGCACATGTAGCGGACGTGGCCGACGGATCGGGCTTCGGACTGATGGATATTGGCAAACGTACCTGGTCAGATGAAATGCTGGCCGCCTTCGATATTCCAAAGGCGTGGCTGCCCGATCTATGTGAGTCGCCGGACGTGTGCGCGCACGTCAGCGAAGCAGGCGCGGCGGCCACCGGACTCAAGGGGGGCACGCCAATTGTTGGTGGTGCGGGCGATCAACCCGCCTCAGCCGTTGGCAACGGAATCGTTACGATGGGGCAAACCAGCCTGACCGTCGGTACATCGGGCGTTGCGTTCACGGCAGCGGATCGCTATCGCCCGGAACCGGATGGCCGTTTGCACACTTTCTGTCATGCGATTCCCGGATCGTGGTTCCATATGGGCGTCATGCTGAGCGCGGCGGGCGGTTTGCGCTGGCTGCACGACGAATTGGCCGCCGAGACCAGCTACGATCTGTTGAGTGAACGTGCCGCGAATGTGCCGCCCGGTTCACTCGGTTTGTTATTCGCGCCGTATCTGAGCGGTGAGCGCAACCCGCACCCCGATCCGTATGCACGCGGCGCGTTTGTCGGCCTGACGCTGCGACACACCCTGGCGCATATGGTTCGCGCGGTGATGGAAGGCGTTGCCTTTGGGATGCGTGATAACCTGGAGCTTTTGCGCGCACAGGGCATCCAACCCGAGTCGGCGGCAGTTAGCGGCGGCGCGGCCAATAGTCCGGTCTGGCGTCAATTGATGACGGACATCATGGGCATTCCGTTGTACACGGTGAACACCGTTGATAGTTCAGCGTTCGGCGCGGCGATTCTGGCAGCCGTCGGCGCGGGCGCATACCCGGACGTGCCAACGGCGTGCGCGCAAATGATCCGCAAAGTGGATGAGACACAGCCCGACGCAAGGGGCAAAGCCGCCTACCAACGGTTGTATCCGGCCTTCCAGAATCTGTACCCGGCGCTAAAAGGTACTTACGCGGCACTGGCACAGTTCGAGGGCAATTAGTCGTGGATGATCACGATCTGCCCGCTGAACCGCTCAGTGCTGGCTTTACGCGCCAACTTTTGAATGCCGGTCAGCCAGGGCAGATTGTCGTGTTCGTTTTCACTGATATTACAGTTGAGACGGTGAACACCTGGATGAGCAGCCTCCGAGCGACAGTCGATACGTGGCCGCCCGGCCAGCCCTATCTGGCACTGTATGATCTATCGAATGTCCAGCATTCGATTCGAGAATACCAATACGCCTTCGATCAGATGCGCGAATTTCGCCAGGAATACCCCGATCTGGTGACGCGCATTGCCTGCATTTTGCAAAATTCATTGATTGGTGAGCTTGGCGCGCAAGCTCTCCAGTTATTCGCCTAGGCGGTCGGGCGCGAACACGTCCGAGTCGAAATTTTCTTCACGCACGCGGATGGGTTACACTGGCTGCAACAATTTGTGAAATAGCATTCCCGCCGAAAAAGTGCATGACAACACCCATTATTGAAGCCCGCGATCTTGTAAAAGTTTATCCGAACGGCGTGCGTGCCAACAACGGCGTGACCTTTTCGGTTTTGCCCGGTGAGATTCATGCTCTGGTTGGTGAAAACGGCGCGGGCAAATCGACGCTGATGAAAATGCTGTATGGTTTGGAACGCCCAACCAGCGGTCAGATTTATTTGCGCGGCGAACCTGTCCAGATCACGAACCCACAGGTCGCAATCCGATTAGGGATCGGCATGGTGCATCAAAATTTTATGCTCGTGCCGTCGTTCACTATTGCCGAAAACATTGTATTGAACCAGGAACCCCGGCGCGGCGTCGTAGTCGATACCCGCAAAGCGATTTCCGATACGCGCGTGCTGGCCGAACAATATGGCCTGAACGTGATCCCCGATGCGCGAGTGGACAGCGTGCCCGTCGGGATGCGTCAGCGCGTCGAAATTTTGAAGGCGTTGTATCGAGGCGCGGATATTTTCATCCTCGATGAGCCAACAGCAGTACTGACGCCCGGTGAGACCGATGATCTGTTCGCGGCCATTCGGAGTCTGGTGGAGCAGGGCAAGACGGTTATCTTCATCACGCACAAACTGCGTGAAGTGCGCGAGATCAGTGATCGGGTCACGGTTATGCGCGACGCTCAGGTGATCGGAACAGTCAATACACACGACGCCACCGAACGCGATCTGGCGCGCATGATGGTTGGGCGCGATGTGCTGACCACCGTTACCAAGCCGCCTGTCCAGCGCGGCGCAGCGGTGCTGCAAGTCCGTGATCTGACCTACGTGAGCGAAAGCGGAAAACTGGCACTCGATCACGTTTCATTTGATGTGTACGCGGGCGAAATTCTGGGGATCGCGGGCGTCGAAGGCAACGGTCAAACCCAATTGGTGGAGGCGCTCAGCGGCTTGATCGACGCGACACGGGGCAGCATTCGGCTGGATGAACGAGAGATGCTGCATCAGGGGCCGCGTGTGATGCGTGAACACGGCCTGGCACATATCCCCGAAGATCGACTCTCCAATGGCGTGGCGGGCGATGTGTCGATTAACGAAAACCTGATCGTGGATCGGTTTTATCGTGCGCCGTATACGCGCGGCGGTCTGCTGCAACTGGATCGAATCGCGCAGAATGGCCGCGATCTGATCAAACGCTTCGGGATCGTCGCACAAAGCGGGGAACTCCCGGCGCGTTCCCTTTCAGGTGGCAACATGCAAAAGGTGGTCGTGGCGCGCGAATTTTCCTCAAAGCCGCGTTTGTTGATCGCCGCGCAGCCAACACGCGGAGTTGATGTGGGCGCGATTGAGTTCATTCATCAACAATTGGTTGATCAGCGCACGCAGGGTTTGGCGATCTTGCTCGTTTCTGCCGAACTACAGGAAGTGACGAAACTCTCAGATCGATTGATCGTCATGTTCAATGGGCGGATTGCAGGCGTGTTCACTGATGTAACGAGTGTCAGCGAAGAAGAATTGGGGTTGTACATGCTCGGCGCGAAACAGCAATCGCCCGAAGAATTGGCGCGGGTGTTGTGAGCTATTCAATCTTAACCCCTCGAAACGTCGCACTGATCGCCCTGAGCGGCCTTCTCTCGATCATCCTGGCATTCGTGATCACGGTTATTATCACCAATCAGCCCACTATCGAAGCCGTGATCGCGCTGCCTGTGTTCTGGAACACGTTCGCTGTAAATCTTTTAATTGGTGTGTCGCTGACGTTATTCATCGCTGAAAATGGTTGGGGCGCACTGCGAATTTTATTGACTGTCTTGTTGGCGCTGCTGATCGGCTTCGTGATCATGGTCATCATCAGCAAAGACCCGGTGAATGCCTATCGTGCATTGCTGACCGGGCCGCTCACCCGCATCAACCGTTGGGGCAACTGGATCGAGGATGCGCTTTCCCTGACATTAGTCGGGTTGGCGATCTCGATTGTGTTTCGGGCACGGTTGTTTAGCCTCGGCGCGGAAGGTCAGATTTATCTGGGAGCGTCAGCGGCGGGACTGGTTGCGCTGAACGTGCGCGACTTGCCTGTCGGTCTGCTGATTCCGCTAGCAGTGACCGCCGCCTGTCTGGTTGGGTTTTTGTGGGGATTGCTGCCCGGCGCGCTGCGTGCCTACCTGGACGCCAACGAACTGGTCTCAACATTGATGCTCAATGAGATCGCCACCCGCATTTACAGTTTGATTTTGGCTTCGATCAAACCGGCCAGTGCTGGCTATATGGTTTCGGCAACGTTTGCGGCGGATGCGGTCTTTCCGCGCATCATCACCGGGACTCGACTCAGCACCGCGATCCTGTTTGTGATTGTGGCCGTGATTTTGACGTGGGTATTCATTCAGCGAACGCCCTTCGGCTATCAGATTCGGATGATCGGCGCAAACCCGAATTTCGCGCGCTATGGGGGCATCAATACACGCCGAACGATTATGTTGACAATGGCTGTGAGCGGGATTGTGGCCGGGTTAGTTGGCGCGTATCTGGCCTTGAGCGTGAATCAAAAGCTGATTCTGGGCATTTCGGGTGGGCTGGCTTTTGAAGGGATTGTCGTCGCGCTGCTGGCACGTAATAATGTGCTGGCAGTCCCGGCAATGGCACTGCTATACGCTTACTTGCGCGCCGGGGCGGTGATCATGCAGAGCGAAGCGAACGTCAGTCTCGAAATTGTGCGCGTCATTCAGGCAATCATCATTCTGTTGGTGACGGCAGACGCGGTGATCAACTTTATGCGGGTTCGCCGTCCCACCACGCCCAGCAATCCACCACCGCGCGTTACGCAAGCCGGGCAGGAGCCAAGCGTGACTTTATGATTCAGAATATCCTGAGCAGTATCTTTAGCGCCGTCTTTTTGGGGAGCATTTTGCGCGTCGTCACGCCGATTTTGCTGCCGTCACTTGGGGCTTTGATCAGCAATCGCGCGGGCGTGGTCAATGTCGGGCTGGAAGGGATCATGCTCACGGCGGCGTTTACGGGCGTGGTGGTTGGCGCGGCAGTGCTGAGCAGTTCGGGCGATTCGATTTTCGCGGCGTGGGTGGGGCTGTTTGGCGGGGTAATCGCCGGGATCGTGATGGCGCTGCTGCTGGCCTTTTTCCATTTACAGCTTAACGGCGATCTGGTGTTGGGTGGGCTGGCGATCAATATCCTGGGATCGGCGGGCACTGTGGCCGTGATGACGCAGCTTACCGGGGATCGTAGTAACACCAGCAAACTGGTTAGCCCGACGATGCCATCGGTCAACCTGCCCTTTTTGAAAGCGATCCCACTGATTGGCGATTTTCTATACACGGTATTCGGTAATCAAAACGTCGTGACGTGGATCGCGCTGCTCAGCGTCGGGGTGCTGTGGTTTTTCCTGTATCGCACACCCACCGGGCGACATTTACGCGCCGTCGGTGAAAACCCGGATGCTACTGCCTCGGTTGGGATCAATGTGCGCCGGATGCGTTATCTGGCACTGGCCTTGAGTGGCTTGTTCGCGTCGTTCGGCGGAATCCACCTGAGCATGGGCTACCTGACGCTGTTTCAGCGCGATATGACCGCTGGACGCGGCTTCATCGCACTGGCAACTCCGGCACTCGGCAATAATCAACCGTTAGGGACGGCGTTAGCATCGCTATTCTTTGGCTTTGCCGATGCGTTGGGAATCCGCTTCGGCACGCTGCAAATCCCGCCGGAATACGCGCAAATGATTCCTTACGCGGCCACGATCATCGCACTCGTGATCAACTCAGTCAGTCGGCGGCGGGCAGCAGTCGCACGCGCCCGACAGTTCCGCGAGACACAAAGCGCGGCCTCAACCTCATTACCGCCGAATGCTTCTACATCCCGCTAAACACGTTTTTCAAGAGATCACCTATGCCAGACAATCTGAAAATATCAAATAATATTATGCAAACTGCAAATCGAGCCAGAAAACTATGGGATGATACAGTCCAGCTATTTTATCGAGGCATGGTTCTCAGTGTTGGTACGAATCGAACCTTCGATTTTGACGGTTCTTTGCTTGTTGCGTTCTTCGATCCTTACAATCAATTGGTTGCTCTTACGATACAAAACGACCTGATTTGGGAAGTTCAGGTTGTTGAACCATTTATTTTTGAATTTGTTTCAGCGGATACACTCCCTGAAGTACCTATTCAACAAATAGAGATAGAGGAACTTAAGGGTGAAAAATTACAGACTCCACTTGAAGACAATGAAAAGCCTGAACGGCGGGTACGTATTCAGCTTATTGATCCTATTCTTGAACAATTTGGCTGGACTGAAAAGTTAATTCGGCGCGAAGAATCATTCAGAAGTTTTTTTGATGAAGCCCTTCGATTTCGCATGGATTACAGTTTGTATGTTTTGGATCAGACAAAACGCGAATACATTCCAATTGCACTTATTGAGGCTAAACATGACGGCTGTTCGCCCAAAAAGGGCTTGGAGCAAGCCAAAATGTATGCAGCCCACTGGCGCAGAAATGTTCGTTTTGTGTTTTCTACAAATGGACATCATTACATCAAACATGATCGACTTACAGGTACAACAAGCAATCCTGAAACGTTAGATAAATTTCCTAATCCAAATGAACTGCGCGAACTGTACTTAAAGAGCACAAAGGATGTAGATAGAACAATCGACAAGGTCATATAGGGCAATGTGTATCGACGGTCGCAAAATACTATTGACCCACGCAATTCTGATGATGCTCAAGTTGTTGTCGAAGGACTAATCCCTGAGATTTATCGTGCAGAAACACTACAGTTAGTAGCTGATTCGATTTTACTTGCACATAAATATGGAAAAGGAATATGGGAAGTTACACTAGCTCGCAGTGGTAATTTCGTGAGACTCAATATTGGGCGAATTGAAATTCTTGCTATATTCTGCAACTTTGTGCATCTCGTATTAGACGGCGATCCTCTTTCTGATACAAGCCGTAGCGAGTTAGAAGATTACGGGCTGTTAACCGGAAATGTATATAATAGTGTTCCATCTTCAATCTGTTACAACATTTCACCACTACAACTCAAGCAAAGTCGACCAATTTTTTGGGACGCATACCATTCTGTAATCGCTAAAGCGGCTGATACGGTTCAAGAACGTACAGGTTATCATATTTATCATTCGACGGGAATGATGACATATTTGCGTCGAGAATTAGGCCTCAAAAAATTGCCCGAACCGCAATATTGAGTGACGCTTGGTTGTAAGGACACTGCGTGGATAACTTTATTCCCGGTCTCGATCTTGCCAGTCTTTTCTATGCAGAAATCGTCAGGCCGATCTTAGCCACGAACTATCCAATTTGACCTACTCGGCGGGTCTGCTCGGCGCGGGTTCGGAGGTGCTGGGTTACGATACCGAACAATCCACTGATCACGATTGGGGGCCGCGCTTGATGCTTCTGCTCTCAGACACTGATCACGCTCAGTATGCAAACGCAATCCGCGATACTCTAAATCGTGAACTACCCAAAATGTTTCGCGGCTACCCGGTCTTTTGCGGATCATCCAGCGCGCCTGACCAAGTCGTGCATCACATCGAAGTCTTGACGCTGCGAAACTTGCTTAATCGTTTATTGGGTATAGAACCGGAAATGACGCTTAGCCCCGCCGACTGGCTCACCTTTCCGCAGCAGCGATTGCTGGAACTGACCGCCGGGCGCGTCTTTCACGACGGTCTGGGCACGCTTGAACCCTTGCGCGCCCGATTTGCCTATTATCCACAGGATGTATGGCTGTATATTTTGGCGGCGCAGTGGCGGCGCATCGAGCAGGAAGAGCCGTTCATGGGACGTGCCGGGTTTGTCGGGGATGAACTCGGATCAAGTGTCATTGCGGCACGGCGGGTCAACGATATTATGCGACTCGCCTTCTTAATGGAAAAACGCTATGCGCCCTATGCCAAGTGGTTTGGCAGCGCATTCGCACAACTGAGCGTCCCGCCTAAGCTGAAGCGTCGGTTACAAGCCGCCCTGCGCTCAGAAAGCTGGCAGGAATGTGAACATCATTTATCGGTAGCGTACATGATCATGGCCGAACGACACAATCGGCTTGGCATTACTGAACTGCTCCCGACAGTCGTAACGCCCTTTTTTGATCGTCCGTACATGGTCATTCACGGTGATGTATTTTGCCGTGCGATCCGCGAACAAATCAAAGATGAGCAGGTACGAAAGCTGCCGCCGTTCCTGGGCAGCATCGATCAATTCACAAACAGCACCGATGTGACCTACCCGGCTATGTTTCGGCAGTTCACGCGCTTGTACGAAACACCGTAGCAAATAAACACAATTTCTCCGATTTGCTTATAATCTGCATCATCTACTCAAAAAGTCCATTCTCAAAGTTAAAGGATCAAAAAAATTATGCTTGGCACCATGATGAATACTCCGCTCACCCTGAATCATTTTTTGGAGCGGGCAGGCCGTTTGTTCGGAGGCGTCGAGATCGTCTCCCGATTGCCCGATAAGTCGCTGCATCGCCAGACTTACGCCGATTTTTACCGCCGGGCGCGCGCTTTGGCCGAATGTTTGCAGAAGGCCGGGTTGCAGCGCGGCGAACGAGTGGCTACCCTGATGTGGAATCATTACGTCCATCACGAAGCCTATTTCGGTATTCCGGCGGCGGGCGGCGTCTTGCACACACTCAATCTGCGCCTGTCACCAATGGATATTTCGTTCATTATGAATCACGCCGGGGATCGCTTCCTGATCGTGGATGATGTATTGCTGCCCCTCTTTGAGAAATTCAAAGATCAGGTGAAAGCTGAGCGTGTATTCGTCGTACCGCTGACTGGCAAACCGGTCCCCGACGGTTACGAAAATTATGAGACGTTCATCGCAGGCGCGACAGGTGATTTTGAGTACCCCGATCTGGATGAGAATGACGCACTCGGCATGTGCTACACCTCTGGCACGACGGGCAGGCCGAAGGGCGTTGTCTATTCGCATCGGGCGGTGGTGCTGCACTCATTGGGTCAGGTCATCCCGGATGCGCTCGATCTGGCACAGCGCGATACCCTCTTGCCCGTTGTACCGATGTTCCATGTCAATGCCTGGGGGCTGCCCTTCGGCGGTACGCTGGTTGGTTGCAAACAGGTCTATCCGGGGCCGCATCTTGACCCGGCCAACTTGCTTGATTTATTCGAGAAAGAACAGGTCACAGTCACGGGGGGCGTTCCAACAATTTGGTTTGGCATTTTGCAGGCACTTGACAAGAATCCGGGCGGCTGGAAACTCGTGCCGGGAATGCGAATGGTGGTGGGTGGCTCGGCTGCACCGGAAGCGATCATTCGCGGCTTCGACAAGCACAACCTGAACGTGATCCATGCGTGGGGCATGACCGAAACGACGCCGCTTGGTACGGTTTCCAACTTACGCGGCTGGATGGAGTCACGCTCGGCAGATGAAAAATTCGCCACGCGCGCCAAACAGGGCGTTCAATCGCCTCTGGTTGATATTCGGGCAATGGGCGAAAATGGCGAAGCACCCTGGGATGGTAAGACAATGGGCGAATTGCAGGTTCGCGGCCCCTGGGTTGCGGCCAGCTACTACAATCCGGTTGATCCGGTAGAAGGTTGGACGGCGGATGGTTGGTTCCGCACAGGAGATGTGGTTACCATCGACTCCGATGGTTACGTAAAGATCACAGACCGCACCAAAGACCTGATCAAATCGGGTGGCGAATGGGTCAGTTCGGTAGACCTCGAGAACGCGCTGATGGGTCACAGCGCCGTCGCCGAAGCAGCCGTGATCGCGCTGCCACATGCCAAATGGACGGAGCGCCCCTTAGCCGTTGTGGTACTAAAACCCGAAATGCAAGCTACTCCCACCGACTTGCTGGACTTCATCCGCCCGAAATTCGCTAAATTCTGGATTCCCGATGATGTCGTGTTCGTCGAGTCGCTGCCCAAGACTTCGACGGGGAAATTTATGAAAAGTGTGCTGCGCGAAAAGTTTGCAGACTATAAGCTGCCTGAAAAGGAAGCGTTCTGAACGTTACGCTTCAAGAGAAGAAATGAAACTCCCTAATCACGAACAAGCAGTTGTTCCAGAAGCCAAAATAACACTCTATTTGCTTTCGGAAACACATTCCAAAGGGCGATATAAAGCGGTGTTCTTCACGCATTTTGGCTTTTCTGTGGTATCTTGGCAGCTTCTTGCAAATGCGCTTCATCAGCACGCCACCGAAAATGAAGGTGCAAGTATGCTGACGACAGAGCAAGGAATACAGTATGCTGTCGAAGGTGTGCTGCAAACGCCAATTGTACGCACACCTAATGTTCGTTCGGTATGGGCGATTGATAAAGACAGTGATGTTCCGCGCCTTATCACCGCCTATCCGTTAGATAAACAGGAAGATTGAATGATTCGGGAATTAGAAGAAGTCGCGTTGACGGTAGATATACAAGAGTATCACCTGAAAACAGGCGATATTGGCGTTGTGGTTGATATTACGCCGAACGGGAAGCAGGTAACATTGGAGTTTTTCACGCTGGATGGAGCAACATTTGCGGTTGTTCCTGTAGCGATTGAGTCAATACGTCGTATGGGAAACCATGAAATCGCTAATGCACGAGTGATCGCTTGACCTTGTACTCACACATTCTGGGCGGGCTGTATGGTCAGGCGCTGGGTGATGCCTGGGCGATGCCCGCTTACTTCACCATCGCACAAACCCGCGCCGCCTATGGCGAATGGATTACCGAGTTCTTGCCCGGTCCGCCCGATCATCCGGTACATCATGGTTTGCCTGCCGGGCGTGTCACCGACGATACCGAACAGGCGATGGCACTGGCCGCCGAAATGATCCGCGATGGCGGCGTCACGTTGGATGGTACAGTGCGCGCCATACTGGGTTGGTATGATCGGATCGATGGCGATCATTCGCCGTATGTCGGTCCCAGCACACGGCGTGGCGTTGAACTTCTGAAAGCGGGTCACGATCCGCTTACTACCGGACTCCGAGGTGATACCAACGGCTCAGCCATGCGTGTCTCGGTTGTTGGGTTAATTCATCCCGGCGACGTCGACGGCGCAATTCGGGATGCAATCATCAGCGCGATCCCGACTCACAACACCGATGTTGGGCTAAGCGGCGCGTGTGCAGTAGCCGCCGCCGTTGCCCAGGCGATGATCACGCCGCTCGATGATCTGGATACGATTGTGGCAGCGGGCATGTTCGGCGCGCAGGCCGGGCGCGATCCTGGCGCGGGCGGCAATCCCTGGCTTGGGGCATCACTCACCCGGCGAATCGGCATGGCAGTTGAGATCGCGCGTCGTCCCGAAGGTGTTTACGAGCGATTGGCCGAAATCTATGATGTGATCGGCACCTCACTGGCGATCCCGGAGTCGGTAGCAGCGGCCTTTGGTGTGCTGATCATGGGCGAGGGTGAACCGCACACGGTTGCACGACTGGCAGCGGCGCTCTCCGGCGATGCGGATACCGTCGGCGCGATTGCCTGTGCGATTGCGGGCGCGTGGCGCGGCGCTGAAGCGTTTCAACCGGAGATCATCAAGCAGTTAATCGCGGCTAATTCCGAATACGATTTCGAGGCGACGGCGCACGGCTTGGAAAAGATTATCAGCGCAAAGTCTGTTGACTGAATCCCATACTTTATTGCGCGCTACTCCAAATACTCATCACGAATATGCACATAAATCATGCGCGAACGGCGATTTTTTTGCTACACTGTTAGCCTGAAATGTGTTCAAGGGACTCACGATGGCTGATCTGGCGCTGGAATATCGAGTCGGAGAACTGCTCAAGGCGCGCGCTGAAACTTTTACCGCTGCCGAGTCATGTACGGGCGGCTTGATTTTGCACCGAATGACCAACGTTGCCGGGAGTTCGGCTTATGTGTTGGGCGGCATCGTGACTTACTCGAATGAAATCAAGATGCAGTTTGTCGGCGTGCAGCCCGAAACATTGGCGGCACATGGCGCGGTGAGCCGCGAAACAGCAGGGGAGATGGCGCGCGGCGTCCGAAAAGCCTTTAATGCCGATTATGCGGTGAGCGCCACCGGAATCGCCGGGCCAGGCGGCGCGACAGAGACCAAACCGGTCGGGCTGGTCTACATTGGCTTGAGCGGCGCAGGCGTCGATGAAGTGCGCGAATATCGCTGGATAAGTGACCGCGAGGGCAACAAACAACTTTCGGCGGAAGCGGCGCTGCAACTTTTATATGATTATTTAACCGGGGGCAAACTATGAACAGCGAAGGACACGTCCTGGTCATTGGCGGGGCGGGGCTGGACGCCAAAGGCCGCCCGCATGAGCCGCTTCAATCGCTTACCAGCAACCCCGGCAGCGTTCGATTCAGTTTGGGCGGGGTAGCGCGTAACATCGCTGAAAATTTGGCGCGGCTGGAAGTACCCACACTTTTTATCACTGTTTTGGGCGATGATCATGCCGGACAAATCGTGCTGGCGGGCTGTCAAAATGCCGGAATCGATATGTCTCAAGCATTGATCTTGCCCGGCGAACGCAGCAGCAGTTATATCGCGTTGCTTGATCAGGCCGGCGATCTGGCGATGGCGATCAGTGATTACAGTCTGGTTCAACACATCACCCCCGAAGTGCTGTATCAGGCCGAAGCATTTTTTGAAAGCGCGGCGATGATCGTGATCGACACCAATTTGAGCGATCCAACGATTGCCACTGTGTTCGATCTGGCTGCCGAACATGATTTACCGATCTGCGCTGATCCAACATCTGTGCCGCTGGCGGGCAAGCTGTGCAATTATCTGGATCGATTGTTTATGATCGCGCCGAACGCCGCCGAAACAACAGCACTGTGCGGTCTGAGCGATCCGGCAGTGGACGCCGATTCCGCGATCATGGCAGCACGCTTTCTGGTCAGCTTGGGGACGGAAGTTGCCATCGTCACATTGGGCGAACATGGGCTGGCCTATGCCGATGGTTCTGGCAGCGGGCACATTCCGGCGATCCGCAGTCAGGTGGTGGATGCGACAGGTGCGGGTGATGCGCTGACCGCCGGGGTGATCTTTGGGTTGCTCAACAATATTCCGCTGGATGAAGCCGTCCGGTTGGGTGTTTCTGCCGCGACTTTGACACTGCACAGCCCGGAAAGTGTCGTGCCTGAGCTATCACAAGAAATGCTGTACGATCAGTTGATGATTTGAGGAACAGAAAATGGCATACCCGATCCGCCTGAGCGACGAAGTACAGAGCGCGCTGGATGAAGGCTACCCGATTGTCGCGCTTGAATCGACGGTGATTGCTCACGGCCTGCCCTGGCCGCACAATTATGAACTGGCGCGCGAATTGGAAGCCATTGTCACGGCCAACGGCGCAACACCTGCCACTATTGCCACGATTGACGGCGCGCTGTGTGCCGGGTTGGGCAAGGCAGAGATCGAACGATTAGCCAACAAGCGCGAAACCGTCCGCAAGCTGAGCCGCCGCGATCTGCCGATTGCGCTGGTTGAAGGTGGCCTGGGTGCAACGACTGTCGCGGCCACGATGTTGATCGCTCATTGGGCAGGTATTCGCGTCTTTGCGACGGGTGGAATCGGCGGCGTGCATCGCGGCGACTCCGGTGATGTGAGCGCCGATCTACCTGAATTAGCGCAGACGCCCGTTGCCGTGATTTGTGCCGGAGCAAAGTCGATCCTCGATCTGCCGCGCACGCTGGAATGGCTCGAAACGAACAGCGTACCGGTGATTGGTTATGAGACAGATGAGTTTCCAGCTTTTTATTCGCGCAGCAGCGGCTTGCGTGTGCAGTATCGCGCTGATACGCCAACCGCCGTTGCCCAGATTTTGCACGCCCGCGATGCGCTCCGACTGCGTGGTGGTGAACTGATCGCCGTGCCGATCCCGGAAAGCGACTCGGTTGATCCACTGCTAATGAACGGTCACATCGAAAAAGCGTTGGCACTGGCCTCGGAACAGGGCGTCAGTGGCAAAGAACTCACACCGTTTTTGCTTACTCAACTGGTCAGCCTGACCGAAGGTGTCAGTTTGCAGGCAAATCTGGTACTACTCCGCAACAACGCCGCCATTGCCGCCCAAATTGCAGCGGAGTTAGTGCGCGTCACTGCAAATTTCGTATGACCACTCAGCCTCAACTTATCTATGCAATATCATCAAAAGGATTTCTACGATGCCTCACAATGGAATTTCGGCGCTGTTCCTGGATATTGGCGGCGTTCTGCTCACCAATGGCTGGGGACGGCAGGTTCGCAGGCAGGCCGCTGAACAGTTCAGGATCGACTACGCGGCGATGGATGAGCGTCATCACCTGTCGTTCAACAGCTATGAAGACGGCAAACTAACCCTCGATCAATACCTGACGCAAGTGGTGTTCTACGAGCCGCGTCCATTTTCGCGCGATGATTTCAAGGCTTTTATGTATGACCAATCCAAGCCCTTCCCGGACATGATCGGCTACATCTGCGAACTGAAAGCGCGTTACAAGCTCCATGTAGCGGTTGTCAGCAACGAAGGCCGTGAATTAACCGCCTATCGCGTGAAAACTTTTGACCTGAAAGATTTTGTCGACTCGTTCATCGTCTCATCGTTCGTCCACTATCGAAAGCCCGATCAGGATATTTACCGATTGGCGCTTGATGTGGTACAGGTTACACCAGACGAAGTGATTTACGTGGATGATCGCCCACTATTCGTGGAGATTGCACGCGGCATGAATATCAAGAGTATTCAGCACAAGGACCTGGCGACGACTCAGGCAGAATTTGCGGGAATGGGGCTGGCTTAAAACACGATTGAGGATGTGTGAGGGCGGCACTGAAACCACCCACCCCACATAAGATGTACTTACTTGCTTTCAGTAGCGGGTTGCGCGGTGGCTTGCTGATCGGCCTTGAACGCCTTTTCCAGTTCGCGGCGATATTCGGTTCGGCGCATCCGGCGCTTGCGGTTACGATCAATGGCGGTATGCTTGCGGGTCATTAGATTATTCCTCATGGGTACAAACGGCTAGTGTATCATGCCGAGCATGTATCGATCAAGGGTACAAGTCGAAGGCAGCGCGTTAATATGCAAACTACTGAGCCAGACCGCAAAACACAAATCCGCGATGTATACGCAACCCTGTTGGATGATCGGGCGCGCACGTTTGGCAGCGCCGAACGGATCATCCAACGATTGCGCGGGGCGGATATTCCACCCGGAAACATATTAGATGTGGGCTGCGGTAATGGTGCCATTACTCAGTCTATCGCTGCCGCATTCCCAGATCGGGAGATCATGGCGATTGACCTTTCGCCCGACCAACTGACCTATGCCCGCGAACATCATGCCCTGCCTAATATCAACTACATGCAGGCCGATGCCGATAGACTGCCTGACGGCTCATTTGCGATCATTTTGAGTGTTGCGGTGGTGCAATATCTGGCGGACATACCCGGCTTTTTGACGGCGGTCTACCAACGGTTAGTTCCTGGGGGACGGTTGTGGTACTCGACCCAATTGGTGCCCGCTGACGAGCCTGGCCGCGAACTGATGCGTGCCGTCTGGCAGGCGTTTATCTGGCACACGGTCTCCTTTTTTAGTCTGGATGAACATAACGCCATCCTGAAAAATATCGGCTTTGATCAGGTGCTTGGCTTCAAAATTGCCAGCACTGTCGAGAATCTGACGCCGCGCCGTAAGGCTATAATGATCGATCTGCTCTCAGCAAGTGGACTGACGGTTGAACAAGTTAATGCAGGGCGCTGGCTGGCATCGGGCGAAATTTCGGCGCGACGCGGCTGGCATGGTCTGACGGTGTCGCTTGATCTGTAAAACGGATTACCCATTGTTCATGGTTGACCGGAAAATTAGAAGTGAGAGCTTCCTATTCGCGCAGGTATAACTGTTGAATTTCGAGGCTTTGTGGGTCTGGATAGCCGTGCTGTCCAACTAATGTGTGCATCAAAAACGAGTCGGCATGACGAACTCCGGTCAGCAGTTCTTGCAGTACGATATCCGTCACGAACAACATGCGTGCAAAGGGCGGAAGCTGACTGGGCAATGCCGTAAATAAAATTGCAAAAACCCGATCCCGTAATTCGGCGTCAATAATACCACTGCCCGGCCAACGCGGATTCCACTGCTCACCATAGGCGCTGAGCGTCAACACATCGGAGCGAATGCGGAGAAGCTGCTCAATCGCGGCGCGTCGATCTGCCGCATCGACAGCCCGCCCCGAAGATCGATAGGGTAGATAACCCAACGATTCGTACAAAGCGCCGGGTTGTGTGTTGCGAATCAGGCGGCCAAGTTCGCGTTTATCGAAGCCAAAGGCCGAGGCCAACACCTGCTCACACTTGCGATAATAATGCGCTTTGCCGCTGTTCGCCGCACAGTGATCCAACCGCCACAGGATCGACAGATAATCGCCAAATTCCAGCGGCAAGGATGGCGGCTGGTGTGGGCCATAAGTCGAGATCAATTGTGAGATACGCGGTTGGTCAAAAGGTGTCATAGCTTCTCATCATATTGATGCGGGCAAAAAGCGCAAGTACCCAGCCCCATTTTTTCACGTTTTTCACAAAGGATAAATATTGATGTGAAGCAGTGCGGCCAGTGCTACCAGCAGCGGAGCGATGATCAGCGCGGGCAAAAAATTGGCGACACGCGGTTGTTTGATATTGAGCAGGATCAACGCCAAGCCGAGCAGCAGCAGCCCGCCCGTTGCAGTGAGTTCACGAATATATGGATTATCACTACCAAGCGATACGGCACTGGCCGCGAACATAACCCCCAATAGTGAAAAGCCGCCCTGGATAACCAGTGTTGGCAGCACCGAGAACGCCACACCGATCCCTAGCGATGAAGCAAAGGCCATTGAAGCAAAGAAATCGAGCATTGCCTTGATTGCCAGTAACTTGATGTCGCCTGAATCAATCCCATTTTGTACTGAGCCAAGAATCGCCAGCGGGCCAACACAAAACACTAGGCTGGCCGTCACAAATCCGTTAATAAAGCGCATCCGTGCGGCAGTCAGATCGTCTTTGTTATGTGATTGTCGTTCAACCTGTGACTGCAACCAGCCGCCAAAGCGTTTGAGCGCCGAGTCCAGATCAAGCAGTTCACCAATGATGATACCGATCAACAGGCTAAGCAAAGGGATGAGGATATTCCCGGTTTTCAGGCCGTTTTGGATGCCTACAATCAAGGTGACAGTGCCCAACCCGACCATGATTGATTCCTGCATTTTGGCGGGCAGGCGATCCCCGATCCAGACTCCGAGTAGGCTACCCAAAAGAATGGTGACGATGTTTAAGAGTGTTCCAGACATTAGCCCTCCACAAAAGCCTGTGAATGATAACGCGAAATCTGGACGCTTGTACCGGATCGTTCGGGCAAAACTCAGCCTAGAATAAACAGTAAGCGGTACGTGGGGCAGTGAATGTGAGGATTCAAAATGGCGCAGCACAGCGATTTGATTGCACGACGAATGATCGGGCAGCGGCTATGGTTTCGGAACTGGGCAGCATTGGCAGTTGGCATGATCCTTTCGATAGGCTTATCCAGCAATCGAACATTGAATGTGCCGATCATCATCGCTACCTGGATCAGCATTTTTATCATGGCAACGTTAATTGCATGGAAAACTACTGATTTTACGGAACATGTGATGCGCGGAAAACGCTTTGACCAGATGGGCTTGGGTTTTTTATCGGCAACTGAACGTACCAGCACACTGATGCGCGTGGTGCTTCATCACTGGCGCTGGTGGCTGCTACTGTTGATGGGTATGTTACCGGGCTTGCTTATCGGAACGGTGCATATGCAAGTAGACGTTACCAAAATACTCAGCTCGGTAATATTCAATTGCGATAACTATGAGCAGCATATCTTGGATAGTGACTACCCAGGATACCCAGAAAAAAGGAATGTTTGTAGCGAAATCACATTCGACAGCGAACTCACCTATCTGAAACAAGCAGGTGCTTTTGGTCTGGGCATGTTCGGCGTCACGCTGCTGGCATTGGTATTGGGCGTGCGCTTCGAGTGGGCAAGGCTGATCGCAGTGGGCGGCACCCTGACGGCGGCCTTTACCGTGTTCATTTGCACCAATTCCGCTGAACCCTTCAATAATTTGATTGCGGCCACATTTCCGTATGTCCTGTGCTTCGTGTTTCTGCGTCCGCCGCTCCGCAAAGCAAAATCACTGTTGGCCGAATAAATTGTGGTATACAAAGCCGCTGTATTCTGCTTAGATCAGGACTACCAAGCTGATGGACATCTTGATTACTGGCTCCGTCGCTTAAGACTATTAGATGCGTTTCCCTTGCCGCTTTAAATAACATCTGC
>JBBSEU010000047.1:0-24419 GCA_038239365.1 Aggregatilineales bacterium
CGTGTTTCCCGCTCCGCTCGCTCAAACGCTGCTATCTCGTCCACTGTCAGTTTGATTTCACGTCGTCTCATCCCTTAAGTTTATCATACTTGCCAGCTTTAGTTGGGTTCACCATAAGCTGCTTAGTAGGTGGATTGTATGTGGATAACCTGTGGATAACTCAAAATAGCCGTTTTTGGCGAAAAACTGGTAGTACCCCCATATATGGGACTTCGTGAGGTATGACCCCCACCTATGGCGTAAGTATCCTTTTTCCAACAAAACACCAATTTTCAGAACAAATGTGTTTGTGGAAAATGTGGATAACTTTGCGTGAAAGTTGCGTGAAATTATGCCCCGGTGACGTGACCAGTATCACGTTTTTTGAAGGTGATTTTGAGTTATCCACATTTTCCACAGCCCTACTACTACAACTGCTTTATAGGAATAGATAATGTGGATAACTTTCCGGGACGCACAGAGAAACAAACTCCGTGCCTCAGGAGCAGAGGGTTCACGCTATGCACTGGGCAACTTCCCAAAACTAAAAATAGTCTATAATATGCACCCCACAGGCGGTTGAATTTCTTTGACTGCCCTGACTGACGCTCACATGTTGAAAAATGGGGGTTAGAGCCTGTAACGTATAGATAGATGAGTAAAACAGCATGAGTCATCGAGAGCGTATTCGGCAGCGGGCAGATGTTTTACATTTTCCTGACAAGCCATCAAATCGACCTCACCACAACCTACTCACCAACACTGATAACCCTCAACATAGCCCCATTCAAGACTCATCCGAAGATTTGAAAAGTGCGTCAATTCATCAGAACACGATCCTGGGTCTTCAACGGCAATATGGCAATCAGTACGTCCGGCGGTTGCTTGCCGAACCATCCAACGGTATAGACAGGCAGCGTGTTTCGCGTTTGCGCGCTGTCGGCGAGTGGCACGGCGCTGCTAATCTTCGGGATAGAAGGCATGTCTCGATTTCCGCTCGAACACAAGACGAGTGGGTTAAATTTCTGAAAGAACACGCCGACGAAAAAGATGGCAGCCGGGAACTCTATGAGTTTATGCTGAGTGCAATGGGTCAGTATCCGAGTATCTATACTGACGATGACATCACCATTAATGGCGGTCCAAGCCGCCAGGAAGGAACAGACCTGATGATCGCCCTCCTGACAACAGGTGCTGACATTGATTTACCTGACAAAGGTGATGAAGGCGATAGCTCACGGCATGATTATGGCGACGTCATGTCCCGCTTCAACGTACAATTTGCGGGGTTAGCACTACAGCAGATGACACGCGGCAAAGATGGCCGCCCCCGCGAGTTTGATAAATCTGATGTCGCTAATGTGGCGGCCTATGGAGAGCAAGTTAAGGGGATGCCGAACTGGGCAGGTATAGGCGCTGGTGATGGTTCAAATCCAGCGATGACTCTTATTTCGGCGGCTGTCGGATCGGCGTTTGGTGCAGCTACGCAGGTACTCCAGGCGGGCAACGACAAAAAACAGCAAGCCTTCAAACGTGAAGCCTATATTTTGCTGCGTAACTCGGCGATGACGATTCGCGGCATTCTGGATTCGATAGAGGAACCCGCTCAGACACCGCCCTCTCTTCTGATGGAAGCATTTAGCGGTACGGTTAATGCGTTGGCAGCGGCGACTGGTTTTCTCAAGGTGGGCTATCAAATTGCCGCCTGGGGTTTATCGGGTGTCGCTGGGAGCTGGTTTTCTATGATCACCATTGGAGGACGTGACGTTAAGCAAGATATTCGAAAACTGAAAGATGATTTTCACAAGCAGCTTAACGATCTCAGCACGATTACCCTCGTCGACGGCTCGGCAAAGCCCATCGAAAACGTGAGCGATATTGAGACAATCAAGACCGTTTTCGATACGATCCTGAACTACTGAGCCTGTTCGTGGGAACTACTGATGGACGCTATTCACAATCGGTTGACAAACATGGCGTGCCTGATGATAGGTATGGTAATGATCTACCCGCGTCTTACCCAGGCAGAGTAAAAGCGCATTGTTATTTTAATTGCGAAACAAATAGGGGAAGTTCATGGACGAACAACTACGTCAACAAGTCATTGACGCAGAAGAACGGCTCCGGCAGGCCATGCTCGCCAATGACGTTGCAGCACTTGACGACTTGATCGCGCCTAATTTGCTGTTTACTGGACATATCGGGCAACTAGCTACCAAAGAAGACGACTTGGCGGCGCATCGGGCGCGCTTGCTGCGATTGGAACGCGCAGAACTTATTGAGCGGCACATCCAGCTTCACGCGAATTTGGCAGTCGTTTCGTCACTCATGCACTTGGTCGGTACGTTTGCGGGCGAACCGATTGATCAATATATGCGCTACACCCGCGTTTGGGCGATTTCACCCGACGGTAAACTTCAAATTACCGCCGGACATATGGGCGAACGCATTTCGGCTCAATAGGGACGAAACTTCTAGCGACCCAACAGTTGTTTTGGAGAAAAAAGGCAGCTAAGGGTAGTTCAAGCCAAGTGAGGGCTTGCTGGATGAGTTCGAGGCCGCTATGGAACAAGCTCAAATCAGAGCGGTCAGTTCCCTCAACGTTTGTGGCGCGACCTTGAATCAGAGCTTGTGTCCCTTCGCGGACAAGCTAAACATAGAACAGTCTGTTAGCGCGTCGGTGGTGGGTACGTGATCACAATTTCGGTGCCACCACCGCGCGTCGAAATCACTCTCTACCCCTTCACACTGCCTGCCGTCAAGCCTTCGACCAGGAAGCGTTGTGCGTAGATATACACGATCACCACCGGGATCGCCATCAGCAGTGAGGCCGACATGAGTTTGCCCCAGGGGTAAATATCGCCAAAGACCAGTAGTTGCAAGCCAACGGGCAATGTTTTGAGGTCTTCGCTGGTGATGAACACGAACGCGAACAGGAATTCGTTCCAGGCGTTAGTGAAGGCGAACAACGTCACTGAGAGCAGGGCGGGCGCGGCCAGTGGTAAGGTGATTTGTGTAAACGCCCTGATGCGATTCGCGCCGTCAATCAGCGCCGCTTCTTCCAGTTCCACCGGGATCGAGCGGAAATAGCCCATCATCACCCATGTTGCAAAGGGCATCAAAAAGGTTGGATAGGTCAGGAACAACGCGCCATAAGTATTGATCACGCCCAGATCGGTCAGGATGCGATAGAGCGGGATGAACAGCAGCGCCCCCGGCAGTAAATAACTGATCAACAGAATCGTGGTGAGCAGCCGCGCGCCCCGGAATTTGAGGCGTGTCAGCGCATAGGCGGCCAGTGCAGCGCAGACAACCGATACCGCCGTGCTGGTTGTGGCAACGATCACTGTGTTGCGAAACCAGAGCGGAAACGGCGTTTGCTCCAACAGTGAACGGTGTTGATCAAGCGTCCAGGGGTTCGGCCAAAAGATCGATTTGTATTGCTGAATTTGCAGATCGGTTTTGAAGGACGTGATCACGATCCAGTAGAACGGGAACAACACGAAAAGCAGCACTGGCAGCAATACTACCAGCCGCATCCCGACTCCGATTCGCTCGCGCTGTGAACGTTTCAACAAAGGTTGGCGATCATCGCTGCGCCGCATGATCGCTTTGGCGGCACTGCCCAATCGCTCCGAAAAGCGTTCGTTGAGCCACTCGAACGGCGCGAAAACGGCATCCAATACCCGCCCAAACAGCCCGCCTGCCAACCCCAACACCCGATCCACGCGCGACTCGCTGCTGCCCTGATCCTGTTCTGGTCGCATGACGCGCGCCAGCACGAAAATGAGGATCGCCATAAAGGGTGCCATGCTGAGCGCCGTCGCTGCGCCCGGCCCAAAGCGCAGTTGGATAATCGCCTTCTCATAGGCCAGGATCGAAAACAAACGAGTCGCGCCGCCGGGGCCGCCGCCCGTCATCAGGTAGACCAGCCCGAAAGTATTGAAAGTCGAAATAAAGGAGAGCAGCACCGTCACAATGATCACGTAGCGCAGTCCGGGCAGCGTGACGTGTCGGAAGCGCCGGATGATGTTTGCGCCGTCCACTTCGGCGGCCTCGTATTGTTCGCGCGGGATTGCCTTGAGTCCGGCCAGCAGCAGGATCACATAAAAGGGGATGCCTTTCCAGACATTCACCGCGATCACGCTGGGCATGGCTAAGCCCGGCTCGGCCAGCCACGCGATGGGACGACTGATCAGGCCGAACTGCATCAAAATCGGGTTCAGCGCGCCGGAAATCGGATCGTAGATGCTGCGCCATGTCAGCGCCGTCACGACTTCGGGCACAATCCAGGGCAGCAGCATGATCCCGCTCAGAATGCCGCGTAAGGGTAGGCGGCTGTTGAGCAGCAGCGCGATCCCCATCCCGGCCACGAATTTGATGCTCAATGAGGCGACTGTGAACAACAGTGTATTGCCGACAGTGCCCAGAAAGTCCGTGTCTTTGAGCAAGCGGGCGTAATTATCGAGGCCAACATACGATTCGGTACGGGTGACCAGTGAGCGCGTGGTGAAGCTGAGCAGGATTGCGTTGATGAACGGCCACAGGATCAGGCCGATCATAATGATGGCGATGGGCAGTACGAAGGGCAGCGCCACCCGCCAATCGCGCCCCAGAATGATGTCGATCCGACTGCGACGGTTAGCAGATGGCCGACGCGAAACCAGCGGCGGAGCGTTCAGTTCGACTCGTTCAGTCAAGGTCTGCTACTTTCTATTGAGTTAGGCCGGGGACTTGAGTCCCCGGCCTGATAAACGCTTAGCTCTGCTTGAGACCGCCTTCTTCAAAGAGTTGCACGATCTTGTCGTGAGCGTCTTTCACCGCGTCGGCAACCTTCATTTTGCCCGTCGTGATGTTCGCCATCATCTGGCTGGTAATGCCTGCGCCGTCGATGGCATCGATCAAGGCGCTTGGCTTGGCGGGATGTGAGCGTCCATAGTACGGTGCCGGGTTGAAGATGATGTCCCGGATCGTCGGGAAGTTCGGGTCAGAGGCGAGTAGTTCCGGTGTCCAGAGTTTCTTGTAGGCAGGCAGGAACAGCAGGCCGCCGTTCATTGCCATTGGCGTAATCGTGGCCGGATCGAGCAGTTGAACGATCAATTCGCGCGCCAACGCCTGATTCTTCGCGCCTTTGAAGATCGTCAGCCAACCGTTGCTACCCGCTTCATAGATCGTGCCATCCAGGTTCTTGGGGACGTGCAGCAGCGCCGTCTTTTCAAAGACCGGGTTCTTATCGGCTTTGGCTTTGGCATAGATGCTGAACTGATTGGTGGTCATGGCGATTGTGCCGCCCAGATAGGCTTCATTGTTGCCGGTGTCTGTCCAGCTTTCGACGCCAGGGGGCAGCATCTTCTTGTATTTGTCGCTGGTATATGTTTCGGCCAGCCATTCGACAGCCGCCAGCGTTTGCGGCGAATTGAAAGTCACTTTCTTACCTGTCGCATCGGTGAAGCTGCCACCAAACGCCTGAATGACCGACAAGATCAGGCCGTGACCATCACCACTGCGATTGACGGTCATACCCCAGCCCCACATCTTTTTATCGGGATTAGAGACTTTGAGCGCCGCCTCACGCCGCTTGTCCCAGGTGTCGAGCGTGTTCACATCGATCCCGGCAGCCTCGAACACATCTTTGCGTGCGAACCAGCCGCCTGTCGTACACATGAATGGCACCGCCCACCATTTGCCATCGAATTTGGCGTTATTGCCGGAGGTCGCGGGCAGGGCGTCGCCATACAGGCTGATCGCTTTTTCCACCACGTCAGTTACGTCTTCGGTGATGTTCAGCGCATACATTTGCGGGATGCTCAGAACGTGGTAGCCCAAATCGGGCGGATTCCCGGCTTGCACGGCGGCCAGCATTTTGGCCGTGAAGTCACCGAACAGTTCCGGGTTGGCTGTCGAAATATCGAGCTGGACGTTTTTGTTCTTGGCAAAGCCAACGACGGCTTCACGGAAAAGGGTCTGGACTTTCTCAAAATATTCAGTTTTATGAATAACGGTCAGTTTGCCAGCCGCACCGACAGGCAGTGGCAGCGGCGTTGCGGTTGGGGGCGGAACAGGTGTGGCAGTCGCAGCGCCCTGCGCCAGCAAACTGGACGTTTGGCCTGCGGCGGCGATCAGGGCGGCGCTGGCACCGGCGGCGGTGACCAGAAACTTACGGCGGCTTATCTTTTGGGTCAAGATTTTTCTCCTCAAAGGATCGAACAGAAAATAAAAGACGAAAGGTCGTTCGGCCTCGCTTTTAACACTTCCCTCCTCGATGATCACCCTAAGAACTCAGATAAAACACCATCGCTGTAACAGCTTATGGTGGGCTATCGCAACCATAGATTAGTATTCAGGTTCTCGTAAAACACTATAAAACAAGGATTGCCCAAAAAAATATTACCCCTATAATCTTAGGGCAAACCCGGTGAATGTCAAGAAATTGGAGTATCAAACAGCGGCAGCTATTAGTTTGTCACGGCTAAGCTATTACGAAAACAGGCAGCATTAAGTTTTTTCAACCACAAGGGCAAAACTGTGAAAATTACCGATGTACAGGCTTGCGTCATTGGACGGCAAGAGGAACACAGCGGCGGCAGCGTGTGGACATTTGTCCGCATTTACACCGATGAAGGGATTGTCGGTACAGGTGAATGCAATTCGGGCGGCCCCGGCTTTTCCGGGCTTGCCAGCAAGATCGCTATTCTGGCGATGAAGCCGTTCCTGATCGGGCAGGACCCGTTCAACATCAACCTGATTTACGAGCGGCTGCGCCGTGAAGGGCGCTACGGCGGATCGTCCCATGCGCCGCTCATCTTCGCTTTGACGGGCATTGACAACGCGCTGTACGACATTGTGGGCAAGGCGTTGGGCGTGCCAGTCTATAAACTATTGGGCGGCAAATTCCGCGACAAAGTCCGCCTGTATGCGGACTGCCACGCCGGGGAAGAAGACGACGCCAAAGCCTACACAGATAAGGCGCTGGCCGTCGTCGATCAGGGGTTTAGCGCCGTCAAGTTCGATGTGGATAACACCGGGACTGGCAAACTCGATCCGTATAACTGGACGGTGGGCGCGAAGGAAATGACGCACATCATCGGCCTGATCAGTGCGCTGCGCGAGTCGCTTGGCTACGAAATCGATCTGGCGATTGACTGTCACGGTCAGTTTGATCTGCCATCGGCCATTACGCTGGCAAAAGCCGTCGAACCGCTGCGTTTGCTATGGCTTGAAGAACCCGTTCCCGCCGAAAACATCCAGGCGCTGGCGCAGGTGCGCGCCAGCAGCAGCACCGTAATTTGCACGGGTGAAAACCAGTACACGCGCTTCGAGTTTATGGAATTGTTCGCCAACAAAGCGGTGGACGTAATTATGCCCGATCTGGCGAAAGCGGGTGGCATTGCCGAGGCCAAACGTATCGCTGATCTGGCCGACGCGCACTATATCCCGATTGCGCCGCATAACGTCTCGTCGCCGCTGGGCATGATGGCCGCCTGTCACGTGATGGCCTCTGTACCGAATTTCCTGCTGCTGGAATTCCACGCGTTGAGTATTCCCTGGTGGAACGATCTGTGCGATGGTGATAAGCCATTTATCGAAAACGGATTCATGGCCGTCTCGGAGCGTCCCGGAATCGGCGTTGAACTGAACGATAAAGTGGCGAAAACGCTGCTCTATGAAAACGACACTTATTTTGATTAACCTGCTTGCTAAAGGAAAATATCATCATGTCTGATCATGAACCGTCAGTTGTCGAGTTACAGGCGCGCTGGGATAAGATTCGCGTCGCCAATATTTTCGATACGCTGGATCGAATGGGCTACCCGAATCAATGCCTCGATCTGGGAATCAAGCCGCTCTTTCCACATCAACATCTGGCGGGGCGGGCACTCACCGTGCGCGGCAGTGCCTATCCCGTACCGAGCAGTGAGCCGGACAGCGACTGGGTGGGCGATTATTTTGATCAACTACGTTCGCTGCTCTATCCGGGCTGCGTGGTGGTGGTCGAGTCGGGTGGAGAGCCACACGCGGGCAAGTTCGGCGAAATGACCAGTTGGGCACTCAAGCAGGGCGGCGCGCATGGCATCGTGATTGACTCGAATATTCGGGATTATCTGGGCTTGGAAGTGATCCCCGGCTATACGGCCTGTGCGCGCGGCACTTCGCCGATTGAGTCGTCGAATCGCTGGCGCATGACCGCCGTCAACGCCAAGATCGGGCTGCCCGGCACACTGTCTAGTCGCGTCCGAATCGATCCGGGCGATTGGATTATCGCTGAAGCGGATGGCACGATGGTTGTTCCGCAAGGGATTGCGATGGAATGCCTGGAAAAAGTCGAGAAAATGGAAGCCGAAGAACAGGGGATGCGCGAAGACATGGCGAATGGCATGTCCTTCGATGACTCGTATAAGAAGTGGGGGCGGGCATGACCGCAAGCGACTCACTCGAACAGAACGTCAACACTTATTCGCGCCCGTCGGCGCTCCGCATTACTGATATGCGCGTTGCCAATCTGGGCGGCGCGCCGATGGACTGCACGATCATCCGGCTTGAGACCAATCAGGGGTTGGTCGGCTACGGCGAAGTGCGCGATTGGGCCAGCAAAACCTACGCACTGCTGCTCAAAAGCCGCATCATCGGCGAAAATCCGTGCAACATCGACAAAGTGTTCCGCAAGATCAAAGCGTTTGGTTTCCACGCGCGGCAGGCGGGCGGCGTGTGCGGCGTCGAAATGGCGCTGATGGATTTGGCAGGCAAAGCGTATGGCGTCCCGGCCTATCAGTTGGCGGGCGGCAAGTTCCGCGACAAAGTGCTGTGCTACGCGGATACGCCGTCGCTCAAAGACCCGAAGGCGATGGGTGAAGCACTTCGTCAGCGAATGGCGATGGGCTTCAAGTTCCTGAAAATGGACGTTGGGATCGACTTGGTGGCCGATGTGCCGGGCACACTGAGTACCGTGCCGGAGATGCTCACCACGCACGACATCATGCACCCCTTCACTGGAATCCAGTTGACGCGCAAAGGGATCGATACACTGGTGGACTACGTCGGCACGGTGCGCGACATTGTGGGCGAAGAAATCCCGCTGGCCGCTGATCACTTCGGGCATATCGGCGTCGAGTCGTGCATCCGACTGGGGCGCGCGCTCGATCAGTTCACGCTGGCCTGGTACGAGGACATGATCCCCTGGCAGTTCACCGATCAGTATGAGCGGTTGACCCATTCGGTCACAACGCCGATCTGCACTGGCGAAGATATTTACCTGCGAGAGGGCTTCAAGCCGCTGCTCGATAAGCGCGCCGTGTCGATCATCCACCCCGATCTGGCGACTTCGGGCGGCATTATGGAAACCAAGCGCATCGGCGATTATGCCCAGGAGCGCGGCGTGGCGATGGCGATGCACATGGCCGGGTCGCCCATCGCGGCGCTGGCAAGCGTTCACTGCGCCGCCGCAACCGATAACTTCATGGTGCTGGAAAACCACTCGGTAGACCTGCCCTGGTGGAACGATCTGCTCAACGGCCTGCCGAAGCCGCTCATCCAGAATGGCTATATCGAAGTGCCGGAAACACCCGGTCTGGGCTTCACGACGATCAATGAGGATGTGTTCCGCGAACACCTCGACGTTAACGATCCGGTGTTCTTCGAGTCAACCGACCACTGGGATCGGGAAAAATCGCATGATCGGTTGTGGAGCTAATCGTCAGGGCGTCACTTGAAGCGCCTGTTTAAGTACATTCTGCTGCTGTTTGTGCTGTTTATCCTCATTCTCACGGGTGCGCTGCTCATCGGGCGCGCCCAACCCACTCCGCCGAACCTTGTGCTGATTATTTGATGCAGGTGAATAATATGTCAGTCGCTTACAAATTGTAATCTACTGAATCCGAGTGGCTAAGTGACTACAGCAAAAAGAAGAATGATTTAAGGTTCAGTTGACTTAAAAATCGGTTCAAGTTCAGCAATCAATTCAGGAACACGGTTCGCAACTGTATTCCAGACAATATCCAGGTCAACATCGAAATAGGCATGAACCAACCGATTTCTCATACCGTTGATTGCTCCCCAGGGGATTTGTGAGTAGGCTATGCGCGTTTCCTCAGAAACCTTTGAGGCGGCCTCACCAATGATCGTGATCAAATGACTGAGAATCAACACGAGACCACGATCTTCATCGAGCGCCGCCCGTGATTTTCCTGTGGCAAACGTCCGAGCTTCACGCGCGGCATCCAACATATGCCGCAGCCGAATCAGATCAGGCTCGTTCATATTGAAGTTGCGCGGTGTCCAGCACTTTTTGGCGGAAATAACGGCTTAATTCCGCAGGTGTTCGTAAATCGACTTTACGCCCCAATAAGTTCGTGAGTTCGATCTCCATTTCGGCCATATCAAACAGATCGATCACCGCGCCAGGTACAAATTCAACCAGCATATCCACATCACTATCCGCGCGGAAATCGTTACGCAGCACCGAACCGAACAGTGACAACTTGCGAATAGGGTGGCGTTCGCAAAAAGCGTGTATTTCATTTTGTGGGAAGCTAATATTCATCCGTGCGATTCTGCCTTAATCCTTAATTCCGAGCGATAGTATAGCGCGTGAAAGATGGATGTAACCCATGCAACGCTTGGCTTCATGCTCGACTCTAATACTCGTAATGTTCACCGGAGTGATTGTGACCGCGCTACTCATCGGACGCGCGCAACCCACTCCTCCGCGCTTGGCGATGCTGCACCTGACCGACTGCGAACTGCCCTGCTGGATCGGAATCGTGCCGGGGGTGACGACAGTTGAAGATGCCGGAGAAATTATAGAAAAAACTTTTGTTGGTTCTTATTACGACACTGATCCAAAGTGGAGCCAGGCACAGGGTGCGGTTAGCCTTGTTATATCTTTTGGGCATATCTCTTTAACCTATGACTATACTACCGGAGGTGCTACTGTCGGAGCAATAATTTTCGATTTTGACGAGCCGCGCAATCTGAACTACGGTGACATGATTACACTGCTTGGTAGTCCAGATGAGATTGCAAGCCTGGGCGGATTAGATTTAGGCAATACGACCATGCTTATATATAAGAAAAGTCTTATTTTCAATGGTTATGACGACGAAAGAACTGTATCTGAATGTTACTATCCACGCTGGCAGGAAAAAGTGCGTTTACTTCAGATCGCAAATTACCCTGAGTTCATACCGGCATGGGCAGTACCCTGGCGCGGCTTCCGTACTTGCTATCGGTAACGCGCTTTGAAGCGTAAGGAGCATCATTGCCAGACCAATTCCTGTATGATACAAGTCCGCTGATTACTTTGGCCGTTGCCCGACTGGATAAAGGCACGGTCCTGGAACATTTTTTAGCCTTTATTTCAATCACGCTATCCGAAACTGTAGCTCAAGAGGCAACTGCTAATGAGGCATATTCCGATGCAGTGCTAGTGAAAACACTGCTCAATTCGGGAGCGATTCGGCACATACCTATTCCGAAAACGCCTATAGACGAACTGCTTGACGCCTATTCTAAAGTCGATGACGGCGAACGTGATACAATACGGCTGGGAACTATGTTGCCCGATTGCCGTGTCGTGATTGACGATCAACATGCTTTTTTCGTTGCCGCGCGTTTTGATGTAAGACCGATTATGCTGCTTGACGTACTCGTTATGTACGCCCAAACGGGTGGATTGAGCAAACGCCTTGCACAAAATAGCCTTGATGCGATTTCAAAAACGGGGCGTTATTCATCCGCTGCTATTCAACACACAATTTACAAGTTGAACAGGATTACCGATGATCCAGATCACAATTGATGAAAACGAGCCGATAGGTCTATTTATTCGCGCTAAAGCTAACCAAACGGGACACAGTGTTTCGGAAGTTGCAAAGGAAATGACGCAAAACAGCTTCGATGCGACAGTTCGCGCGCTGCATGAGCGATTTATGCAAGGCGAATTTTCACAGGGCTACATGGCGAAGCAGCTAAGCATTTCCCGGCTCGATCTAATTCACTTGCTCGAAGCGATGGGGCTAGCAGTCACGAACGTGTGATGCGCCGCCTGTTTGCCCTACTTTCCACCCTCACGCTGATCTTCACTTTCGGTATGGTGGCCGCGCTGTTGATCGGGCGCGCCCAACCCACCCCGCCGCGTCTGGCGATGCTGCACCTGACCGACTGTGCTTTTCGCACGGTATAATTGTAATTGAGGCAAGCTGTGATCCGGTTCTACACTGACGAACACATTCATCGAACGGTTGCGCGGCAACTTCAACAACGAGGAATTGATATACTGCGCTGTCAAGACGCGGGAATGCTACATGCTCAGGATATTGACCACCTGATATTTGCAACTGAACAGCAGCGAACGGTTGTTACTGGTGATGCCGACTTTTTACGCTTGGCTACTGAATATTGGCTGGCCGGTAAGCACCACACAGGGATTGTTCGTATCTCAAATGAAAAACTTGATCGGTTAGGCGTAATCATTGAGTATCTAGCTTTCTTGTACGATGCGGTAGAAGGTGGCGCGGCTGATCTTGAAACGGATGTATTCGATAATGTTCTGCATTTCTGACGGCACAAGGAGTTGTTCATGGCTGATTTAGTCATCGATCATATCGTCAGTGATGGTACTGGCAAGCCGCGTGTTCGAGGCTCAGGCGTAGCCGTCAGGGTGCTTGCCGAGTTACATAATATCGGCTGGTCTGCCGAAAAACTAGCCGATCATATGGAGCTGACTGTTGCTCAGGTATACGCCGCACTCAGCTACTATTACGATCACAAAGCCGAGATGGACGAATCGATCCATGCCGGGCAAGAACTTAGCAAAAATGCGCGTTCGGCAGAAGACTTCCGGCTCGAAATTGAAGCACGCCAAAAGAGCAAACTCGAATAGGGTAGGTAATGCGTCGCCTACTTGCCTTACTCTCCACGCTTACACTGATCTTCGCATTCGGTACAGTGGCCGCACTGCTCATCGGGCGCGCACAACCTATCCCGCCGCGTTTGGCGATGCTGCACCTGACCGACTGCGACCTGCCCTGCTGGATCGGGATCGTGCCGGGGGTGACAACCGTCGGTGACGCAAAAAAGCTGATTCGCCAAATGTATAATGCCGATATTTATTCAGTTTCAGAAAGCGCGGGCGGCAGTGTAGGGGTATTCAGCCGTGCGGCGAATGATTTTAGCGGCTTTAGCGTGCTGCTCAATTATCCAAATACCTCCAGTACGGACACGGTTTATCTGATCGTCCTGAACCCATTTTTGAGGCTTGGACTTGTTTACGGCGACGTGGAGAGTGCAGCGACAAAACCGTTGGGTACCGTGATGGCGGTTTATGGCACTAATCGATTGTTTTTGTCGGCGTTGAAGACATCGCCCGACGCCTGGTTAGTTTTGGATGGGATGCCGACCTCTAATGTGCGCTGTATCGGTGTGTCCCCGAAAAATCCGGTGCTGTCGCTTGGCATTTCTTCCGATACGTCACGCAACACACGCTTTGTACCCTGGCGCGGCCTTCGCACTTGTTATCGGTGATGTACAACAACGTCCAGGATGTTAAAATCAATTGAGTAGGTATGTGAGGATATTCGCTGTGACTCTAGATGATATGCTACCCAATTTGCTGAGCTTGAATCGCGCTGAAAAACTTCGGGCTATCCAATTGCTGGCACACGAACTAGCCGTTGAGACGGGCACAGAGTTGAAGCCAACTGCACAATACGAAATCTGGTCGCCTTACGACAGCGCGGTGACAGCACGAGAGATGCAGGAATTATTGGATAACGAGCAGCAACCGCCACATGCCTGACGCACGGCAACACCTCTATACGGCGGTGAGTGAAGCGGGCTTTTCGTGATTCGGTACTATACCGATGTACACATTGATAAAACGATTGCAAGCCAACTTGTCGCTAAAGGTGTCGATATTGTGCGCTGCCAGGATGTAGGGATGCACGATGCTAAAGACGTTGAGCATTTGCGTTACGCCGCTGAACAACACCGAGTGCTGGTGAGCAGCGATGCCGACTTCCTGGCTTTAGACGCCGAATACAAAATTACTGACAAATGGCACGCCGGAATAATACACATCCCCGCTGATAAACGTAACGCCATCGGTCAGATTGTGGATTTCTTGCTATTTTTACATCAGGCCGTTGAAGGTGGTGCGGCCAATCTGGAAACAGACATTTACAATCGTGTTCACTGGATATAAGGCCAATTACATGACAGATGTGCTGATAGATCATATTGTACTGGACAGTGATGGCAAAGCGCGGATACGGGATCGCGGCGTCAAGGTTCGCGTGCTTGCCGAGTGGTATAACGCGGGTTCAACCGTCCAGGAATTATGCGAAAGCCTTGAATTGACTCCGGCTCAAGTTCACGCTGCGCTCAGCTACTATTACGATCACAAAGCCGAAATGGACGAAGTGACTCGCGCCAATAAGGAATTGTTGAAAACGAATGGGCGCTCATTAGAAGGCTTCCGACGCGAAATTGAAGCACGCCAACAGAATAAGCGCGAATAGAGCAGGTAATGCGCCGCTTACTTGCCCTACTCTCGACCCTCACGCTGATTTTCACTATCGGCATGGTGGCCGCGCTACTGATCGGACGCGCGCAACCCACTCCGCCGCGCGTGGCGATGCTGCACCTGACCGACTGCTAACTGCCTGTAATACATGCAAGTGAGAGTTTCTAATGGCCGATGATAAACAACTTCACATCCTTAAACAGAGTGTACAATTTTGGAATAAGTGGAAAACGGAAAATGAAAATGTAAGACCAGACCTCAATCTTGCTGACCTCAGTGGGCTTGATCTTAGCAAAGCTAATCTTGCCGGAGCATATCTCATTGGTGCAAACCTGACTGATACAAATCTAAATAAAGCCGACATGCGTGAGTCCGTTCTAATTGAAGCAAATTTCACTGAGGCCAGACTCAATGGAACACACCTAAATTTGGCTAGTCTAGTTCATGCAAATCTCAGGAATGCCACGTTATGCGGTGCAATTCTTAGAGGGGCCGACCTTAGTTTCGCGCATTTGATTGGCGCAGACCTTTCTGGTGCAGACCTGAGCAAGGCTATTCTTGATCGCACAAATTTATCGGAAGCAAAGTTGATTGGGTGTCAGATATATGGGGTAAGTGCTTGGGATGTTGACCTTGCCGGAACGGCGCAAGAAGATTTGATAATAACGCGAACACCACCTCATATTACCACTGATAGTCTTGAGGTTGCCCAATTTCTTTATCTAATGGTAAACAATAAAAAACTTCGCAATGTAATTGATACTATTGGTAGAAAAGCTGTACTTATTCTCGGACGCTTCACGTCAGAGCGAAAAGAAATTCTTAATGTACTGCGGAGTTCACTCCGAAAATATGGTTATGTGCCTATTCTATTCGATTTTGAGGGTCCAAACAGTCGTAACTTAACAGAAACAATTGTAATTTTAGCGCATTTGGCTCGTTTTATTATTGCTGATATTACTGATCCGATGAGCATTCCTCATGAATTACAAGCAATTGTGCCTCATCTTCCATCAGTTCCGATCCAACCTATCCTTGTTCAGGGTGAGTCTGTATACGCAATGTTTAAAGATATTCAACGCTACCCTTGGGTATTACCTATTTTTCGATACGAAACACAAGCAATGCTTATGGATAGGCTTTCCGAAGAGATTATTAAGCCTTCAGAAGATCTGGCAGCTAAGTTAAGACGGGGGAACACTTAACACCATGAAATGTTTGGCGAAGATACGGACTTAAACTCAATTTCAAACCAAACCTAAACAATCTAAGCCTTGACTTTATAGAACGCATGTGCTAAACTGTATTCCAGACAACTTGATCGCCGCCCTAACTTAGGGCATCAGCACATCGAGAATTTGGCGCTCGGTGATTTTCTTCCGCAAGGGTAGGTTTGGCCTATCTGCGTGGTGAAAATCATCGGGCGTTTTCGTTTTGCAGCACTCGCCCGTTTGCTGCGCGCGTCCACTCTGCAACGCCCCTTTTATGTGCGTTCTGCCGGACAGCGCCACCAGCCGAGAGGCAAGCAGCCGATGGGCATCCCCGCCGCACGACGAGAAATTCTCGACAGAAAGGCAACCCGACTGATGAAAGCTGTGATAGCTGCGGCTCCCGCCGCACATCGTCCCGAAGGCGACTCCCCGTCGCTGACCGATCTGCATCCGCTGGCGCTCGGCGCACTGGCTCGCGCGCTGCAAAGCGACGACGAAAAAGTGGCGCTGCGGGCGGCTCAAGTTGTTCTATCCCTTGTTCGGCAGTCCTTACCGCCCACGTTGCAGAAAGCGAAGGTGATCACAATTCAATATGGAGACGATCCGCCTATTGACCCGTCTGCCTGGGCAGCAAACCGTCCTGAGCAGCCCCGCGCGCTTCAAAGTGGTGGCCTGCGGACGACGCTGGGGCAAGACGGAAACGGGGAAGATAGCCGTGATTGAGTGTGCGCTCAATCGGGGCAGCGCGTGGTGGGTGATGCCCTCGTATCGGATGGCCGATGACGTGTGGCGCTCACTCAAGGCGACGCTGGCCGACCACTGGCAGGAGAAGAACGAGCAGCAAAAGCTGATCATCCTGCCCGGTGGCGGATCGCTGCGCGTGCGTTCGGGTGATGATCCCGACAGTTTGCGCGGCGCAAGCCTCGATCTGGTTGTGCTGGACGAAGCCGCCTTTTTGCGCGAACAGGTCTGGACATCGGCGCTGCGTCCGGCGCTTTCGGATCGGCGCGGCAGGGCGATGTTCCTGAGTACGCCCAAAGGGATCGGCAACTGGTTTCATCGCGTGTTCGGCTACGGCCTCGATCCGACACGCGCGGAGTGGCAGTCGTGGCAGTTCCCAACGGCGGCGAATCCGCGCATCGCGCCAGATGAGATCGAAGCGGCGCGGCTCGATCTGCCGGAGCGAGTCTTTCGCGCCGAATATCTGGCCGAGTTCACTGACGATTCAGGCGGCGTGTTCCGCAATATCCTGCCCTGCGCGACGGCCTCAACGCTCAGTGCGCCCGAACCCGGCCATCGTTACGCGCTTGGCATCGACTGGGGGCGCGTCGATTTTTCGGTGGCGATTGTGATCGACAAAACCGATCAGAAAATGGTGGCGATGGATCGCTTCAATGGTGTCGGGTGGGCATTGCAGCGCGGGCGATTGGCAACGCTGGCCGCAAACTGGCAACCCGAAGCGATCTGGGCGGAAGAAAACAGCATCGGCGGCCCGAACATCGAAGCATTACGCGCCGAAGGCTTGCCGGTGCAGGCGTTCACCACCACAAATGCGTCAAAAGACGATCTGATCAACGGTCTGGCACTGGCACTCGAACGGGGACGCTTGCAGATCATCCCCGATCCGATTCTGCTGCACGAACTGCAATCGTACACGCTCGAACGGCTGCCATCGGGGCGTTTCCGCTACAGTGCGCCGTCGGGTGGCAACGATGACACGATCATCGCGCTGGCACTGGCGTATTATGCGGCGCAGTACGCCGGGTCGAGTCTGCGGTTTGCGTAGCGAGTATAATCAAATCAGGCTCGTAATCGGAGGTTTACCATGACTTTACAGGAGATTATGGACGGAGTTCAGGTGCTATCGATTCAGGAGCGCAAAGCCCTGATCAGTATGATCGTGGAAACACTCATACCATCTGACGAATTGGATATACCATCCGTCGAACTTCACAGCTTGCTTGAACTCGAAGGAGTCGGCAAGGACTTGTGGGCGGGCATTGACGCTCAGGCGTATGTGAACAGTTTGCGCCAGGAATGGGACGAACCGTGAAAATAGCGGATGCACTTGTTGGCATTCAGCGCCTTTGCATCGACGCTGCTCCATTGATCTACTTTGTAGAACAAAACTCGACGTATGTAGACAGAATGCGGAGCATCCTGGCGAAAGTACAAGCCGGAGATATTGAAGGCTTCGCTTCTGTCATCACGCTCACCGAAGTGCTGACGCTGCCGCTGAAGCTCAAACAGAGCAGTGTTGCCACTCAGTATCAGGTAGCCCTAAAACATAGCTTACACTTCGCACTACTACCGATTAGTGCCGAAATCGCAGAACGGGCGGCTCAATTGAGGGCACAATACAACTTGAAAACACCAGATGCGTTGCAGGTTGCAACCGCGATTGAGTCCAGTTGTGATGCGTTTCTATCGAACGATCTTGGTTTAAGGCGTGTCGTCGAAATGCCAATCCTGATGCTCGATGAACTCGAATTGGACGAAACGGACTGATCAATCAACGATAAGTTTATGGCACTGGCCTATTATGCGGCGCAGTACGGCGGGTCGAGTCTGCGCTTTGCGTAGCGTTCAGGTGAGTTCGTCAAACTATGCCAGGAAATCAAGTTTGATGCCCCATTGGCAAAAGAAGAATAGACCAGATCAGGAGAGCGATTGAAATGAGAATGATCGTCAACATAGCGGCTACAAGCCAATCTCCCTTGCCTTTGCTTTTCCGATTCCGCTTGCGTTTGAAAGGGAACATCTCACGATCCCTTCGGCGTAACTGAAACTGTGGGACTAGGCGTAATCGTGTAAGTTTTCGCGGTAGAGGTGCTTGAAATCGCCGTTGAGAGTCTGTAATCAACCGAAACGACTATTGTTGCCTGTGAATTATAGTAGCCGCTTGTATGTTGTACTATTGGGTAGATGAAAAATACCCAGAGTAGAAAAATTACTCCCAACGCTATCACAAACGGCACTATTCGAATTGGCTCTTTGGTTTTCCGCTTGCGTTTGAAAGGGAACATCTCACGATCCCTTCGGCGTGACTGGAACTATCGGACTGGGTGTAAATCTGTAGATACGGCTATCGGCGGTTGTTGTGGCCGCAATTTGCGTCAGTACGGCGTTGTTTGTCGCTTCTATTGAGGGCACTGGCCTCCAAACGTCGGTTACGTGATCATCGTTTTGGATGTGAATCAGTGTTACTGCAATCGACAAAACCATCACAAGCAGCAGGGTAGCCAACATCCATCGAAACGTCCCATTGTCTTTGCTTTTTCGCTTTCGTTTGCGCTTGAATGGGAACATCAGCACATCATCCTGTTTGCCGCCACAATTTCAGTATACGATGAAATCCAAACCTGGATGGTAAAATACCTAAAAAGCGGAGGAATGGCTATGAGTTTGCAAGGGATCATGTCCGAAATACGCGCGCTGCCAGTTGAGGATCGACGCACTCTAATTGACCTGATCGCGCAAACCTTGCCTGAGTCGCCATCCGTAGCTGATCTGGCGTTGAGTTCACCGGAAGCGTATCTCGCCGCTATTCACAAAGCCATTTCAGAAGATGCGCCGGGCGCAGCCTATCAGCTAGCGGAACGTGGCAGCCAGCTTTATCCTGGTAACCAACAGCTATCTCAGGCGATGCACGTGCTGGCTCCCCCCAAAGTGATCGCTATTGAAAATCGGACGTATCCGAAACAAGCCGATTCGATGCGCTGGCTACAGAATCATGGCGCAGAGTATATCGGGCAGTGGGTGGCGCTTCGCAATGGCACGTTACTCGGACACGCCGCCAGCCGCAAAGTACTCATAGCCGATTTCGGCATCGAGGATTCCCCAGACACATTGATCACTTGGCTGCCCGATGAGCTATGAAGTTAATGATCTACTGGGTGCAGGCAAATTTGCGCTTGGCCGACTGACTTATAGTGACTGGCTTCCGGGTAGCAGATCAGCACGATTGATACTTCCGGTGATGTTCGAGAATCGTCTTAGCACGACGGCTGTCCTGGATACGGGTTCACCCTGGTGCATCCTTTCCCCGCACGAGGCAGATGTCCTAAACATTCATCAGACCGACAAGCTAGAAACCGAATCGCTCCTACTACGTGGTGTTCGTTATACAGGCGGATTGTATCGGCTAGCAATTGCGCTACCAGCCGAGATTGGTACCGGCCTAGATGTGGATGCAACGGTTTTTATTCCGCAATTGCTTGCAGATGAGGAATGGCGTCATCCCAATTTTCTTGGCCTCGATGGATTTCTCTATCGCTTTCGTTTCGCACTCGATCCCGAACATAATCACTTCTACTTTGCCCCAACGAGTGAACCGTGATCTGATTTAATGCCAACTTGTAGAGGGACTTCTGATGACGTTGCAGAAAATCATACATAGTGTCGATGTGCTCTCGATTGAAGAACGCAAAAGCCTGCTCAATCACGTGATTGAGTCGTTAGGGTCGGAGGCGTGGAGCGTTGCGAATGGTTCCGCTGAAATGTTTCTCGCGGCCATTCGAGAGGCCATCGCGCAGGACGCGCCAGAGATTGCGTTTGCACTTGCCGAACGTGGTTATCAGTTGCATCCCGGCTCGACACAATTGAAGGAAGCCGTCCGTATGCTGGCGACTTAAAATCGAGCAGTTACCTACTAACCTGATTATTCGCTACTCAACCAAATCCGGTGTGTACGTCGGACCAACATAGTTCGGGTTAGGAGTCACGCGCGGCGTGCGGGTCAGGCGTGTGCTTTCCAGCGTTGGGATAACAGGCCGTGTTGGGCGTCGTGGGCGGAAACCATAAAACTCGCAGTCCATCGGGTCAATGCGGGTACACGGCACGGAAGCAATCGACCAGAACCACAACCCACACGAACCAACAATGAGCAGCAGCACCGCAAAACTAATGATGAGGACCCGGCGTTGCCGACGCCTAAGTATCTCATCGCGTTTCCGCTTCGGCTTTTCCTTGCGTTTGATCGGCCACATAGTCACCTCGTTAGTTCACGGATTAGGCGTTGCCGTCCATTGCAATTCCGCCGGGACATACGTCGCACCGGGGCCTCCCATCGCTCCAATATTGTCTGTTGTGTAGGCCGGGGCGGGTGTTCGCGGGTGAAGGGTGGCGTCTCTAACACGGCGCTGCATCTGGCATTCGCCATCGCAATAGACAACAGTCCATAAGAACCCCCATCCAGCCGTAACAATAATCCAGGCAAGCACAATAAGGATTACCACGATAGAGACCTTCGTTGCGAATTGCTTCAGACGCGACATGGTTGCCTCCTCTGATTTCCGTCAAACACAGCATACGACGGCAATGTTAAGACACTGCAAACCTTCGATAAAAGTAAAGGACTCCGCCTATGAATCTGCTGGCTCGTTTATCGTTGGCGCTCAAAGTGGCGCGCGGCACTCGTGACCCCACCGATCCACGACTGGCCGCACTGATCCGCACGGTGGCCGACCACAACGCTCCCATCTGGCCGAACACCGCAGACGCGATCAATCAGGCTGACGAATATACCCGTTCGGCATGGGTGTACGTGGCCGTGACGCGCATCGCCGAAGCTGCCTCGCTTGTGCCGTTTGGCGTCTACCGACTCGACGGCGAAAAACAAATCGCGCTCAACAATCACCCGCTGGAGCAGTTGCTGCGCGCGCCGAACCCGACCATGAGTCAATTTGAACTGCTCGAATCGACCTTCGGCTATCTGGAACTGACGGGCAATGCCTACTGGTATCTGGCCGCCGAAGCCGATACCGGATCGCCCGCCGAATTGTGGGTGCTGCGCCCGGATCGGGTGCGCGTCGTGCCGGATCGAGCGCGCTATGTGGGCGGTTATATCTATTCGCTGGATGGGATCGATATTCCGTTGCTGCCCGACTCAGTGATCCACTTCAAACGCTGGCATCCGCGCGATGATCTGTACGGGCTTTCGGCGCTCAGTGCCGCAACGCTTGCCAGCAGTACGGATCGGGCGATGGCGCAGTGGAATAACAATCTGTTCGGCAAAGAGAAAGGCGTCCCAGCCGGGATCGTCTCGATCAAGAACATGGTGCCCGACTCCGAGTTTGAACGCATCAAGCGGGAGTGGCTCGAAAGCTACGGCGGCACGCAGCGCAAAACGGCGTTCATTCGCGGCTCTGGTGAAATCGGCTACTCAAACCTCGGATTGAGCCAGCAGGAGTCGGACTTTATCGAGGCACGCCGCCTGAACCGCGATGAAATCTTCGGCATCTTCGGTATCCCGCTCGGCCTGTATGCCCAAAATGCCACGCAAGCGAACGCTACCGTCGCCCGCTCTACCTTTTTGGCCGACACAATCTACCCGAAGCTGGTACGCTTCGCGCAAAAGTTGACGCAGCAGCTAGCCCCGTTCTATGGCGATAACCTGATCGTGCTGCCCGAAGATGTGCGCGGCAACAGTGCCGATCTGGCCGAAGTCAACGCGGCGCGTGATTTCCTGACGATCAACGAGATTCGCGCACAGTATTTCCAGATGGACTCGGTGGCCTGGGGCGATGTGGCTGCTAATCAGCCAGCCCTCATCCATGCCCAATCAGCCCTCACCCCCAACCCCTCTCCCGGGGGAGAGGGGAGTCAGAAGCCCCAACTGTAATTTGAATGGGAGTTATGCTACCTGATGAAACCTTCGTTTCCGCATCATGTTGTAAACGAGCCACCAGACTCCCCCTCGCCTTTGGGAGAGGGGGCGGGGGGTGAGGGCCGCTTCACCACCGTCAAAACCCTCAGCGAAGATCGAATCGGCGGCTATTTGCTCATCTTCAGCGATGCCGCTCACCGCGATCTGCAAGCTGAATACTTCAGCAAGCGTACCGATCTCGGCCTCGATTATTATTCGCGGCGGCCAGTCCTGTACCATCATGGCCTCGATAAGGACGCGGGCGGCGATCTGATCGGGGTGATCGATAGGCTGGCACCTGATGAGATCGGCCTGTGGTGTGAGGCTCAGCTTGATAAGCATCACCGCTACCTCGAAGCGATCAAACAGTTGATCGCACGCGGCGCGCTGGGCTGGTCAAGTGGCAGTCTGCCAAACCTTGTCCAAAAATCCGCCGACGGCGAAATCCTCAAGTGGGTACTGGTCGAGGCCAGCCTGACGCCCACCCCCGCGCAACCCTATCACACCACCATCCATGCGATTAAATCCACTTATGAGGCACTTGGCCTCGATCTTGAACCGCTCGAAAGTACCGATCAGGAGATCAACTTGGACGACTTGACCACGCTTACCCAAACCGTTTCCGCCCTGGCAGAAGCCGTCAAAGGCTTGCAAACCATTCAGACTGCGCCCGCCCCTGTTAAGCGTCTGCCCTTTTTCAGCGATCCGACGCCGCGCCCGCCGCAGACCCCACAGATCGAAGTGACGCGCGCCACGCGCTACAGTCACCTGAGCGCCGCCGATATGGCCTTCATGTACGAATTGCTGAATGGTTCGGCGCGCGATTGGCAGCCGAATACACCGTTCCTGCGCGAACTGGCCGATAAAAGTTTCAAGGCGGTGAACGCCGGAACGCTGCCCTTTGACGCCGTGCGCGGGCTGACGGACCGCGGCTTCACGAAAGCCAACGAACTGGACAGCACCGGGCAAAGCGGCTTCGGCTCGGAGTGGGTAGCCGACTCGTGGCGTGCCGAACTCTGGCAGCGTGTGCGTCAGGACAATATCGTGGCTCCGCTGTTTGATATGGTTGAGATGCCAACGCAGCCCTACGAACTGCCCATCGAATCGCAAGACCCGACGGTGTATTACGTGCAGGAAACCACCGACCAGAACCAACTGGTACTGGGGGCCACCAACCCGATCCCGCAAAGTAAAGCCGGGACGGGCAAAATGCAGATGAGCGCCAAAAAGCTGGCACTGCGGATGGCCTGGTCATCCGAACTGAACGAAGACTCGCTGATCCCGGTAGTTGCCAACTATCGGCGGCAAGCCCTGCGCGCCATGCAGAACGCAGTGGATAACGTCCTGCTCAATGGCGACACGGTAACCGGGGCAAATGCCAACGTCAACCTGATCGATGGCACACCGACGGCGGGCACGAAATACCTGGCCTTTAACGGACTCCGCAAATACTGTCTGGTCACGAACACCGCCCAATCCAAGAACGGTGCAGGAGCGCCACCCACGATGCCGCTCTTGCGTCAGGGGCGCTTCCTGTTGAAGGGTGACTACGCACTTCGCCCCAGGGATTTGGCTTGGATCGTGGACGATTCTGCTTATGGCAAATTACTCAATTTGCCGGAGTTTGCGACGATGGATAAGGCGGGCGCGATGGCAACCAACCTGACCGGGCAAGTCGGCGTGATCGATGGCGTGCCGGTGTTCGCCAGCGCCGAGCTTGGTCTATCACAAGCGGCGGACGGCAAGATCAGCGCCACGCCCGCCAACAACACGAAGGGTCAGGCGGTCCTTGTTTTCCGCCCGAACTGGTTGATCGGCTACCGTCGGCAGGTGCAGGCGCAGGTCGATTACCTGAGTTGGGCAGATGTCTATCACCTGACCGTGACCGCGCGTTTGTGCCTCGTCTCGTTCGATACGCAGTCGGCGGCGCAGTTGTGGAATCTGGCTACGTAACAGCCCTCACCCCGACCAGCCAGCCCTCCCCCCCTAGCCCCCACTCCCTCGGGAGCGGGGAGGCGGTTCGGCAAATTTTCCCCCGTGATTGTATTTTTCGCCGTATCCAACA
>JBBSEU010000048.1:0-24290 GCA_038239365.1 Aggregatilineales bacterium
AAAAGCAATAGTCACCGCCGGGTTGAAATGTGCGCCCGAAATGTGCCCCAGCGCCGCAACCATGACCATAATGATCAGGCCAAACGTCAGGGCAATGCCAACGTGCGTCAGACCGCCTCCGGTTAGCGTGTTGATGATGATCGCCCCACAGCCCGCCGTCACCAGTGCAAAGGTGCCAACACCCTCGGCGGCGGCCCGTCGCCACAACGCATACGTCATCGGGGCATTGCTCCGTGCGTGACGGCAGACATTTCGGCTAACCAGCCTTTCAACTGCTGTTCAATCGCATCGCGCGTATCACGAAAGGCTTGCAGACGTTCTTCATCAGACCCTTCTACCAGCGCCGGATCGGGGAAACTCCAATGGATGCGCTGTGCCCGCCCCGGAAAAATCGGGCAGGTTTCGGCGGCATTGTCACAGACAGTGATCACGTAATCGAACGGCTGTGTTATCAATTCGTTGAGGTGTTTTGAACGCTGGTCGTGAATGTCGATAGCGCGTTCGTCCATGACCTGAATTGCCAGTGGATGCACAACGGATGGTTTTGACCCGGCACTGAATACCTCAAATTGATTTCCAGCCAGCGTGCGGAGCAGACCTTCGGCCATCTGAGATCGCGCCGAATTGCCAGTACACAGAATTAACACACGTTCTTTCACGATGGAACTTCTTTCTCGCTTTGAATCAAAGCGACAAGGTAGCGAATACGAGTCGCTAGTTGCTCAGCGGTTTGAGCAAAAGCAGCATAACGCGCGTCTACATCCTGAATCACGGCGGGGTCAGATAAACTCCAATGGATGCGCCGCGTATCGCCGGGAAAATCCGGGCAGCTTTCGCGCGCACGGTCACAAACGGTCACAACGTAATCAAATGCACGCTGTTGCAATTGGTCGATGGATTTGGAGCGTTGTTGACGCAGATCGATATGCCGATCAGCCATGATCTGAATCGCGTCGGGATGAACGATTGTTGGAGTAGTTCCGGCGCTGAAAACTTCGATCTCCGCACCACCCATCTCACGCAAAATAGCCTCGGCCATTTGCGAACGGGCGCTGTTTTCCGTGCAAAGGAACAGCACCCGCACGGGCCTGGACAACGATTGCTCGGTTCTGATAATTATCGAGTCGCCTGATGCTAATGCTGGATGCAGCGCCAACCCGACTGCGTTATACAACCGTTGCATCTGTTCCAAATCCAGGCTGTAATAAATATCACGGGCATCGGCAGTGCTGCGCCGTTCGATAACTAATTCCGCTTCACGAAGCTGTTTCAGGTGATAGGAGACCAGATTTTGTGGCTGCTTTAGCAAGGCAACCAGCTCTTGCACCCGAAAATCACTGCCCGCCAGAAAAGTGACTAGTTGCCAGCGCAGATCATGTGCCAACAACTTCAAAAAATGGAGTGGTTGTGTCGATTCAGGAGTCATGGGATCATTTAATCAATTTATATTGCATCAAATTTAGTTGATATAATATATCGGATGCGGCAACCTGTCAAGCACAAAAACCTTTGGCTCAGATTGGTACCGTCCTTGATTACTCAGGTGGGATCAAATTCGGTTTCGGTACTGTAGGGCTGTAAACCGTCCAACCGCCGTCGATCATCAGTGTGTGACCGTTGATCTGTGCGGCTTCCGGCGAACACAGGAACAGCGCCGCCGCTGCCACGTCGGCTGGATAGCCAGGGCGTCCGGTGGGCGTGACAGCGTGCCAGTTGGCGACATAATCCGGGTCTTCAATTAATGTGCGCTCGGTGACGGTTGCGCCAACACCCAGCGCGTTGACCGTGATTCGGTGTGGGGCAAGTTCGACGGCCAGACTGCGCGCCAGCATTCGCAAGGCCGCTTTGGTGATGCCATACGTGCCGAGTCCATTAACCGCCTGCACTCCGGTCACGGATGAGGTGAACACGATTCGCCCACCTGTACCTTGCTTAACCATTTGACGGGCGGCGGCTTGCGCTGTGAAGTACGAACCGCGCATATTGACGGCCATCAGACGATCAAAGTTGTCCGGTTCATACTCCAGGAAGTTACCCCAAAGCGTGATCCCGGCATTGGCACAAGCAAAATCGAGGCGGCCAAAATCGTGTGCCAGTTGATCTACCGCCGCGCGAACGGCTGGCACGTCGGCAATATCGCACGGATACGCCGCAGCCTGCCCACCCGATTCACTGATCTGCTTAACAACTTCCACACAGCGCGCCGAATCAAAATCATTCACACCGACGGCTGCCCCTGATGCCGCAAATTGAAGTGCCATTTCGCGGCCAATACCCAACCCCGCGCCCGTGATGAAGACGACTTTGCCAGTAAAGTTCGCCATTTTTCTTTTGTGCCTATGCCAGGTTAGCTCATGGACAAGTGCGAAGCAACAAAACAAGAGGACAGGTTAATTTTTGGGGCCGGTGGGACTCGAACCCACACGTCTTTTGAGGACAGAAGATTTTAAGTCTCCGGCGTCTGCCGATTTCGCCACGGCCCCTGAACAATTTCCATTCTACTACATCAACATTGACCTGACAATCTCAAACGTGCCTGTTGAGAGTACCACTTTACGATAAAGGAAAAGCTGGACATTATAAAAAGAGGCGCATAATATAGTTGGGCAGACGGGGCACAAAGGGGTAGACAAGTGATTTTCAGCAAGATCCGAGATCCCAGGTTTATTACCGTGCGTCGCGGCGGCACCCTACAGGATGCCGATCATCGCCTTCTTGCAGTTTGGGCGGCTGATTGCGCGCAGCACGTACTGCATTTCTTCGAGCAAGTGCAGCCCAGTGACGACCGTCCGCGCCGGGCGATTGAGCAGGCGCACGCTTGGGTGCGAGGTGAAATTACGATGACTCAAGCCCGTACCGCCGCCGGACACGCCATGGGCGCTGCCAGAGCGTTGAGCGGCGCGGCAAGAGAAGCGGCTTACGCCGCCGGACAAGCTGCGGCGGTGGCTCATGTGGCAGCTCACGAACTGGGCGCAGCGGCCTACGCGATTAGGGCTGCCCGCGCGGCGGCTCCTGAAGATAAACGTATGGAGGCTGGTCGCCTGGAGTGCCAGTGGCAGCGCGCACAACTTCCCGGCGAAATCCGAGAACTCGTGCTTGACGACCAGAGGTTGCGTAATGAGTATTGCTGGTTCGTATTCGATTACTGACTAGTTCGCTCGGAACACTGCGACTGCCCAGCAAGCACTTGAGACTAGTAGTCCACCACAGTAGAGTTCAAGGTTAGCTTCACCCCCTGCTCACTTCGTTCGCTGTCCCCCTCTCCATAACATGGAGAGGGGGACTGAGTGGTGAGATGGACAAAATTCACTGTGGCGGACTACTATGATGGGTTTTTAGTCGCTGTTGGGTCATTATTCAAGGATGGGCTATACATCTGCACCGAGAAATTAGCCACGTCCACTGCGGCCAGCGGTGTGGTCTCATTCGGATTTGTCGTTGTCGCCAGATAGATACCCACTCCCCCTGCCACAATGACCGGCTCGGTATCGACTTCGATCACCTTTCGATCATTGATAAACGCCTGCAAAATGCGATCATTAATGATCAGTTTCAGGCGGTTCTTTTGTCCAGAGCGGTTGACCCCTTCGGCGGGCGTCCATTGTTCACTTGCTGGCAGCTTTCGGAGTTCTGTCCAGACGCCATCGTTTCGCAGCCAGATACTGACGCGCGCCTGAGCATCGACGGCGAATACGTAATACTGATCGTCGTTTTCGTAGCGGAAAATGATCCCGGCAGCCGAAGGAGGTTGACTCTTATCGGAGATGGTCATGTCGCTTTCGATCACGATGGGACGCCCATATTCCGCCGAACGTGGGTTGATGACCGTTGTCAAGGCGGTGGCGCGTAAGGTGCTGCGTATACGTAAAACCCCGTCTTCAAAAGTGCGATCAATGTGCGGATCGCTGCTGTCGAGCATCCAGGCCGAGTGTTTGTCGGTGCTGAAATCATCCTGAATGGTCACCGAACTGTCCGTCATTGAGTTACCACGCGGCCTCTGCAAGGTTGGCAGCACGGCCAGTGTCACCACGCGCGGCGCATTAGGTGCCAGAGCGGGCGGCACCAGCACGCCTAATAAAAAGATGACGCCAATCAGTGCCGCACCGCCCGCTAACCATCGAACCGGGGATCGTCTGGCTGGTATCCGCTTGATCTTTCCCGGCGCAGGCAGGATTACCGTGCCTTTGCCAGATCGGTTTGTAGCGGGCAGAGTACCCGCCGCGGCCTGCCGAAAAGCACTGAGAAATTCATCGGCGCTCTGGTACCGATCATCAGGATTTTTCGCTAAAGCGCGAACAACCACACTTTCAAGCTGTGGGTTCATGGCCTGACCATGCAATTGAAGAATAGGCACGGGTTCGCTGACGTGCTTCATAATAATCGCAAAGGCGCTTTCACCATCATAGGGCGCAGTCCCGGTCAGCATTTCGTACAAGATGATGCCCAGCGAATACAAATCGCTGCGCGCGTCGCCAGCTTGCCCCATGCCCTGTTCGGGCGACATATAAACAGGTGTGCCGGTGGTTGTGCCCGTTTGCGTGAGGCGTGTACCCGTTGCCAGACGCGCCAATCCAAAATCGGCCAAAACGACGCTACCTTGCTCTGTGAACAGGATATTGCCCGGCGTCACGTCACGATGAACCATCCCCTGTTGATGGGCATAGGCCAGCGCACTGCATACGCTCTCCATGACCCGGCTGATCTCGATCATCGAGAGATGTTCACCGTTCTTGTGCTTGCTTTCCATCACGTCGCGCAGGCTGGGGCCGTTGATGTAGGCCATCACCATATAAAAAATGGATTGACCGTTGCGTTCGGTCTGATCAAAATCATAAATCTGAACAATATTCGGGTGGCTGAGCGCCGCCACGACTTTGGCTTCACGCTCAAACCGCTGCTTAAAATCGGAGTCGTCGGCCAGATGATCGTGCAGCACTTTGACAGCCACCCAGCGATCCAGGTTAGCGTCCCAGCCTTTGTAGACTGTCGCCATGCCGCCGCGTCCAATGCGTTCCCGGATGTCATAGCGCCCCAGGCGTGTGCCCAAAACATCAACCATGCCGCCGCTTCCTATTCTCGAAGTGATACCTATGGTAATTATACCTATCTTTTATATCGTGTGTATTACATCGACTCAGCATTGAATTTTACACAATCCAGAGTGATTACTTTGTGATCATCTTTGGCTAGAATTCAGTTATTATTGATAAAAGAGCGTTAAATTTGCGCTAAACCGTTATACAATGGCATAAAACAGTTCCCCCTTTTTTATGCAGGATACCTTTGCCATGAATGTCCCCAATAAAGTCGATTTTGCCCAGGAAGTCCGCGCCGAGCGGCTTTCTGTTCTCTGGAAAGCGACACTTGCCCTGGCTGTCTTCATTGTCTGGGGCACGCTCATCCTGGCCTCACTGTCGATTGGCAATCTGGCCGATGTGCTACTACCCCTATTAGCAATCGTTGTTGGTTGTATCGCGTGCCGATCACTACTCCTTGCCAATCGGTTCAGTACAGCGGTTTGGGCGTATGCCGTCGGGTTATTCGTGACGCTGGCGCTGCTTATGTATACGCCGATGAGTCAGGACAGCCACACCATTGGCCGCGATATGATCCCGTTCGCATTCCCACTGCTGATCTTCATCGTTGGGCTGCTGCTGCCGTTCCGTTCGGCGCTGTTCGCCATGCTGATTTCCATTGTATTGACGCTGGTGGTTCCGGCATTGGGGCATGAGTTCGGTGTCTCTCGTGTGCAAATCTTTGCGATCAGCATTATGATGCTGGCTGCCGGGATCGCCGCCCAAATGTCGGGCGAATTGTACGGTATTGCGGAATGGGCGCTGGCAAACTATCGCAAAGAGCGCGATGTGGCCTACCGTCTGTACGACACGCAGCAGGAAATTCAGATGAGCCTGCTGCGTCAAAAAGCACTGACTGAGCAGGTTCAGGAGACGAACCGCGAACTGGATGCAGCGCGCGGCGCGGCCATGGAAGCCAAAAACTTTCGAGGTCAGTTTCTTGCCAACATGAGTCACGAACTCCGCACGCCGCTCAATGCGATCATCGGCTTTAGTGAGGCGATGCTCAACTATCCGATGATGTATGGCAATCAGGAATTGCCCCCTTCCTATCAGCAAGACCTCGATCAGATCAACACCAGCGGTAAGCACCTGTTGGCGCTCATCAACGATATTCTTGATCTCTCGAAGGTGGACGCTGGAAAGCTCGATCTGGAAATTGAACAGGTCGATCTAGAAGAAGTCATTCACGGCGTTATTGCAACGGCTTCAGGTTTGAAGGGCGATAAGCCGATCAAAATTCGGCGCGATACGCCCGACGCGCTGCCATTGGTGCGCGGTGATGCGCTGCGTATTCGCCAGATCATGCTGAACCTGATGAGCAATGCCGCCAAATTCACCGATGAAGGTACTATTACGATTGGCGTGCGCGAACAGGAAAACAACGAAGTCCTGTTCTGGATTGCGGATACGGGCATCGGCATCGCGCCGCAGGATATGGACAAAATCTTCGAGGAATTCCGGCAAGGCACCACCGGACGGCGTAAAGGTCGCGCCGGGTCTGGTTTGGGGCTTGCCATTTCGCGCCAGTTGCTCAATCTGATGGGTGGGCGCATCTGGGCAGAAAGTACGCTCGGCAAAGGCAGCATATTCTATTTTACACTGCCCGTTTATACGGCTGAACCCGCCGAACCTGTTGAACAGGGGTCATAAACGATGCGTATTGCCTATGTCGAAGATAACGTAACGAACCTGGCGCTTGTGCAGCGCATTGCACAGATGAACAACCACACGGTTGTGTCTTACCTGGAAGGCGAAATCGCACTCAGAGAGCTTTCACATCAGAAGTTCGATCTGATCCTGATGGATGTCGAACTGGCAGGCGAAATGAATGGCCTGCAAGTGGTGCGGGCGCTGCGCGCGCGCGGCCTGACCACACCCATTGTGGCCGTGACCGCTTATGCCATGATGGGTGACCGCGAAAAATGTCTTGAGGCGGGCTGCAACGATTATCTGCCGAAGCCGCTGCCTATTGCCGATTTTTTGATGCTGCTGGCACGCTACGATGCGCTCATGCAGACGCACGCATCCCCCGAAGTTGTTAGCAGCCCGGCAATTGCGTCAATCCCGGCAGCGACTACCCCTACCGCGCCGCTGGTCGAGGTGCCGCGCGTCACGATTGTGGAGCCGCACGTTGATCCGGTGGCTGCTAATGCCGACTCGCTGCCTATTCACATTGATCCCCCCGATCCCGTGATCCCGCCGCCGTTGAAGCCGGGCGTTGGACAGCCGGGCGTCCCTGTGCATACAGGTCGGACGGGACCGCTCCGTGATGCGTCGAAGACCTCACCCAAACCACCATCGAAGGAGTCGTCGTGATCACCATTCAAGCCGGGTATGCAGTCGTCGTGGATGACGAACCTGCTAACTGCGATTTTTTAGTGCGGCTGCTGCAACAGGCTGCTTTCAAAGTGACAGGCGCGCGGACGGGCACAGAGGCTTTGCTGGCCGCGCGTGTCGTGCCCCAACTGGCATTGGCGCTGGTTGATATGGAACTGCCCGACACGACAGGTCTGGAACTGATCAAGACACTGCGCGCCGAAAACCCGGAAGCCCTGCTCATCATGGCAACGATGCACGATGATCGAACATTGATTCACAATGCCTTCAAAGCAGGCTGCGATGTGTTCCTGGTCAAGCCACACGGCTTCATGGAACTCTACCGGCGACTCAAGGAAGTTGACTCGAATACGAACTGTCTGCGCCGCCTGATCATCGATCAGTACGGCCCGCGTCCCTATCGCGGGACCTGAGACAGTTCAGGGTATATAACGATAAACAGCATGTTCAAAGGTCTGATAGAGCAGCACGCCCCCATCGGATGTACTGGCTAGCGGCAAATATGAGTCGTGAATTTTGGCCGTCACGGGCATTTTGAGCGCATTATTCTGCGGCCCGAACCATGTCCAGGAGCGGCCATCGTAGCGCACAACCCCGGCAGCACTGACCCCGAACCATAAATCGCCATTGCGTGCCAATGGACGCCCATAAGTGATGTACAACTTCTCCATCAGGCCATTGAAGGGTTCGCCATTCACCGGATCGAAAGTTTGCCACTGCCCATCTTTGAAACGGGCTAAAACATCGCCGCCAACCCAAATATTGCCCTCTTTGTCTGCGATCAAACTGCCGCTTTGCTGCACGCCCGCTTGAGAGACCGGAAAATTGAGATCGCCAGGGATATAGGTTTGCCATGTGCCGCTTACAAACTGAAAGACCTGCCTATTGGCGGCCATCCACCACACGCCGCCGCGCTGATCGATGAGTCCCGATTCGAGCATCACATCCGATCTGATCGACGTTCCGCCTGTGTTCATCCGGGCAAAGGTATAGCTCACGATCTTTTGACCGTCACAATAAGCTGTACCGTTCGTTGTGGCGAACCAAACACCCACTTTAGAATCCTCAATCAATCGAGACTCAGTGCGCGGGCGAACCTCGGCACTTTCCCAGGTATTCCACTGATCATCAAGGCAATAGTGCGCCAACGCCGACGGTACGCCCTTTTTACTGAGCGTGATCCAGAGTGAGCCATCGCGCGCCGCCAGCATTCCCTGCATAGGCAGCAGCGTTGATCCCGGTGGCGCATCAACGGTTGCCCAATTCCCTTTAGCATAATGGGCTAGCGCCGTCTCCGAAGCAACCCAAACATCACCCGTGCCGTTAACACTTGCCAACAAAGTTGTCTTATTTGCGGCGAAAGCAGCGCCCAGATCAATGGCTTGCCAGCTTGCGCCGCGATCCGTTGTTTGCCAGACCGCACTCCCTACAAGCAGCACGGACGGTTTAGTGCCCGGCAGCTCAATCATTGAGTCGCCCATCACATTATCCGGCATGAGCGTCCATTGATCGTTATCCAGGCGACCAATGGCACCCCCCGCGAACAATGCCCATATGCTGTTATCAGAAAAGGCTTGCACATCAACAATATTGGCGATGCTATCAATACGTCGCCAATGATCGGCAGTTCCCAATGTGATGGGTATGATCGTTGAAGCTGGCGGGTTGTTGGGTGTCCGAAGGGCGCGCAATCCGAGCAGAAGCACCGTCCCGACACTGACGCCGATCACAACAGCAATGAGTACCGCGCGCAGCGTGCGTATCAGCGAAAGTGGCGATTCCGGGTTAGGCGGCTGAGGCGGCATTTGGATAAAATTCTCCCGCTGTGGGCATCATAAAGCCTAAGCATAACTCATTTACCAAAATACTAATAGAAGACTGGAGAATCGTCAAATTGCACAGTCTGGTTAAGGCTTTTGGAAAAAGGATCAAGAATCCTTAACGTTTACTTTATACTCGATCCGTCGATTTTTGAGGCGATGTGGATGCTAGGCTGGCACCGCCGAATCGTCCGAAAATAATGAACCAAAAACATACTCAACCCGAACATTTGACTGTCTTGTGTTTACCGCTCACGTGTGCTAAAGTAACAGACATGCCGCCATATATGGCATGGGGTGCAAACAATGCCCCCATATATGGGGGTATTTTTTTCCAGTGGTCATGAAAATGGCGTCGCTATCGGAGTTCAATTCTAACTAAAAGCCGTATTTGGCGGTATGCCCGTCAAGTCCAAAAACCTGGGAAACAGCGCCTATGAAATGCCCGTACTGCGGCGAACATGACACCAAAGTGATCGACACGACGGAGTCGCGCGGCGGTATTCGGCGGCGGCGAGAATGTAAGGAATGTGGCAGCAGGTTCACCACACACGAGCGATCTCTTGCAGCCACACCAGTGCTGGTGAAAGGGAACGGTAATCGAGAGGAATTTGACCGCGATAAGTTGAAACGGGGTATCTGGGTGGCCTGTGCCAAACGTCCGGTGCCCGCCAGTGAGATCGAACGCCTGACGACGCGCGTCGAGACGCATTTGCAATCCCTGGGACGCTCCGAAGTGTCCAGCCGTGTGGTGGGCGATATGGTGATCGAAGGGCTAAAAGACCTGGACCCGATTGCGTACATTCGTTACGCGATTGTGTACCTGGGTCTGGAAGACCTGACCAGCGTCCGAGCCGAGATCGATAAGCTGCTTTCAGAGCAGCAGGAAGCCATTCAACCACTACCTGTTTATGAGGAGTGTGAAACTATTTTTACAGAACCGGACTCGCCCTCTGATGATCCGGTTGCGGAGTCTACTCAATCGTGTTCTGCTGAACCGTTGCGATAACGACAGGCAGAATCATCCAGCGTAACGTTCAGCGGCGGCCACCCCCGGCAACTGTTGAACTAAAAGTCAACACTGGCGATGCGCTCTCTAACGGGATCGCTGCCTAAATTTTTCGCTTAACACGCATATCCAGACCAGGAGGAACCGTGGAAATTACCAGGGATAGTTCAAGCACGCTTGTTTCCGGCCCGCTGCCGACACCCCCCGTCCCCGCTGATTTGCGGCAGCGTCCGATTCGCCTGACTGAAAACGCGCGCACGGTTTTGCAAAAACGTTACCTGCGACGCGGCGAAGATGGCAAACCCGCTGAAGACGAACACGAGATGTTTTGGCGTGTCGCCTATAACGTGGCGCTGGCCGAAGAAAAACACAATGGCGACGTGCTGGGCAATGCCCGTAAATTCTATGATATGCTGACTAATTTGCAGTTTTTCCCGAACAGCCCCACCTTTACCGGGGCAGGTACGCCGCTTGGTCAGCTTGCCGCCTGTTTCACCGCCGACATGCGAATCACCACAAGTGAAGGCCTCAAGCGCATCGCAGACTTAGCCGTTGATGATTTGGTATTGACTCATCAAGGTCATTATAAGCCTGTCACGGAAGTGTACCAACGCGAATACAAGGGTACGCTGCTGAAAATCAAGATGAAGCAGACTGGTACGGGTCTGGAAGTCACGCCGGAACACCCTGTTTTGACAACACGGGGATGGGTCAAAGCTGGCGAATTGAAAGTGGGTGATCTGGTTGCGGCTGGCATACCGCACGATAACTGGTCAGTCGCGGCGTTCGATCTAACCGCGCTAACGTATTCAGTTAAGCTTGAAGTCCAGGAAACGGTTGATGCAGTTTGTGTGCGTCGTCCTAGTACTTATCAAAACTCTGGACGGCAAGCCGTTTGGTCACGGCGATTCTTAGAAGTGACGCCCGATTTGGGACGCTTGTGTGGCTATTATCTTTCAGAAGGTACACTCGGACCGGATGAGCGATATATCCGCTTTACCGTGTCGAAAGATGAGACACTCTATCACGAAGACATTACAGCATTATTGCAAAAGCTGTTCAATGTCGAGCCAACGATTCATCAATCCAATTTTGGTAATTGGGTTCAGATGGATGTCTACAACCGTGTGGTGGCAACATGGTTCAGAGAGAACTTTGGCGCGCACTCCTACGGCAAACGCATTCCCGCCTGGATGCAGTTCGCAGATCCGCAAATTCAAGAACAGTTGCTAATTGGTGTGTTGCGCGGCGATGGCTTGTTTTACGAAGCCGAACACAATGCTGGAAATGGCCGTATTCGCAACTTCCGTACTATACGCCTCACACTCAGCAACCCAAGTCTTATTCAGCAATTTTGGCAGATTTGCTTACGCCTGGGTTATGACGCTTCGATTCGCCCATGCGATACAACCTACGTGACGCCGAACGCCCGTGAAACTGCATCATTGAATATTCCGCCAACTCAAGGGCGCGAACTTGCTTTCAAGACCTTTGGACGATGGTTTTCTGAAGCCGACAAGCGATACCTGAAACGGCCCTTAACTCGGACTGAAAATCACGTCTATTTTCCTATCAAAAGTATCGAAGCCGAGGAGTTCTCAGGCACAGTATACAACTGTGAAGTTCAGGATGATCATACCTACGTAACGGAAGGTATGGTTGTCCACAATTGTTTCGTCCTCCGCATCGACGATGACATGGGGCGTTCTGAATCGGGCATTTTCCAGACACTTCGGGATGCCGCCTTGATTCAGCAGACGGGCGGCGGTAATGGTTTTGCCTTTTCCAATCTGCGTCCGAAAGGGTCAATTGTTAAGAGCAGCAATGGTCAGGCAACGGGGCCGGTTGGATTCCTGCGCGTGTACGATCAAGCCTTTGGGGAGATCGCGCAAGGCGGTTGCCTGACACCCGATACACTGGTCTTTACGGAAAAAGGATTGCTGCGCCTGGATGAGATCGTCACCCATGCCGAACCGGGTTGGCGCTCCCACGATTTGAGCGTGCCGACTGATGACGGTATACGTCAATCGACTCAAGCCTATAACAATGGTGTTGTGCCTGTGCTGCGCGTGATTACGGACGCGGGTATCGAATTGACGGGTACACCGAATCATAAACTTAAAGTGATGACAGCAGACGGGGCGGTTTGGCGTCGCTTTGATGAATTGCAACCAGGCGATGCGCTCATGGTCAAACTCGGCCAGCACATGGGGCAGGTGCAAAGCCTGCTTCAACCCGTGCGTCAGCACGGCCATCAGGTTATGCCCGAATTCCCGTCGCTTTTGAATGAAGAATTCGCTTTTTTCCTGGGCTGCATGGCAGGCGATGGTTTTGTCGCGGCGGGTGATGATGATCATCGTGTCGGTATTTCCGTCGCACATGATAGCTACCTGATCGATGAAATGCCCGCACTGATGCAGCGGTTATTTGGCGCGCACATTACTGTCCACTGCCAGCAAAAAGATAACGATGCGTCTGTTACCTATGTGATGGACAACCGCGCGATCAAGGATTTTCTGATCCTGAACAATCTGACGAAGGCGCGCAGCACCAACGCGCACATTCCGCGCCCGATTCGGCAGAGTTCGCCACAGGTTGTCGGCGCATTTCTGAGCGGTCTGTTTGAAGCGGACGGAACGCTCTCACATGGATATCCGGCGCTGATCAGCAGTTCGGAAGCATTGATCCGTGAAGTGGCGACAATGCTCATTGGGTTGGGTTGCCCAGTACGTATTCATCAACAACTGATGGGTGAGGGTCACTACGGCCAAGCGCCGATGTGGTTTGTTCGGGTCAACTCGTATATTGGCTTGCAGGCATGGCGCAAGAACATCGGCTGCGACTCGCGCTCCCGTTTCAACGCCTGCTATACCTACGAACCCGACTTGGCGCGTGAATCCAGTTATACACTGCCCCACGCCAGCTATTGGGTTGAACCCGTTTTGGCGGCAACCGCATTGCCACAAATTGACACCAAAGGGCGCGGAACAGGCCGTAATCTGCGTGCAAGCGATCCGAAACTACGTAAACAACTGCTGCGTTATACACGCGGAGATCGTCAGTTGACAATTTCCGGTTACGCGCAACTGACTGAGCGCAGTTCAGCGTTTGCTGAACATGCCCGCCCGATCAACGATACATGGTTCATCACGGTAAATGCCGTTGAAAATGTGGGCGAATCCCTGACACTCGATATTGAAGTCCAAGATAATCACACCTATCTGGCAAATGGCGTCATTACCCACAATAGCCGACGTGGGGCGAACATGGCCGTTTTGAGCGTGAATCACCCTGATATTCGGGAATTTATCACCAGCAAGACGGATGAAAGCAAGATCACCAACTTCAATATCAGCGTCGGCATCACGGACGATTTCATGCGCGCCGTTGAAGCGGATGGCGACTTTGAACTGATCAATCCGCAAGATAGCACCGTTTGGGAGACCATTCGCGCACGGGAAATTTTTGAGTTGATCGTCAAGCAGGCGCATCACAACGGCGAACCGGGTGTATTGTTCCTTGATGCCGCTAACCGACAAAACCCAGTACCACATTTGTACGAACTGGAAAGTACGAATCCATGCCATCGTGGGACGAACTTAGTTCATACCAATCTGGGTATTGTGCCGATCAAAGATTTGGTTGGCCGGGATTTCATGGCAACTGCACCTGATGGTCAGATGGTACGCGCGATTGCGTTCCCGACGGGTATCAAACCCTTGTTCCGCGTCCACTTTGAAAATGGAACAACGATTGACCTGACGGAAAATCACAATTTGATCGCTTCTGATGGCACTAAAAAGGCAGTGCGTGATCTCGTGCCGGGAAGTGATGAGATTTTGTTGGCTGAGCCAAAGGGTTCTAACCTCAGTACACGAGTGATCGAAGTTGAAGACCTGCAAATCGCCGAGCCTGTTTATAATATCACTGTCGATCATCCGTCACATCAATTCTATGTAAATGGTATTGTATCTGGAAATTGCGGTGAGCAATTCTTAGGGCCGTTCGAAAACTGTTGCCTCGGCAGTATCAATCTCGTTAATGTCGTCACGGCAGATCGCAAAGTCGATTGGGCGTTGCTGCAAAAACTGACCGAGGACTCGACGCGCTTCCTGGACGATGTGGTGACGGCTAACAAGTACGTACCCGCCGTGCCGCAACTAGAGAAAGCCGCCCACGCCGTTCGCCGGATCGGGTTGGGCATCATGGGTCTGGGCGATCTGATGTACAAACTCGGTGTGCGCTACGGCTCGGAAGAAGGTCAGGAGTTCGCCGGGCAAATCATGGAGTTTGTGCGCTTCCACGCGATGCGTACCAGCATTAAACTGGCAAAGAAGCGTGGCGCTTTCCCGGAGATCAAGGGCAGCATCTACGATCCCGAAAACCTCAAATGGCAGCCGCCGAAGCCGCTGTTCGCCTTTTCGCGTGACTGGTCACGCCCGGCGCTGGACTGGTCAGAAATCGTGGATGGTCTTAAGAAACACGGTATTCGGAATGGTGCTCAATTGACTGTCGCGCCGACGGGCACAATCGCTACCGTGAGCGGCTGCGAAGCCTATGGCTGCGAACCTGTTTTCGCGCTGGCTTATGTGCGTCACGTCAACGACAAAGGCCGCGATTTGCAATTGCAGTACACCAGCCCCTTGTTCCAGAAGTCGCTCGAAGAAGCCGGACTCAACGCCACTCAGATCAAGTCAATTGTCGAGGAAGTGAACGCCAAAGGCTCGTGCCAGGATGTGGCAGGCGTGCCGGAACACGTTCGGCATACGTTCGTCGTCAGTTCGGATATTACGGTTGAAGAACACATCCGTATGCAGGCGGCCATGCAAGCCTTCGTTGATAATGCTATTTCCAAAACGGTCAATGCACCGCACACGGCAACTCTAAAGGACGTGGAGCAAGCCTACATGCTTGGTTGGAAACTGGGCTGCAAGGGCATGACTGTTTACGTCACGGGCAGCCGCGAAAAGGTGGTTCTCGAAACGCACGCAACAGTACAGGCCAAGCAGAAGGATGAACCCACTAGTGCGGTTGCGGTCACACCCGCGCCCGAAATTGTGGCCGCCCCACCCAAGATGTATGGCTATCTCAAAAAGCAGCGCCCGCGCGAACTGGTTGGCAAGACGTATCAGGTGGGGACACCGCTCGGCAAAACCTACGTCACGATCAACGAGAATGGCGAAGGGCGCGGCCAACCCTTTGAAATCTTCACGCACACCAGCAAGGCTGGCTCTGAGACTGCCGCCGTCAGTGAAGCGATTGGCCGTCTGATTTCGTTGGTGCTGCGCTTCCAGTCACCGATCAGCCCGCGCGAACGGCTCAAGGAGATCATCGAGCAGTTGCAGGGTATCGGCGGTGGGCGTTCGGCAGGATTTGGTGCGGCGCGAGTTCGCAGCTTGCCAGATGGAATCGCGCAGGTTTTGCAGGAGTATATGGAAGCCACCGAAGATGGCCCGGCAATACCTGTCGCGCAACCTGCCCAGGCGCAACCATCGCTTCCGGCATCGACCCCGACGGCCAGCATGAATGGCAGCACCGCGCCACATGTGACCTTCACCTCACCCAAAGTGAACGGCGATCTGTGCCCGGAATGCGGCGAGGCGGCGGTGGTCAACGAGGAAGGTTGCCGCAAGTGCTATAACTGCGGCTACAGCGAGTGCTAATCGGCTAGGTGTTGTGATGATCGCGGCGGCTCATAATTGTGTGAGTCGCCGTTCCGCTACCTACCCTTGATCGATAATCGACAAATTCGGTGTTCAGGATTTCCCGGCTGCGTATGAACACATCCGTCTTCGGCCATTTCTGCCATGATCAGTAAAGGATTGCGTTTCGGCGGCATATTATCGGTTTCAGGAGGGGTATACTGCCCCAACAGCGTCTCGACTACCTCATCTACTGGACGCTGTTCACGCTCGGCAATGCGCTGTAATTTCTCAACAAGATCACTGCGTAATATGAGATCAGCCATTTTCCAATACTCCATACCGTGAGTTTGATTCTACCACACGAAGTTATGTGCAATAACGCGGCAGATTATAACAGCGCATTCAGCAGGTAGACGATCAATTGTTTGTACTATAGTGGAAAAACACACCTTCCCCAAAGCAGGGAAGATGTGTGAAGGTATCAGGGGATTAAGAACCAGTCAGCTTAGAAGCCGCGCCAGGTTGCCATGCCATCTTTAACTGCGGCCTGACCCAGATTGGAATTGTCATCTGAACCGTCAGATGATATGCCCAGGTCTTGCATCACGCGACTGGGAATGACGTAATGGTGAGATTGATCGGCGTTGACCAGGAACAGCGCCCCCACCGCCCCCGGTGTATTCTGGACATTGGCGGGCGTTACATCAATAACCAGATAATCGCCCGGCGGCAAATGACCAACATAATTGCCGTTGGGGTCATACGCCTTGAGGTCGGCATCAGCGATAACATGCAGCAGCGCAATCGGTTGACCGGCAGCATAACCCTGCGCATTGGTAAACACAGCATTGGCTGTGCAACCCGATACGATACGCCCGGTTGCAGCGGCTAACGCAGCCGCACAGGCTGAACGTTGAGTCGCGCCGAGCAGGTCAGGTACGGAACTGCTGAAGTCAAATGACGCATTGAAGCTATACACATGCGAAAGATTTTGGTAAGCCTGTGTGGTCAACGACTGAACATTGCCATCAGCCAGCCCTGTATCGACACAGATTTGATTCAGCCCAATGACAAAACAGCCTTCCGCATTGGTGATCAGTGCCCCAGCATCGGACGGCGGTGGTTGACTGGAGCCACCCTTCGCTTTGTAGTCGCGGACTTTTACTTTGTACAAGGCGTAGAATAGCTGACCACCCGTTGAACTATACAGGCGCAGTTCTTTTGGTGTCTTGTTCGGCTTGTTATCTTTCCAGACCAGTACAGCCAGCATTGTTCGCTGGCTTTTATCGAACAGCGCCCCCACAATTTGAGCAGGCAGGCCGTCATCGGGTGTCACAATATCGAAATGCAGGCTGCTGGAGGCTGCTCCCAGCATAGGCATAAAGGTACTTTGGATGGTATGGTTCAGATCGATGTACGAAACGGTGTTTTGAAGATCAATCCGAGCCGCGACACCCGCAAATGCGCCCTGGGTAAAAGCCCCTAAGGTGAAGGTCAAAAACTGTGGCCTGCCCAGCGGTGTAAATGTCGGGCCGTTGGTTTGCGTGATAACCTGATTGACAACCGCCTGACTCGGCAGTGGAGGCAGTGGATTAGCCGCCCGTCCCGGTACAATGCCAATCCCCAACACGACAAACAAAATGATGATAATGGCAAGAAGACGCCTGGATTGCATCATAACTGCTCCTGAGAATTTTTGATGTGCCAACATAAAAACATAATCCTCAGTATAAGCGAAAAACTTGCCAACATTCCTCACAAATGTTGTGATATTGTCAGTGTTAACAGATGAGTTGACAGAGCAAGCTCAGCCATATTAAGAGCTAAATGGCTTATATTGCGCGATTAAATCTTCGACAAACTGATTTAGCTCCGGTTGGCTTGTTGCTGCCAACGCTGTTTGCACTGTTTCAGCAGGCAAACGCTGCTGCAAATCGGCTAGGATCGGCTCGGCCAACGCCTGATGATCCGCATTATGGTTTGGGTGTGCCTGGACAAACGCGATTAAGGTCAACGCCCGCTCAGGCTTTTCTGTCAGCAGTTCGGCTCTGGCGAGTCCGGCTATAATTTCGAGGATGAGCGGAAGAGCGCCAATCCCCTGTGCCCGCTGCAAGGCCGCATAGAAACGAGTTTTGGCGGCTCTGGCATCACTCAAGCCATTTGCCACATGCCCCAGATTCGCCAATGTATTAGCCGCGCCCCATTCGTCCTCAATTTTTTCCAGAATTTGGAGGCTTTCTTCCAGATACTGCCGTGCTTCGACAAACGAGGTTTGCATCAGCGCAATGTAACCCAGATTGTTCAGGCTGTTCGCAATGCCGCGCCGATCTCCGATTTCGCGTGAAGCGATCAGGCTCTCGTTAGCCCATTTAGCGGCCTCTGTGGGGTTGCCCTGAGCCAGCATGGCATAACTCAAAGTGAGCGAAAGCCCGGCAACCCCTTCTCGATTGCCGATTTGTTTGTAGAGTGTCAGCGCCGCCTGTAAATGTTGGCGCGCTTCGTCCAGGCTGCCTTGCGAAGCGGCCACAACCCCCAGGCCACCCAGTGCGTGGGCCGTCTCCCAGACCTCACCGCTTTCCTGTGCGAGCGTCAAGCTCTGGTGGTAATGTTCAATCGCTTCGGCATAGTCGCCTTGCTCCAGCGCCAAACGCCCCAGTGTGGCGAGAATATTGGCTGTGCGGTGTTTATCGCCAAGTGACCGGGCAAGCTGTAAGCCTTCGTTCAGCTTTTGGTTAGCTTCCGCCGAATGGCCTTGATACAGCGCAATCCGTCCCATTTCGGCCAAAATCTCAGCCAACACTGAGCCGTTACCAAATGACTTGGCCTGGTCACGGGCACGTTCAAGCAGCGTCGTGGCTTCATTGAACAGACTCATCCGCGTATTCGCTTTGGCTAGCCCGATGCGTGCCACCAACTGTTGTGTTTCATCTTCGGGCGATGTGGTCACAGTGAGCAGCCGCATCACGCGCTCGAAGTACAGTGCTGCTTCACTATAAGCACTGACGCGGTAAGCCTGTTCGCCCGCCAGCAGTGCATAATGGGCTTCCTTCGGTTTATTTTCTGATATGTGCCAGTGGTAAGCCAGTGCCGCCACACGATCCGCGCTGTCCGGGTAAATCGCCTCAATCGCACGCGCGACGCGGCTATGCAGCGCGGCGCGTGCCTCGCTGCCGAGTCCCATCAGCACCCCTTCGCGCAGCTTATCATGGCTGAAGCGCCAGGCTTCGTTTTGATATTCCAGCACCGCTGCATCGGCACAGGCCAGCAGTGCCGCATCCAACTGCGGATATAAACTGCCTAATAAGGTGAGATCAAGCTGACGCCCCAAAACTGCTGCCAGTTCGAGCAGCACATAATAGTTCGATGGAACACGCTCCAGACGGCGTTGAATAATCCGCTGCACACCGCCCGTAAAGACGTAACTGGGCAGGGTTTTGCTGCCGATACGGTCAAGCTGACCGGCTTCTTCTGCCAAAGCGCGGACCACTTCCACCACAAAAAAGACATTGCCTTCCGTTTCGCGCTGCAATAACTCAGTAATTTGTGGCTGGCGTCCTGCCGCGCCCAGCATTGACTCGCTCAGTTCAACAATCTTATCAGCGGTCAGACGCTTCAACTTCAACCAGTGTGCCTGTGCCAACCCCACAGGTAGTTCAAATCGTTCGTCGTCGCGGTAACTACCCACTATCAACAATGGTAAATCGCCCGCCGCTGCATGAAGCTGTTCCAGCACTGCCAGACTTTCGGAGCGTGCTGTCTGCAAATCTTCCAAAACCAGCACGATAGGCTGTGTCTGTCGATAGAACAAGCTCATAATGACGGCTAGCAACTGCTTTTGGGCTTGTTCCGGGTCTGTGCTGATAGGGCGCTGCAATGACTCGTCTATATCTGGCAGGATTGTTTTCAGGATCGCGGCATCTGTATCGTTAAGCGGAGTTGTCAAAATCAGGCGGCGCAGCGGTTCCCGCCACAATTGGTAGGGTTCGCCCGTTGCGCTGGCCTGACCGCGCAGCACCAAGGCCCCTTGAACCAGTGCCCGAATACGAAGTTCATCCAACAGTCGTGATTTGCCGACGCCGCTTTCGCCGCTGACCAGCCACAAGCTGCCATGCTTTGCCTGTGCGTCTTTCAAGGCGTCGCTGAGTTGCGAAAGTTCGGCCTCACGCCCGATGAAACGAGCGGCCTGTATAAAACTTTCGCGGGTAGCTTCGGTTTCAACAGGCAGTGGTTCGCCAACGGCCATACTCAGATCGCTGATCACGCTAAGTGCGTCTGTATAGCGATCCTGGGGCGATTTCGCCAGCAGGCGTTGAATGGCCTGCCCAAGCGATAACGCTGGTTTTTGCGGAGTGTCCTTGTACAGCCGGAAATCTGCCTTAAAGGGTGGCAACTGAACGGTACGACTTAACAGATCGTCGATCTTCGGCATTAGCGCGCTGGACGCGGCTAATGTGCTGTCCGGGTCTGATGATAGGACGATAGTTTCGTCAGTGACTCCATCCAGCCCGGAAAGATCGGGCAGCGTGCGAAGAATCTGCGCCATCAACTGCTGTAAATCATGCGTCTCAAAAGGATGTCGCCCCACAAACAACTCGTAGGCCAAAACCCCTACTGCATATAAGTCAGTGCCCGCTGTAACAGGCTGCCCAAGTAGCAGTTCGGGTGCCATGTAGGCCGGGGTTCCAACGATTTGATGCGCGTCAGAGGGCACTGCGGTCAGGCCAAAGTCAAGCAGCTTGACCTGAGCATTAACCACAAGGACGTTGGCGGGTTTCAAATCGCGGTGCAAAATGCCACGCCGATGCAAGTAGGCCAGCGCCTGGAGCATCTGTACCAGCAGCCGAACCTTGCCAACGGGTGATTGCTGTGCGCCAAATGTCAGGATGGTTTGGGGCGACTCCAACAACTCCATCGTAAAAAAGGGTTGTTGCTCCGCGTCGAAACCATAGTCCAATACATTGATGATATGCGGATGGCGCAGTGAAGCCAGTGTTTGAAATTCCTGGGCAAGCGCCAGGCGTCGGTCAAAGCCGCCATCAGATTGTTTGGCTTTCACCAACACCCGTTTCAGGGCAACCGTTTGCTGCGTCAGACGATCTAAGGCGCGGTAGACGATCCCCATACCGCCGACGCCGATCTGCTCACCAAGTTGATACCGTCCACCGAGCGTGACGGGCGCTATCTCTGTCGTCATAAAAGCATCCTTTGCCGCAACCTGAAGCCTTCACCTCCACCTGAAAAGGAAGCGACCAGAGCATGAAGGCAAGATGAATTCGCGGTAGTATGCCATGAGCAGAGTGCGTACCACCATCACGTCATTTCGGTGCGCCGGGTGTCACGGCAGCTTGAGCGGTTTGCGTTTGCTGGACAACCTGTACACCAATGCTGACCTGTGTCTGGATAGCGGCGGTTGCGGCCTTGGCAGCGGCGGTTCCTGTGATGTTCGCGGCCTGAGCCGTAGTCGTGTTTTGTGCTACGCCTGTCGCGGTAGACTGCACAACGGCGGTGGCGGTGGACGCGGTGTTGCGGGCAATCGTCGTCGATGTTTGCCGATCCGCGAAGCCGTTGGCCGTTGCCGTCAGCCAGTTATCGAGTGTGCCGTGTGCCAGCGTTGCCGTCAGGTTCGGCGGCACAGGGATGGCGCATACGTGCCGCTGGAACAAATTCGTCGGGCACGGATCGAGCAGCAGGATCGGCAGCAGGCAGAGCAAACACAACAGCAGTAGCAACACCAACAGAAACCAGGGAATGCGCGGCCCCACGATTAATTCAGCCGGTAACGCCTGACTTGATCCAACAGAGGCCTCGCTCAGCACTTCATACGAGTAGTGTTTGCTGCCGAAGCCGAACCAGGGGCGGCGCGTCGGACGCACATAGAACAGCGCCACTTCTTCCAAACACGGCGACACAGTGATCGACTGAGTGGGCGGGTCAAAGTGCAGCGCCTCCTCACGATCACGTGGCGTCAGTGTAAACGACTCCGGCGCGTTGCCCTTATTGGTGATAACAACGCGCAGTTCGCCATTATTGCGTATCTTCTTGGGCTGCAAATCGCCCTCGAATTGATAGTACGGGTTGATCGTGAGCATGGCCTGCGCGCGCCCAACTTCTTTACCGCGATCCTGGCTGGTCACACGGATCGTGATGTTGTGCGAACCGGACGTACTCTTGCAGTTGCGCGGCGGGTGAAAACCAATCGACACGCTGCCTTTGCTGACCGCGTCGCCGTCGCGGGCGGTCATCAATTGCAGGGTGGTCATCGGCAGCGTAAACCACTCTTTGGGGATGCCTTCCACATGAAACTGATAGTGTTCAACCAATTCGCTCAGGTTCTTGATCTCGACGCGAATTTCCATGCGTCCGCCCGCTTCGAGCGTCAATACGGGCGGGTTGAGCGTCATCATAACGCCACCCTGTCCGCCCTGCGCTGCGCCACCAATGGTCTGCTGCCCGCCGCCGATTGGCACACCCAAACCAGGCGCTCCTGGCGCAAACCCGGCGGGTCCCACCGAAGGCGCGGCCATAACAGGCGCGACGGTGACATTGCCCCGTGCGGCACGCTGCAAGGTGAGCCAGAAATTACCCAGTCGGACGGTCTTATCGAGTGTCCAAACTTCGGGGATATTACTCAACAGCTTGGTATCGCCCAGAAACGTGCCGTTGGAACTGCCCACGTCCATGATCGTATACTGGCCGTCTTTACGACGTTCGAGCCGCGCGTGGTGGCGCGACACTTTGGCCGAGTTCAGTGATAGATCAAGCGCCGGATCACGCCCGATCTCAATCAGATTTTTGGTGATCTCAAAGTAGCGCGGCTGCTCCCCTTCTGCCGTAATCACCAGCCGATCATTGGCCGATGTATTGTCGGAATAGGCGGGCGCGGGCGCGGCGGCAGCTTGCGCCATTGATTGTAAATAAGTGCTGAGTGATTCGACTTTTTCCGGTACGGGTTCGGCGGCCTGCTGCTTTTTAGCCCCTTCTGCACCGCGCTTGACCTGCCCGCCGACTGCCTCGACGCCGCGAATTGCCTTCGCAAATTCCGCGCCGGACTGATAACGATCTTTGGGGTTTTTCGCCATCGCTTTGAGGATCACTTCCTCAAGTGCGGGCGAAAGGCTGGCACGTACCGAAGTCGGGCGATCCGGTGCAACCGTCGTGTGCATCTTGATCGCTTCGGGCAGGTTCTGCGGCACAAAAGGCAGCCGCCCCGTCGTTAGCTCATAGAGCATGATGCCCAGCGCATACAGATCGGTGCGCCCATCCAGCTTATCGGCCATCGCCTGTTCGGGTGCCATATAGGGCAGCGTGCCGGTGGGATTGTTGGCAAGCGATTGCACGCCACCTTCGGCCAGTTTCGCCAACCCAAAATCCGTCAGGATCGCCCGAAACGCGATGGACTCATCGCTGCTGCTGGACGCCACTTTGAGCAGCACGTTATCCGGCTTCACATCACGGTGAACCAACCCCTGCTGATGCGCGTAATCCAGCGCGTCGGCCACCTGCCGCGTCAGGGCAAGCGCCTCGGCCACCTCGATGAATTTGCGCTGCTCGTACAACTGTTTCAGATAGTCACGCAGGCTGCCGCCCGACACCAACTCCGTGACCATATAGAGCATGTTATTATCGAGATTGAACTCGTAGATGCGAATGATGTTCGGATGGTCAAGCGCCGCCGAAGCACGTGCTTCCTGCAAAAATCGCTGTTGGAACTCCGGTTGAATGGCAAAGTTGGGGTGCATCACCTTGATCGCCACTGCACGCTGTAACTGCGTATCGATGGCACGGTAGACAGCACCCATACCGCCCGCGCCAAGCACCTTTTCGATGCGGTAATGTTTTATCGTTCGATTTAGCAGCAAATCGCTCATGGAGAACTCCGACAGCGTTGAACAGGGATTGCCGATGATTGTACAGGAGAGCTAACGTTTTTGCCCTAACCACGAAGGTTCAAAACGACGGGTGTACAATAAATTCGTAGTGGTGGGAAATTTTTGGAATTGTCATGTTAAATGTTGACAACAATGTTCTGCTGATAATTGGCGCTGTAGGCGTGGTTTGGGTCGCTCTGGGTTTACGCAAAAGTTATCAATGGACTCGGCTGCATCGCTCCGGTGTATCAGCCCAGGCAAAGATTGTTAATCGATCTCGTGGGTATCTCAAGGACACCTATGAGCTTTTCATCTATTACCGATTTCACGTAGGTATCCCCAATGTAGATGAAAGCGTGTTAGATGGCTCACAAGTCGTGAGTCAATATATCTATCAGGACTTTCGCTTTAGATAGTTGAAAAAGCCGGGATATGCGGACACTGAAGTTCAGCCCGTAAATAGTCGCTAAATAAAGCGTGGTGCACGGCATATAACGACTGACCAAGCTGGTGAGCGCGTAGCCGAAGCGCAA
>JBBSEU010000049.1:0-24121 GCA_038239365.1 Aggregatilineales bacterium
AGTGGCGCGCAGTCTCGGGTTGGTGGAAGTGCGCCCGCGTACCGGGATACGCTGCAAAGAGTACGACTTTTTGCCCGCGATCAACCTCAGCCTGCACTTTGCGCTGGCGATGGATCGCAGCCGCTTTGATGCGTTCAGCGAAGTGCGGAATCACGTCGAGGCCAGCTTCTGGCACGAAGCGATTCCCCTACTGGATGACGCCGATAAAGCCAAACTGCGCCAACTCATCCAGGCCGCCTGGTCAAAACTGACTGGCAACCCGAACCGTATCCAAATTCCGCACACAGAACATCGTGCTTTCCACCTGACCACCTTCACTCATCTGCAAAACCCATTCGTCAAAGGTCTGTTGGAAGCCTATTGGGAAGCCTACGAAGCGGTTGAACGCAACCTGTACGCCGATCTCAACTATTGGCGCGAAGCATGGACATATCACGAGCGCATTCTGGATTTTATCGAGAAGGGCGAATTCGAGCAGGCGCGACTCGCCTTTATCGAACACACGCAGCTATTGCGCCTGAATCAGGGCGGCGTTTCGATGGAGACGCTTGCTGCTGAGACGTTGTATTCCGTTACCCCATTGGTCGAGAAGACGCGCTCCGGCGGCGTCTAGAGTTTTGAGAGCAATCCAAACTTAGTTCCCTCAATAGGAGTATTTGCTATGGCAATCGACATTCAACAGGACCCCAGTCTTACCCAGGTGAGCAAGGGGCCAATCATTAACGATTTCTCAATTGTGGCGGCCACCATCAACGGATCGGGCAGCCAGACGGCCAACACGACGCTGATTCGTGCGCTGTTCAAGATGGGTATCCCGGTCAACGGCAAGAACTTGTTTCCCTCAAACATTTCTGGCCTGCCCACCTGGTACACGATTCGCGTCAGCAAGGATGGCTACGTCGCCCGCCGCGACGAATATGAAGTCCTAGTAGCGATGAATCGCGCCACCCAGGAAGAAGATATTCAAAAGCTGGCCTCGAATGGTTTATGTCTGTTCCCCGAAGAATGGAAGCTGAAGCCAACCCGCAGCGACATTCTGTACTACCCGATGCCCGTTGCGGCGTTAGCAAAAGCCAGCGGCGCGGATGCCGCCCTGCGTGATTACGTCGCCAATATGGTCTATGTCGGCGCGCTTTCTGAGCTGATCGGGATCGAACTGGGCGAGATCGAGAACGCGCTCAAGTTCCATTTCAAGGGCAAGGCCAAAGCGATTAACCTGAACCTGGGTGTAGTGCAGGCCGGGGCGGAACACATTCGTTCCAACTTTGCGCCGAGTGACCGCTACCGCGCCGAACGCATGAATGGCACGGCGGGACAGGTCTTGATTGAAGGCAATTCGGCGGCGGGTTTGGGAGCGGTGTTCGGCGGCGTGAGCGTTGTCGCCTGGTATCCGATCACCCCCTCGACCAGCATGATCGACTCGCTCAAGGAATATGCGGACGATCTGCGCGTTGACGCCGCAACGGGCGAAACCACCTGCGCCGTTGTTCAGGCCGAAGACGAACTGGCCGCGATTGGTATGGTGATTGGTGCCGGTTGGGCAGGGGCACGTTCCCTGACCGCAACGGCTGGCCCCGGTATCTCGTTGATGAGCGAATTCGCGGGTCTGTCCTACTTCGCTGAAATCCCGGCGGTGATCTGGGACATTCAGCGCATGGGGCCAAGTACGGGTTTGCCGACGCGCGTTTCGCAGGGCGATTTGCTAATGGCCTATTTCGCCAGTCACGGTGATACACGCCATGTCGTGTTATTACCCGGCAATATGGCTGAGTGCTTCGAGTTTGGTACCACCTCGCTCGATTTGGCCGAAGAATTGCAAACGCTGGTATTCGTTTTGAGCGATCTTGACCTGGGTATGAACTTGTGGATGACCGATCCGTTCAAGTACCCGGAGCAGCCGCTCAAGCGCGGCAAGGTGCTGACCGCCGAAGATTTGGCGCGGATGGGCGGTTTTGCCCGTTACCGCGATGTGGATGGCGATGGCGTTGGTCAGCGCACACTGCCTGGCACGCAGCACCCGTTGGCGGCTTACTTCACGCGCGGCACGGGTCACACCGACGAAGCAACCTACAGTGAGCGCCCCGACGACTGGGAAAATAATCTGCGCCGTTTGGTACGCAAGCACGAAACTGCCCGCAAAATTGTCCCCGCGCCGATCACTGATGAAGTCGAAGGCGCAAAGATCGGGATCATCAGCTACGGCTCGAACGATCCGGGTGTGCAGGAAGCGCGCGACATCCTGAAAAAGAACAACCTGCCAAGCAGCTATATGCGTATTCGTGCGCTGCCATTCAGCGAATCAGTACGCGAATTCGTCGAGAAGTTCGATTACGTCTACGTGATCGATAACAACTTCGATGGACAAATGGCGCAGCTTTTGCGGCTGGATATGCCCGACAAAGCGAATGGGATTGTCTCCCTGGCGAAATGCGATGGCCTGCCTCTGACCGCGCGCTGGATTTCTGGCGCAATTCTTGAACAGGAGCGTTAAAAATGACCGTAGCCCCTCCTCCAAAAAATACGAAAGTCAACATGATCGGTCTCGAAAGAGCCGATTACAAAGGCAAGCCCTCAACGTTGTGCGCCGGATGCGGCCACGACTCGATCTCAGCACAGATCATCGCCGTCTGCTACGAACTTTCGATCCCGCCAACGAACGTGATCAAACTGAGCGGTATCGGTTGCTCCAGCAAGACGCCCGCCTATTATCTGAACCAGTCGCACGGCTTCAATACCGTTCACGGACGTATGCCCTCGGTGGCAACGGGCGCGACTCTGGCGAATCACAAGCTGATCGCCATTGGTGCCAGCGGTGACGGTGATACGGGCAGCATCGGTCTGGGACAGTTCAAGCACGCGGTACGTCGCAATGTGCCGATGGTGTATATCGTCGAGGATAACGGCGTCTATGGTCTGACAAAGGGCCAGTTCAGCGCCACCGCCGATGAAGGCCAGAAGTTGAAGTATTCGGGCGTGAACGATCTGCCGCCGCTCGATCTGTGCATGGAAGCACTGATTGCCGATTGCGGATTCGTGGCGCGCTCATTCTCTGGCGATCCGAAGCAGGTACAGGCGCTGCTCAAGGCGGCACTGAGCCATCGCGGTACCGCCGTGATCGACATCATCAGCCCGTGCGTGACCTTCAACAATCACGATGAATCGACCAAGAGCTATGCTTACGGCAAAGCGCACGAAGAAATTCTGCAAGAGATCACCTACGTTGCCCCTCAGCAGGAAATCACCGTTGATTACGAGGAAGGCACAACCCGCGAAGTGAAGATGCACGACGGCTCGAAGATCATCCTCAAGAAGCTCGGCCCCGACCACGACCCGACCAACAAATATCGGGCAATGGAACTGTTGGAACGTGCCCACCAGGAAAAGCACTTCCTGACTGGCTTGCTCTATGTGAACGAAGAACGCGCCACCCTGCCCGAACTGGTCAAGGTGACGGATACGCCGCTCGTTCATCTGCCACAGGAAAAGCTGCGCCCTGGCCGCGAAGCCCTGGCAAAGGTGATGGCCGATCTCGGCTAAATCTCCGCGCCTTACCCCTTTTCGCAACTGAAAAGGGGAGTAACGGTCTGAAAGTCCCTCTCTGTACACGGAGAGGGATTTAGGGTGAAGTCAATTCACCTGAAAAACCCAACTGCCCACGCTACCGCAAAAACCGCCACCAAAATCAGCAACAACAGTAGCGACGATCTGATACGGCCATCAATCACCATTGCAGGCAGCGGCGGGCCATCGACGGCTACCGCTCCGGTTGGATCAATATACAGCCGTACCTGTTGATCGCCTTTTTGCAACGCCACCGCCGACGGAGTCCGACTCGTCACCGTCCAACCGGCACGCACATAATCGCGCGTCAAATTTTCCAGCCCTTCGTGTTCAATCACAATACAACCCGTTTTCTAGCATTACACTACTGGATTGAGTATGATCAGTAGCCGTTGTTTTCGCCACAAGTCGACCTGAACCGACTTTGGCCTGAGAGGATTTTTGATCGTTATGCCGTCTACCAAAAGAAAACGCGATGCCACGCCGGAGATGACCAGCCAGCGCATCCTGCGAATCATTGCCTTGCTTGTGCTGGTTGCCATTTTTGCGGTGGGCGGTTTGGGATTAGGCAGCCCCCGAACCACTACCGGCAGCGATGTTTCCCCAACGCCGGGACTCGGCTCACCGACGGCGCTGATATTCCCCACCATTGCGCCGGGTGGAAACGTGATCGTGCCAGACCGCACCTATTTTCACAGCAGCGCCATTTTTTCGATGCCGCACTTGCAAGGCTGGGATTTAGCGCAGAGCGGTGAGGAGCGCGTCGATCCGACTCAGGGCGTCAAGATCACGCGCGCGGGTGCCACCTTCATCAATGGAAATTCGTTGAGCGTCATTCACGCTTTTGTTGAAAAAGACCCGGATCGAACCGCTAAAGTGCTTACCGATCTGGACAAATACTACGATAAGGCGAATCTGGACGCTGCCTGGTCAAACTTCACGGGTGGCTGGAAGGAAACCGGACGGCGTACCGACGGGGATAAGTTCGTTGTCGACTTTCAGCTTGGCCTGAGCGGCAACACCTATGTAGGGCGGCAAGTCGCGCATTTTGAGGGCGATTGGCTGATGGTCACGCGCCTGGTAGCACCGAATAATAACCCGTCGCTGCTCGATCAACTTCAATCGAACATTTGGAGCGGCTTCGTGTTCTATCCGAATATCGCCCAATGGCCGATTACCTGGTCAGCGACGGCGGACCCGACAGTAGGCTATGTAATCAAGTACCCGGCAGATTGGCGTCAATTGAATGCCGAACTGGGTAAGCCGATTGTCGTGAATGGCACACTGCGCGATGTGACGGTCACGCTCACCACGCAGGGCGAACCCGGCAAAGTAGCCAAAACCGAACAGGATGCACGCGCCTGGATCACAACGCTGCATCCCAAAGCCGTTATTCTGACGGTGAGCCAGGAAACGCGCGGCGATGCAATGGGCTTCAATATTTCGTACAACGATCCAGACCCGGACGGCAACGCCCGCAGTGCGCTGGTGACGCTGCTCAATGGCGCGAATGGCACACTGTATTCCGCGAACTTCCTGACCTCAATTCGCGGGCTGGATTTGTTGCAACAAAACAACGCCAGTGTCCCCCCGGAAATCGGGCAAATTCGCGCGACCTTGACCCTGCTCTCAACTGCCCGTTTTGTCCCGACGCTGACGCCGACCAACACGTTCACGCCTACCGCCACATTACCCATAACGAACACGCCCATCGTGACGCCGACAGGTACGCCCGCACCCCCAACGGCTGCACCTGCGACCATCGCCCCGACAACCCCTGTTCCGGCAACGAGCGCGCCAGCATTCTAGTCTCCAAAACGTTTTGTCCCGGCAAATGAATTGCCGGGATTATCTTAGCAGAACGTCCACAACGCCTTCGATAAAACTTCACAGGTCTCGGTTAAAACTAAGCATGTCCGCAGGTTTAACCGTATAAATGTGATGAGGTAACAATGAACCCGTTCAAAAAGTGGCAGATCGCGTTGGCGTCTGCCGTCCTGGTAAGTGCAGTGACCGTTGGTAGTGTGAGCGCCCAAGCGCCACAGGGTGCCGAAGATCAGGTGGGGCGTCCACCCGGCGGCGCTGGCAATGCGTTGGTATGCAGCACCACCAACTATACCGATGTCGCGGCTAAGGCACTCGGCATCAGCAGCATCGATTTGCGTGTTGCGCTGGTTGGCGGCAAGACGATTTCAACCATCGCCGCCAGCAAGAATGTGACCGTGCAAACTGTGACTGATGCGCTCAATACCGCTCGTAAGGCTGATGTCGCGCAGGCCGTCAAGGATGGCTTGCTGACTCAGGCGCAGGCTGACGCGCTCATCAATCGTATGGATGCGGCTGTGAAAACTCCCGATGCCAACGCTACTCCCTCGGCTTCAGCGACAGCACAGGCGAACCCCGGCGGACGCGGTGGTTTCCCCGGTTTGTTCGGGCGCGGCTTTGAAGTACGTGTTCCGGCCTATAATGTCGTCAATCGTGAAACCGTCGTGGCAACCGCGCTCGGCATGAGCTGCCCCGATCTGGTCAAGGCGATGCAGAGCGGCCAAACGCTGACTCAAATCGCGGCCAGCAAGAACGTTCAGCTTCAAACGGTGATCGATGCACTGATCAATGCCTACAAAACAGCCTACACTCAGGACGTGAAAGAGGGCTTGATCACCCAGGCCGAAGCCGATGGTCGGATTGCCCGACTGACCGAAATGGTCATGCAAATGATCAACAACCCGCGTCCGCAAGGCCCACGCGGCCCCGGTGGACGTGGCCCTGGCAAAGGTGGTCAGAAGACACCCGACGCGCCCAACGCACAACCAACGGCGGCTGCAACCAAAACCGCCTAGTCAATTACTCAACAGCCTATTTGTAGGCTCAAACCGGACACCTTCCGGGACTCCCCCTCTCTGTAAACGGAGAGGGGGTTTGGGGGTGAGGTCAATAAGGGTAAACATGTCCACACCTTCACAGGCGCGCGTATTAATCATCGAAGACGAACCGAAAATCGCTCATTGGCTGGCCTCATTCTTGAAGCAAGCCAATTTTGATGTGCTATCCGCGCCCGATGGCACGACTGGTTTACAGTTGGCTCAAAACGAACACCCGGACGTGGTCTTACTCGATTTGATGCTGCCGGATATGGATGGTCTGGATGTGTGCCGTGCCCTTCGGCAGCGTTCCGACGTGTTGATCCTGATGCTGACCGCACGCATCGACGACACAGATCGCTTGATCGGGTTGGAGATGGGCGCGGATGATTACATCGTCAAGCCGTTCAACCCGCGCGAAGTAATCGCCCGTATTCGTGCTTTTTTGCGTCGCGCTAATGGGATGCTGAGCGTCGAGCCGAAGGCACTAAGCGCGGGACCCCTTTTGTTCAATCCGGTATCACGTACCTGTACGCTCAATGGTCAGTTCGTGGCACTAACCCCTACCGAATTTTCGATTCTGGAAACATTGATGCGCCGTCCCGGAGTGGCCTTCACACGCGAACAGTTGATCACCGAAGCACTGGGCTACGATTATGCCGCCTACGAACGCACGATTGACGCACACATTCGCAATCTGCGCCGCAAGATCGAGCGTGATATGCAGAACCCGGAATTCATCCATACCGTGTTTGGCATCGGCTACCGCTTCACTGAGAAATTGGAGCAAAACGCATGAAGTGGCCGCGTTTGTCTCTGCGTTGGCAGTTAATGATCAGCTATTTACCACTGCTGCTGACGCCGATTCTCGTGTTCAGCATCGTGACCCAAAGCGTCGCGGAGCATGGCCTCTCAGTGCTGGTCACACAGGAAGCCGAACGTCGCGCGCGCTACTTTAGCACTGCATTTGCCGACTATTATTCGGAAAACAAAACGTGGTCAGGGGCATTGAATTTGTTGGATACGCCCGCCAAATGGCCTCGCCCGCGCACGCCGATCATGCCCCCTAAGACTGCGGCGGCTAAAGCTAATCCTGTGGACGACAAACCCAAGCCGCCCAAGCCGGAACAAGTGATCGTCGTTGATACCAACAATGTGATCGTCGCCAGTGATAGCGATAAGCTCGTCGGCCAAACGCTCACCACTGAGGCCATTTCTCACGGAGCGCCACTTTACATCAACGATACCTGGATCGGCACGCTGGTAGTCGGAGCAGCCTCAGACAGCCTCAGCCAGCAGCAGCGCCAACTCTTTGATGCGATCACCGCCGCGCTGCTCATCTCTGCCGGTGTTTCGCTGCTGCTCACCATAATCATTGGCTTGTGGTTTTCCGGGCAAATCACCGCGCCGATCAAGCGGTTGATGATCGGCGTTAAGGGGTTGGCAAGTGGTCAATGGTCAACGCCGGTGAAAGTAACCGCCCAAAACGAATTTGCCGATCTGACACGCGCCTTCAACGAAATGGCGACGGAAGTGACTCATCAGCAGCAGTTACGACAGCAAATGGTAGCCGATATTGCCCATGATCTTCGCACACCGCTCAGCGTGATGGCGCTCGAAATTCAGGCGATTCAGGAAGGGATGCAGACGCCCGTCGAAGCGGCGGCCAGCTTGCAGGAAGAAGTGACCTGGTTGCAGCGACTGGTGAACGATCTGCATATTTTGTCGTTGATGGACGCCGATCAGATGATCTTGCAGCGCGAACCTACCGATCTGAACCGCTTCCTGAAAAATGTTTACACTCGCTGGCAATCATTGGCCGAACGTGAAAACCATGCGCTGAATTTTGAAGCATCAACGACACTGCCCATTTCCGCGATTGACCCGGATCGAATGCGTCAGGTGTTGGGTAACTTGTTGGATAATGCGATCTACCACACTGAGCCGGGCACGCAGATCACCTTGCGCGCGGCGAATCGTCACGATCAACTGGTGATCGATGTGACTGATAACGGCGCGGGCATTTATGCTGACGATCTGCCGCATATTTTTGATCGGTTTTATCGGGCGGATCGATCACGCAGCCGTAAGAAGAAGCGCAGCGGGAGCGGCCTGGGCTTAAGCATCGCGCATCGATTGGTGGAACTGCACGGCGGCAAGCTGGAAGTATGCAGTCAGGCCGGGCAAGGCACGACGTTTACGGTCGTCCTGCCCACCTGCTGATTTTTGAGCTTTCAACAGCCCGGCACTACTGGTTTTGGAAACGCCGTATCTCTTTGCCCGTTGCCGCATTCCACAACCGGGCTGTGCCATCGTGATCACTGGATGTGAACACGAGCGCGTCATCTGAGGAAAACGCGACGATCATCAATTCGCAATCGTGCCCCACAAATTGGCGTATTTCCTTGCCCGTTGCCACGTCCCACAACCGCGCGATCTGATCGCTGTTGGCACTGAGGGCATATTTGCCATCATGTGAATAGGCCACATTATAAACAACCGTAAGCGGATCGGTGGCCTCGAACTGGCGTATCTGATTACCGGTTGCCGCATCCCACAGGCGCATCGTACCGTCCAGTCCGCCTGTCAAAACGATTTTGCCATCCGGCGAAAACGCCGCTCCACAAATGAAGTCTTTGTGGCCGATCAGTTTGTGCAGAACCGCGCCCGTTTCCATATCCCAAATGGTCACTGTGGCATCGCTACCGCCCGTCACGACCTGTTTACCATCGGGTGAAACGGCCAAACCGCCGCCTGCCTGCCGAAACGCCTCTTTGAATTCGCGGACAACTGCACCGCTGTCCAAATCCCACAAGCGAGTTGTCCCGCTGCGGCCATTGGTCAGCAGTCGCTTACCGTCAGGTGTGAACACGATATTGATCGCCGTATCATTGTTGGGCGCTGCCAATTTTTTGATGGCCTCATCCGACGTTGTATTCCATATAGTCAAGACGCCGCTTTGGTCTCCGGTAACGATCAGGTGACTATCCGGCGAATAAGCTACGCTGAAGATAACCGCGCCCGGAGTCTTAAACTCGCGTATTTTGCCGCCTGTTTGGGCATCAAACAGCAGTCCCGTGCCATTCAGATAACCCATGAAGACCGTCTTATCATCTGGTGCCAGCGCCGAATACATCAACTGGCTTCGTGGGGTGGGTGTCGGTGCGACGGAGGTTTTGGGCGGTTGAACGGTTGGCGCAGCAATCACCGCAAATGCAATCGGGATGATGTAATATTTTTGGCGATCCCCCTCTGCCGTCCAGCCCTTGAGCGCGGCACTGACTTTAATCTCCCACCACACATAGCCTTCGGTGCAAACGGGGCCGCCCGTCACCGTAAATTGCGTGTTTTCAGGGATATTGCTCAACACTTTACCACTGGTTGAGGCCGAGTCGCGGAGCCGTGCCGAGTTGGGCGTTGTGCCCGCTTTGGCAGGGCGCACCAATCCAGTTGCACCCACCGCGAAGCGGGTTAGCGGCGCGTTGGGGCAATCGACTTTGGCCGAGGCTATCGGATCGATGAAGTAGTTTTCCTTGCTGCCTTCGGCTGTCCAGCCTGTCACCTGATCGTCTGTCGTGATCTGCCACCAGGTGAAGCCATCAGCGCATTGTGGCCCATCAACCACTGTGAATTGAGCGCCCGTTTGCATTTGCAGGATGATCAAGCCACGCCGTCCGGCCTGATCGCGGACACGTACCGGGATGGCGCTTTCGCCGGGCTTCACGGGCAGCACGGCACCACGCATTCCAATGCTGAAACGTGCTGGCGGCGCATCGGCACAGGCGGATTGTTGAGCGTGTACGGGGGTCATAACCAATGGCGAACCCATAATAAGCAAAACAATAGCTAACACGATTACAAAAAATCTACGCATTTTTGTACCTTTCATGAAAAGAACCTGTGTAGTTTGTAAATCATTATTGTGTACATTTTTTATCGTGAGGGAAGCGGATGCCTGGCTTGATCTAAAAGGGAACGTATATTATTACGTTCCCTTTTGAGAAGTTATGCCCGCTGCTTAACTAGCGGAAGTCAGGATGAGCGGCTTAGTTCGCCCGACGCGGCAAACTCCCCAGATCACCGACAGTCACGGTGATATAGGGCACATACACCCAGCCTTGCAATCCACCACTGGCGCTGATGAACACCCACGCCCGGTTGACGCCAAGTGCCAGTACCTTGAAACTTTCACCCTCATTGAGCGAACCGATCTTCTTAGTATTTTTGCGGCTTGGGCCATCCCGAACAATCACCGCAAAACGTGCGACAGCCTGCACATCCGGGACGGCAATCGGTGAGGCCGCCGGTGCCTGACTCGTCGCCAGCTTGCTTGCATCACCGGCGAACAGGTACAGGTTGCGGCGGAAGACCCAGCCCTGACGGCCATCCTTAAGCTGGATCAGATACCATGTGCCGTCACCGTTCGATTTGAGGACGACGAACTGATCGCCGAAGAAAATCTGAGCAATCGGCGGATTATTGGTACTCGGATCGCTGCGAACGTTCGCCGTATCGACGCGCACTTCGGCTTTCATCGTTGGTGAAGGCGGGGGAACTGCTGTCGCGTTGGGGGCAACCGTCACGCCAATGGCCGAAATGGGCGTCCAATCGAACAACGCGCCTGCTAAGCCTGTCCCCGCGAAATACTCAACGCGCAAATTATGATTGCCTGCGCCCAGGTTTACATCCGTCGTATAAACCTGAAAGCTGCCAACCGCGTTGAATTGATTGAGAACCTGTACATCATCAATGAAAACGCGAATGCCATCTTCCGCGCCCGCCCGGAAACGATAGGCTCCGGCCAGGAAGTTCTGAGTCAGCGTCCAGCGCGCGCTGAAATTATCGGCGGGAATGGCCGCATCCGGCGAACCCGATCCCCAGTTGAAACTGATGATCGGGTCAGTGCGCGTGATCGTCGGGTTGCCAGACAACGAATTGTTATTCCAGTATTGCCCCAGCCAGTTGAAACCCGTGTCCGCCGAAACAGGCGTCACACTCAGGATGGTCAACAGCGTCAGCATCACGCACAGGCCAACCAGTGCCAGGCGAGTCAGGTGCTTGGTGATGGGATTAGTCATGCTAAAAGTCCTTTTCAAAAGCATCAAAACGCGCCCCATGATAGCACCCTCTGAGGCTGCCCGCCAAAACGGTCAGTCAACCGTCAGGATTCGGCTCAACAAGCCCGATCAGCTTCTCCAGGTAGGGCGTTACACTCCAGAATGCTTTCAGTGCTTCGTATTCCTCAATGAATGCCGTGTTGTCCAGATGCTCACGTTTCACGGCGCGGATCATCAAGTTTTTATCGGTGTGTTCCGGCGCGACAAATTCCACCACATCCGTTTTGTAACCCATGATGCGAAGGATCAAGGCGCGGAATGAGTCGGTCAGCAGTTCGGCCATGCGGTGTTTCATAATGCCGTGTCGCAAGACGGGTGCGAAGGGTTCGGCCATTTCCAGTTGATCGAGCTGACCGCGCAGTTCGTGGTGACAGCACGGCGCAACCAAAATCAGCCGCGAACCGTGCCGAACACCTTGCGCGATAGCCTCATCGGTGGCCGTGTCGCAGGCGTGCAGTGCCAGCAAAATATCGGGTGGCGCATCGGGCACGTAGTCGATGATCGCGGACTTGCGAAAGCACGCGCCTGCATAACCCAGATGTGCGGCGTGATCGTTATCTCTATCGATCAGTCCGGCATTGGTATCGACTCCGGTCAGGCGTGCCGGGATACCCCGTACATCGTTCAGATAGTGGTAGGCGGCGAACGACAAGTAGGCCGATCCGCAGCCGCAGTCCAGAATATTCACCGGCGAATGATCGAAGCGATCCAGTTCGCCGGTGTGTTCGAGCAGCTTCAAAAACTCGTTGACCTGCGCGAACTTGGCGTGCATCGCTGGCCGTACTCTGCCCTGGGCATCCATGATCCCGACTTGCTGCAAAAAGGCATCTGGCTTCTCGGCGGGCAGCGGCAGTTTTTTATCGTGATCATGCGAAAGTTCAGCCGCGCGCGGTTCAGCAGGTGCTTGGCGATGAATGATCGGCGTGCCTTTTTTGGTGATCTGAATCTGCAAGTCGTCCGCTGTTGATTCAAAATGAATCGAACTGAATGGCAGCGCCAACGCTTCATCAAGTTTGGCGGCGGCTTCTGTGTCTCGATAATTCTTGGTGATGTCCTGCCGTTCCGTGAAGTACGAAAATTGCAAGTGCCGCTCATTTTTGAGCAGCACCGGGCGTACCACGATTTGACGCCAGGACAGTTCCGCGCCGGGTGCTTTGCCCTTGAGTGTCAATCGAATCAAGGTGTTATTGTCCAGCGCCGCGCGCCGGATCGTGTCTTTGTAGTCAGCAATCATGGTTAGGGTCTCTACAACTGACGGTCAATAATGTATTCCGCCCACTGCACCAGCAAATCTTTATAAGGTGAGGCAGGCACATTTTCCAGATGCTCAAGCGCCTCCCCAACGTATCGACGGGCGAGTCCCTGCGTGTAGCCGATGCCATCCAGATCGCGCAGCAAATCAGTAGCGTGCGTGACCTGCTCGGAGGTGGCGTGCAGATCGCCCAGGATCGAGAACAATTCGGCGCGTTGAGCATCGTTCGCATTTTGCAGTGCGTGATAGACGATCAGCGTCTTTTTGCCTTCTCGAATATCCGCGCCAACCGCTTTACCGATTTGCGCTTCGCTGCCGATCACACCCAGAATATCATCCTGCAATTGGAAGGCCGTCCCGCATCGGCTACAGAACGTTGCAATGGCGGCGATCAAGGGCGAGTCAGAGGTGCCCAGGCCAATGGTTGCGCCCGCCTTGCCCGCAAATTCGTACAACACGCCCGTCTTTTTCCAGAGCATCTCGATCACAAGCGGTTCAGTGAGTGACACGATCTCTTTTTTGGCGTACTGAATATCCAGCGTTTCGCCTTCAACCAGCATCAGTTGGACGCGCGTTGCCAGTTCGCCGACGAGGTTCAGCACAAGCGCCGGATCGACATTGAACTTATGATATAGTTCGTGGAACAGCATGTACGCCCATGACTGCTGCACATCACCTGCCAGAATACCAATTGCCTCACCGTAGTGGGCGGCTTCTTCACCCTCGAAACCAAGTTCTTTTGCACCGCGCGCGGCGAACTCGACATGGACGGTGGGCGCATTACGGCGGCGCACATCCCGATCAATGATGTCATCGTGAACGAGTGTCCAGGTGTGGTAGACCTCAATTGCGGCGGCGGCAGGCAGTGCAATCGACTCATCACCACCGACTGCGCCACAGGTCAGCAGCAGCACAGCCGGGCGCAGCGACTTGCCGCCCATTTTGAGATAGCTCAGCGCGGCGTCGTGAATATGTGCCGGGCTGAATTGTGCCGCGTATTCATTTGTAAACAGATAGTTATAGACGCGCTCACGACGCGCGGCCAGTTGTTCAAGCAGAGTGGTGTAGCGTTCGTCGGTTATCGTAACCAAAAGGTCTTCCCCGTAGATTTATTCCTGAGCCTGTGGCAACTGCACATCCAGCGGCGTCGCCAGTTTGATGGCGATCAGTTCGGTGTTTTCGGCCACGCCGGAAACGCGCCCGGTGTTATTGGGCAGGTGGTTGTTGTTGACCACGATCAACGTAGTAGCGTCGAACGGATACACGCCCGACACATCCTTGAATGGAAAGCTGAATGGCTTCAAACCGAACGCGCCTGCCGCCGATCCGAAAACGTTACTCGTGCCAATGTTCGCAGGATCAGCGATGTTCAGCAAGTCGGCAAGCAGGGTTTTGGGCGCGGCAGGATTCTTATAGTCAATCAAATAAACGCGCTTGATTTTGGCCGCTGCACCCTGTTGATCGTCCTGTTCGATGATCAATGCCTGATGATCGTTGATAATGGTCACATCGCTGATCGAGGTGTTTCCGGCATCGGCCTTATACGGAATGGCCGCGCCTTCAAAAGCGCCCGTTCCCAGATTAAGGATGTGGAAACTCATACCGCTACCATCTCTGAGGGCGATCAGCAAAAATTTGTTGTCCAGTAAAACGCTGACGCCTTGCAGTGTGCCGCCGCTCAACGAGATCGGGGATTGCAGCACGATTCCATCCGGCGAAACATGCAGCAAGGATGGCACATTGGCTTCTGCGATCCAGACTGTGCCGTCATTGGCACGGCTTACCGAACGCGGGTCAAAATCAGCGCCGAGCAGTTGGCGACCACTTTTCGCCGCATTTTTGATCGGGTTGCTGATCTTCTTACGCGAATCGGAAAGCGTCACCCAGTCCAGCAAATTGACCACGCCCGAACCGGAAGTCGCCCGCCGCCAATCGATATCAACGACATAGCCGCGCAGCAAACAATCGGGGCTGGTTTTATCGCTCAATAAAAACCAGGTGCCTTTATAATCGCCGCGTGTGATCGCACTGAAACTGCCGACGGGTTCACTATCGAACGGCACGGCGATCCCGTTGATGACCTTGTTGGAAGCCAGTGCTACGCCACAACGCGGGCCATCCGCAAAGGTTGTCGCGGCTAGCAGTGCCCGCCCGACGAGTGTCACGGCAGGGGCTTGCGCGCGCACCGAAACGCCTATTGGCAAACTGGCGGCCAGCATCACCAAACCCAACACAACCCAACGCCCAATGCGCTTGATAGTAGTCACAATTGCTGTCACGTTGACGGAACCCTCTGCTTTCTAACGCAAAATTGTAGTCCTCAGCACCAGATCGCGCTACCTCAATTAACGGGGTCTTTAGCGGGAAAGTGCAGTACGCAAGGTCACAAGCTGAGCATTGGCGTCGCTCATCTTATCGGACACATTGGGTGACGGATTGGCACTGACCGCATTGTTTAGATCGTTGAGCAGGATTTGCAAGCGATTAAAGGCCGTTGGGTTGAGTGGTTGCAGCGTCCCACTTGCACCATTTAAGGCATCTATCGCTTTGCGAATCGCGCCCGGTGCGCCCGTTTGTGCGGCGGGTGTACCCTTGACGATCTTGGCATATTCAATATCGAACAAATCCAAACTTTGCGAGAGGGTAGCCAGCGTTTGAAGTGTGGCAGTTTTATTATCGGTGCTGCTGCCGCGCGGTTGAGCAATCAGTACTGCCGCGATGATTACAGTTAGGATAACGGTGATAGCGATGATCAGTGGTAAGCGTCGTCGCCACAGTGGGGCAGATTCACGATAAACGGCCATAGCTAATCCTTCATAACCATGAGACCGGCTCAAATACAGCTACCAGTGGCGGCTCAATCCCTTCAACGGCGGATTTGGCTGCATTCAGCAATTCACTGGAATCGTTTCCTTCGGGCAAATGAATCAGTCGTTTCGTATCAAGCAGCGTCACGCGCGACAGCGATCCGCCACGAGTCCGCGTTTCGATTTCGCGCAATACCTCCACGCCTGAGCCGTGAACCGCCGTTCCGTTCTGCGCCACGATCCGAATCGCGCCGCCTGTATCCACAACGACTATCCCTGCCCAACCACGCCGCAAAAAGCCGCGCCTCGGTTGAACGCGAAACACATGATAACGTCCTACCGCGATCAACGATTCAACCTGACTAGAGTCGGCTTCGACGCGGCGCGCAACAATCCCGCACAATTCATCCGGCGACAGAGTGGCCGTGCCGTGATCGCGGCTGTCAAGTGCTAACGCGCCGCTGGCAATCGCCCGAATCGTCGCCCGTTCGGAGATCACCTCGGTCATCACCTGCACTGAGTCAGGGTCTGCACCAGCAGCAACGGCACGTTCGGTAGCTTCGCGGGCAACTTCGGCGGGGGTGGCCGCGCTGATGCCGCGCTCAACTTCTTCACGTACCAACGCCAGCGCCACACCAATAGATGAGATCACTTCGGCGTGTTCGGCCAATTGATAGGGCACATGCAATCGCTCTGCCACCGCTGGGACAAGCGCGCCGCAACCGCCGCCACCGCCAATTAACGTGATCCGCTTGAGCTTATATTCGTGGGCTAATCGCTGCACCGCCTCGGCAACCCGTTTTGAGGCTTGCGCGATCATCGCTTCGGCGGCTTTTTCCGCACTAATGCCCATGAGCGCGCCTAACGCGGCAAAGCCACGCAGCGCCGTTTCTTTTTGATTGGCCGCATAGGCCCCAGCAGGCACAAGCCCCAATGCGTTCGCGGCGCAGGTTACGGTCAGGCCGTAGCGTTCGCCCAACGAGTCACGCACGACAACATAATCCGCTGGATCGTCGGGGCGGGGGGAGATGAGTTCAATGCTCAGATCACCTTTCGGTTCACTGAATGACAGGTAGGGCAGCCCGGCGATATGGGCGCTGCGCGGGCCAACATCGCTGATCTTTTTGCCGCGCAACCGTGCCAACGATCCACCCGCGACGCCCTGTACCCGCACATCAAGAGATCGAATACATGTCGGATGATTCATGATCTGCACATAGCGCAAAACGGGCTGACCATCCCGAATCACGCCCAAATTGGTACTGGTGCCGCCTACTTCGATGAAAATACCGTCCAGCACATGCCCTGAAAGCAGCGCCCCGGCAAGGCTGGCTGCCGGGCCGCTGAGCAAACTCAGGATCGGGCGGCTGCGTAATCCGGCGGCATCGGTCAGGCCACCATCGCCACGCATGACCAACAGCGGCGCGTCGATGTGCGCTGCCCGCAAACACGCCTCGACCTGATCAGCGGTTTGCGTCATTTTGGGCAGAATGCTGGCATTTACCGCCGCTGTGACGGTTCGCACTTCCAGGCCGTAGACGCTCGATACCTGATGACCGCCAACGACAGGTAAGCCGTGTGCGCTGGCCGCATCCATGACACGCAGTTCATCGGCGGGATCATCGACGCTGTACATGCCACTGGCGATCACTGCCCCGACGCCACTTTTTTGTAATTCAGCAATCGCCGATTGGGCATCCGCTTCCGAAACGGGGCTGTTCAACCACGTAGAAACGGTGGGCAGCACCCTTCCGGGTGCCAGTTCAATATCGCCGGGTGTCGTCAATTTACGGAGTTGTGCCGCTTCCTGTGCCGCGCCAATGCCGACAATACCCACTTTGACGACATCGCCTTCAAGCAGGGCATTAACTGCTTGTGTGGTGCTGTGCGATACGGCAGAGATCGGTTGATCTTTAACGTCCGGGTGCTGTAGCAGTTTGGAGAGCGCCTGCACTACGCCGCGCGCTACGCCTTCCGAGCCGCCGTGCGTGGTTGGGACAATCGCCTGGGCAACAATCGCAAATGGGGAAGGGCGTACTGCAACGGCTTTGGTGAACGTGCCACCCACATCGACGCCGATGCGTAGGGCACTGACCCCACTCTGAACAGGTGGAGTCAATTTTTCAGCACTACTCATGCCAGGCCAGGCTTGGCGATCTGTGTTGAGGCTTTTTGTTTTTCGGGAGTTGATTGATGCGTGCGAACCCAGGCGAACCCACTGATGTAGATCGCTGCCAAAATGATCTGCGCGCCAATCGTTTCGAGCGTCGGGTGAATGCCCGTCAGTTGTGCGACTAAATAGGGCAAACGCGGCACAACGTTGATGAGCGAAGTCGCGCCGATGAAGCCCGCCGATTGCAGCGAATGAATGGCCGTACCGATAAAGGCAACGGACATGACCATCAAGAGCGGCACGGCGATCTTCAAATAGGTGACAGCCTGCATCTTTTTGCCTGTTGCGAACATGACATAGGCAATGCCACCCAACGCGATGAGACCCGCCACGAAGCCAAGCGCCACGAATAGTTCCATCTGCTTGCTGATGAAAACCAGTGCTTCGTAAAACAGCGCCGTTTCCAGACCTTCGCGGTAGACGGCAGTGAAGCCCAGCACCACCAACCCGATCATGCTGCCAGAAGCCATCGCAGACCAGGCACGCGCCCGCATAAACTCCATCCAACGCTTCTGATCGAGCCGACGCAATAGCCAGAAATTGACCCAGAACAGCGCGCCCACCGCCAAAATCGAAACAACGGCTTCAAGCAGTTCACGCGCTACCGGGGTGATGCTGATCAGGTAATGGACAACTGCCCAGGAAACGGCGCTTGCCACTGACGCCAATCCAACACCATACAACAGATAGCGTCCCATGCCACGTGTTTGACTCGATTGCAGGTAGGCCAAAAGCGCCGCGATCACCAATGCAATTTCCAACCCTTCGCGGAAAATGATCCCGAAACTGCTGCCAAACGCCAGCATCGGCGCAAGGACACCCGTCCCGCTGAACATCGTATCGATCTCATCCACGCCTTCGGAGACGCCGCGTGCTGAGGCTTCGACAGTGGCCGCATCTGCGCCCGCCTGCATCTTGCCGCGCAAATCGGCGAAACGGTATTCCATATCCAGCGTCAAATCGGAGTTGATGACGCGCAAGGGAATTTCGATATTCTCGAAGTGATCAAGGTAAGCCGAACGCGCGGCCTTGAAAGCTGTTTTGTAATCACCAACACGATAAGCGCGCATCGCTGCCTGAATCTGATCGCGCAGCAGTGCTGTTTCCGCTGCTACATTGACGGTGCTGGCATTCCCCGCCTGAGCATTGGCGGTTGGCGTCGCACTTCGCAAAACCACAAACCCGAAAATCGCCAGCACGACGAGCAGTGCCCCGACAATAACCCCTTTACGCATTGACCGCTCCCATCCCGTTCAGTCGTATCCGATTTTGCTACAGCCACACTTCCGCAATGTGAAGTGTCTGTAACGTTTCGGTAAATTCTTGTTGGAAATGATTCGCAACTAGGGATGATTATACGTGCATTGCTTCACAAGTGACAAGAGCTAGCCGTGAAATCACAACTTCACCGCGCCATACAAAAAGGTAAACCAGGGTGAAGTTTTCGGGGTAGAAATCCCTCACCCACAACCCTCCTGAGCAGCATGGTGAGAGCCGCCAGAAATGTCAAATACTCTTGACATAAAGTCTGGTTAATGATACTCTATGTAAAGAATAACATGCTTTGAGTAAAACTCAACAGACACACTGAGAGAAATATGTCCTATCAAGAAAGACGAGCCATCGTATCGTTAGTCAGCAGTATTTTGGTCACAGGGATTTATTCGGCGTATATGGTTCAACGCTATCCAGAAACAAGTCCCTATTCGGTGGAAGTGTTCCACTACTGGGGAGCCTTCTTCTTGATCCTGATCCCAGTCTCCATTGTGGCGAATATCGTGATCTATATCGTGTTCAGCATCCTCAACACCATCGCGGCGAAAGAAGCGGAACCTTCGATTACCGATGAGCGAGACAAATTGATCGAATTAAAGGCCACCAGGAATTCTCTTTACACATTTGCGGTTGGTGTGCTACTGGCGATGGGATCACTAGTCGTCGATATGCCACCTTCGACCATGTTCATCATTCTGATCTGTGCAGGATTAGTTTCGGAGATAACGTCGCATATTTCACAGTTCTATTTCTATCGAAGGGGCTTCTGAGATGGGCAAACCTCTGATTAGCAACAACATTCGGAAATTGCGCTTTAACCATGACGAAATGACCCAACAAGCACTGGCCGACAAAGTAGGAGTGACCCGACAAACCATCGTCGCTATCGAAAACGCCAAATATTTTCCCTCACTGGAGTTGGCATTCCGAGTAGCACGCGCCTTTAACCTGCCGCTGGAAGAAGTCTTCTCATTCGAAGATCAATCCGATACCAAAGCCTGACCGCCTCAACGCAAAATAGGAGTAACACCATGAAAGCAGTTGTTTTCACCGAATACGGATCACCCGATGTGCTGCAGCTCAAGGAAGTTGCCAAACCGACCCCCAAAGCCAATGAACTGCTGATCAGGATATATGCAGTATCCGTCAATTTCGGGGATATAATCGCCCGGCATTTTAACGATATCTCTCCCCGCGATTTCTCAATGCCAATGCCTATTTGGCTCCCTGCCCGGCTGATGTTTGGGATCAGCAAGCCCAGGATCAACATTCTGGGGAGTGAATTTGCTGGACAGGTTGAATCCGTTGGCAAAAACGTAACGCTATTTAAAGCTGGCGACCAGGTCTTTGGTTATCGTGGACCGACTATGGGTGCGAATGCCGAGTATCTGTGCATGGCTGAAACAGGTATGGTCGCTCTAAAACCGGCCAACATGACCAATGAGGAGGCTGCTACCGTGCCTTATGGCGCTTTGACGGCGCTAAGTCTTCTCAGGACGGTTAGTCTTCAGAGCGGGCAAAACGTCCTGATCAACGGCGCTTCAGGCGGGATCGGTTCCTACGCAGTACAGATTGCAAAGTATCTTGGAGCGGAAGTGACCGGAGTATGCAGCACCCCACGCCTGGAATTCGTAAAAGCGTTAGGAGCCGATAAAGTTGTTGATTACACCAAAGCGGATTACACCAATAACGGTGAAACCTATGATCTCATTTTTGATATATTGGGCAAGCAAACGTTTGCACAATGTAAACGTTCGCTCAAGCCAAACGGGCGCTACCTGCTAGCCAGCTTCAAGATGAGACAGCTTTTCCAAATGCTGCGGACTTCACTATTCGGCAGTCAGAAAGTGATCTGTGCGCTATCTGGCGCAAAGCCTGAAGACCTGCGCTTTATCAAGACCCTTGTTGAGCAGGGAAAACTCAAATCGATCATTGATCGCTGCTATGCGTTGGAACAGGCTGCCGAGGCTCATCGCTATATTGAAAAAGGCCACAAAACAGGCCATATCGTCATTAGTGTATCCGCATAGTCCCCGGAACGGAAACATTCCCTCTCCCGAAGGAGAGGGGCTTTATTCAATAGCGTGAGGAGTGATCCGCTTAGAGCAGCGACGTTTGGCTGAGTCCGACGGGGCGTAGATTACGAATGATCATCCGCAAACTGCCGAAACGGATCTCATCGCCCGGTTGTAGACGGCGCGGCTCGTTGGCCTGAAGCGAAACGCCATTCACGAAGGTGCCGTTCAAACTATTCAAGTCGCACAGCAGCAGCCCTTCCGCATCCGGGGTAAGCGTGGCATGGCGACGCGAAATGCCAAAATCCTTCGCGCCAAAAGCCGTAAAATCGATCTGAGGGATATAGCCTTCGGACGGATCGCCCCGGCCAATCACCGAATAGTAGCCGATTTCAAGATGAACGGGCGGGTTACCTTCGCCGCCGATCTGCAATACGATCTCCCAGAACATGCCGGGCACGGCCTGCGGAGTTGATCCCAGATAATGTGTGCCTACTTCCGGTGGCGGCAGCATCAGCATTTCTTCAGAATCGTCGTCTGGATTGGGTTGAGTGATGGTGTTCATCCGACTTTGCCTTTGCAATCGAGATTAGCTAACGCCTTCACTAATATTACTACAAATTTTCAAAAGGGGAACATTTGCAAATTAGAATAAGCCGATTTGAGGCTAACCTGAGCCTCAAATCGGTTTGTTTTTGTGGATTGTACGTACTAGCGTCCGGGCTGGCGCACTGTCTCCGGTTCGCGTTCGGTAACACGTTCTGGCCGCGTCAACAGGTGGCGATCCCACAGACTCCAGCCAACCACTACGAAGTAGGCTAGCGCATAGAACAACAAATACATGGTCATCGACGGTGCCATCTGGATGGCAAAAAAAGCGCCCAGCAAGCTATAACAGCCCAGGCCGATTTCGCCCGAAATATCGGGGGTGGCAAGCAGGCTGGCATACTGGCTGCGCGTCCACTGATGATTTTGCCCGTTCAGATGAAACTTGGGCGTGCGTTTGAATTCACTTGGAATTCTCATAAAGGCTGAAAATACGGCGCGGCCATTGTTCAGCGATAAACCGCTGCAAAATAACAACAAGCTGGGAAAATAGATGATGCGTCGCCACCAATTTTCCTTATAAAGGGCGTGCTGACCAAGCGCGTATAGGATGGGCGCACTCAGCGCCAGAATACCAAACGGCATCACCGGCAAATTATCGAAGACATGCAGCAGAATCATGGGAGGCGTCAGCAGCAGCAAAGTCAGCATTACAAGCTGGATGGCATATTGCATCAACTGCATAAAGCCCATCAGTCGATTGCGAACGCTCAATTTCGAGGTGACCAGCGGCCAAACCAGTTTGATCAAGACCTGCGTTGAGCCTTTCGCCCAACGAGCCTGTTGATGTTTGTAGGCGCTCATCTGCGGCGGAATTTCGCCGCGAACCACCACATCACGTATGTAGTGAAAATGCCAGCCCCTCAATTGGGCACGATAGCTCAGGTCAAAGTCTTCGGTCAGTGTATCGTGCTGCCAGCCTCCCGCATCTTCAATGCAGCTACGCCGCCAGACACCACCTGTACCATTGAAGCTGAAAACGATCCCATCGGCACTGCGTGCGAACTGCTCCACGCCGAAGTGACCATCAATGGCAAGCGCCTGACTGCGCGTCAGAACATTGTCATCATCGTTCAGGTGTCCCCAGCGGGTTTGCACCATGCCCAGCTTTGGATCATTGGCAAAAGGTGGCACAGTACGCTGTAGAAAATCGGGTGGCGGAATGAAATCGGCGTCGAAAATGGCGATAAACTCACCATCGGTATATTTCAACCCGTTCGCCATCGCGCCCGCTTTGTAGCCCGTCCGATTCTTGCGATGCAGCAGTTCGATGCACACGCCTTCATTGCGGAGTTGATTGATACGTCCCTGAATAAGTTCAGTCGTATCGTCTGTCGAGTCGTCCAGTACCTGGATGTGCAGCCGATCTCGTGGGTAATCCAGCGCCGCAGCCGCTTCGATCACCCGCCGGGCGACGTAACGCTCGTTGTACAGCGGTAACTGTACCGTGACTTTGGGAAGCTGCGCTTCTGGAAGTTGCGGCGTTTCGGATGCCGTCCGTAAATGGCGCAGATAAACGAGAATCAGATACAGCGTGCCGCACGCATAAAAAGCAATAAGTGCAATGCAGACGATGTACACGTCCCGCAGGAGTTCAGTCACCAGCGTCAAGTTAAACCACCTTTCAAGCATTGCCGGTAAAACACCTAACACACGTAGGGGTCACAACGGCACGTCATTGTACACTATTTCTCAAAGGAGCGAACGGCGTGCCTCACAAACAGTTTTCCATTTGGGGCAAGTTTGCTAAGATTCGCTCCGCCTCGTCAAAAAGTGACACACAGCTAATCACATACCACGATTTTTCGATGGCTCAGCTAGCCAGATGCCCTTAGCTGTGCAGTTACTAACAGTTCTGTGATGGCGCAAATTCACGTCTTGCTCTACGCTTATAAGTGCATTATTTTTTAGAGGGGGTTCTATGCGCGTCGTTCGGCTTGCCATTATTGTATCGATCTTGTTGGCATTCATTTCAGCATGGGCAAGTCCCGAAATCGCATTAGCCGCCGGAACGTCAACCCCTACTCAGGGCGCAATGTCGCTCGTCGTCACCAAACTGGCCGATACGAACGACGGCGCTTGTGATGCCGATTGTTCGCTGCGTGAAGCGGTTGTGGCTGCGCCCTGGAATGGCCTGATCACCTTCGCGCCGGGACTGAGTGGAACGATCACACTGACGGGTGAAATTGCCTTCGCTAAGAGTCTGACGATTAATGGACCAATGGTGGGCACAATCACCCTGGACGGGAATGCTCTGGGGCATATCCTCAACTTTGACATGACCTATTACGCAGCGCAGAATGCTTTGCTCACTCTCAGCTGGACTTTGAACATCAGGTAGCATAACACAACAGATCATTGAAGCGGTCAAGAAGCACTCGCGGGACTTTAACCATATCGGCATCGTTGGTCGATATTTGAAAAGTCAGATGAGACCACAGGCGGGAGCGAACC
>JBBSEU010000050.1:0-24080 GCA_038239365.1 Aggregatilineales bacterium
AAATGATCGCCTTTTTGACGCGCTGGAAAGAGGTTTTTGGCCTGCCCTGAACGGTGCAAGGTCGGGGACTCTTCAGTCATTTGTCCCCGGCCTTTCTAGCAATGCCAAAATGCGCTCCATCATCACAGATAAATCGAATGGTTTCTCCAAAAAGTCGATCTTCAAATCGGCAAAATCATTTATGCGTGTCCGCATTTGCTCGACGGCGGCACTGCACATCAACACTGGCACATGCCGCATAATCGGATCGATCTGGATACTTTGCAGCATCAGCCAACCGTTCGGCTCTTTGCCAAAGATCAGGTCGATGATCAACAAATCGGGTTGCAGGGCTTTAATCTTACCCAGCGTGACATCCGGCTCTTCAAAGACCCGTACATCAAAATCCTGTCCCTGCAAAAATTCCTGCATGAGTTCTAGATAAGAAATATCATCGTTAATAACCAGAATGCGTTTTTTAGTGCCGTCCATGAGTGACATTTGGTATCCACGTTAGATTAGAAAACTCAGGAAATCCTTACGTTGATATGCTACAGTAATTTGGATCATCTGGCAACAAAATGCGCTGTACCAAATTAGCTTGTCAGTTGTGCGAACTATCAAAGCCTGCTAATCTGTTGAGCATCGAAAGTCTTTGCAGGGGTCTGGGAGGTCAGTTTGCGGTATCGTTCTGGTGGTCATTTATGGGTCACAATCGTGATCGCATCACTCCTGGGGTTAAGCGCATGTGGAATCAATGCGCCTGCGATCAACCCAACGGTTATCGTTGCGATCCCAACCAATACGCTGGCACCGATTATGACACAGACGCAGCGTTTTACCGCGACGCCTATCCCAACCACGACTCTGATCCCGACGATCACGCTTTCGCCGACGAACACTTTCCCCGCACCAACGGAAACTTATACACCCAACCCGACGGCCACACCGCCGTTACGTGGGACGATCAAGACCGACGCGGGTATCGTCAATATGCGAACCGGTCCCGGCACCAGCTTCAAAATTGCGGGTAATCTGCGCGGTGGCAGCAGCGTCACGGTCTTTGCGGCCAGCGACGATAACAAATGGTTTCTGGTGCGGCTGGATGATGGTTCGGAAGGCTGGCTTTCGATTTCGTTTATCGTGCTGAATGATGCCGCTGCAACGATCCCGGCGTTGACTACGCCGCAGCTTACCGAACGGGCGCAGCTTAGCACCGCCATCAGTCTGACTCAGACTGCCATGGGACCCAGCACCCCATCGGGCGTCCCGATTGACGCCAGCGCAACACACGCGGCCAAGATTAATAAAGACACCGATGTACTGGCCTATTGTGATAAACCGAATACCAGTTCAGCACGTAACCGCCGCTTTTCAACAGGCGCGAAAGTGGTCATTTTCTGGTCGTGGGAAGCCAAAACGCCGGAACAGATCAAAGACCATCTGAACAACGCGCAATACGAAGTGAAGATCAACGGTCAGATCATCGGCGATTGGGCACAATACGCCTCGAAAGTGGTTCAGGGCGATACCGGTCTATACGTCGTTTACTGGTTTGTTCCATTGGGGCAGCTTGTGCCCGGAACGTACAAGATCGATTACAAACTCACCTGGAAAGCTGCGATCTACGATGGGCTTGATCATTATGGGCCGGGTACGGACAAGCCCACCGAAAATTTCACATGCAGCTTTACGGTCAAATAGGTCTGCCTCGAAGCGACTGAGTTTTCAGACCAGTAGGCCTGCGCCTTCGGATGCCCCCAGAAAACCGTTGCGAATCAGCCAACTGTACAGCCCGGCTTCATCGGCTTCGTGCAACATCGAACCCCGGTCTGCATTTCGCAGGTGGGAGAGATCGGTTTCGGTGGGCGGGGTGATCGGATCGATCTGGCCGCGTTCGGCGACTACATAAGTCGGTATGGTGCGTGTGCCAAGCCAGTTATCGATTCTAAAGGCGGCGTTCTCATCCAGATCGATGTTGATCTGACGATACGGGATACGCCATACGCGCAGCCATTCTTTGCCATTGATCAGATCGGGGCAAAACGACGAACGGCCATAGACTACCAGATCGTGTTCTGGCCGCTCCACCAGTGGGCACGCATCGCCGCCCGAAGCAACGCGAAACCCGGTGCTGACATCGCCATAATCAGGTGGATAATGGTAGCGCGTCGTAACCCGGTTCGCATATTTGCCATCGCCCCAACAGCCGCCGCGCAAGATGCGACGTTCCGGTGTATAGGGGTCTTCTCGATCATCGACGGCGTAGGGATAGGCTTTGAAGACGCTGCTTGTCCACTCCCAAACCTGACCGAGCAAATCCGCATGACCAAACGGACCATCGCCCGCCGGACTGTACGAACCGACGGCGGCAGTCGTCCCCAATGACTCGCTGTCAGGGGCAGCCGCCGCACTGTTCAGCTTGGACGGATCCCAGACACCGCCCCAGGGATACAACCAGCGCACGTTTTCGCCGCGCGCCGCCCATTCCCACTCAGCTTCGCTGGGCAGGCGGATATTTTCGCCAATCACCTGCGATGCCCAGCGGGTGAAGGCCATCGCCTCAAACCATGAGACGCCCACTACAGGCCGATCCGCGCCCGCAAATCGGGGATCATTCCACATGCGCGGCTGCGTGCGTTCCGTATCGAGCCGCCATGCCCAACCTTCGGGCGTCCAGAAATCGCCGTTTTCATAACCATCCGCCGCTATAAATTGAGCATACAGGCCATTCGTCACGGGGTAGCGCGACAGGTTGTAGGTACTAATTGCAACGGAGTGCTGTGGCAGCTCCCGATAGTAAAATTCACGCCAGATTTCGCCGTAACTATTGGTGAATTTGGCGGCCAACTTTTCATCCAGTCCAAGCATTGCCGTACCGGCAGGCACAGGCAATAAGTTCAATGTTTCCAAGAGCATGTTCGACAACTTGCAATCCTCTGCGCTCAACGCTTCGCTATGACCTTTATTGTTGTGATCAGGTCTCTAAGAAGGTTAGAGGCAGTTGAGCAGAGGGGTCTTACCCGGTTTGGCACTACTCCGGGCACGATGTTTCGCGCACGACAAGGCGCACACCCAGCATCGTGACGCCTGTGATCTGAACACCATTGATCTGACTGATCAACTGGCGGGCGGCGCTTGCACCCAGTTCAAGGATATTCGCCGCTACTGTTGTCAACCCGGCAGCTTCGGCTTCGGGCGCATCGCCGAAACCAACGACAGATACCTGTCCAGGTACAGCGCAACCGGCGGCCCGTAACGCCTGTGTCACGGCAATTGCCATCATGTAATCAGAAACCACAACGGCATCGAAGGATATACCTGACGCTACAAATTGGCGGATCGAGTCGGCAGCAATGTCCGGCTCAAAGTCGCCACGCAGATAATGCGATTCCGGTACACGCAGGTGATAGTGAATCAACTCCTGACGAAACGCCCGTTCGCGTTCAATCGCATCATTTTGCACGATCAGACCGCGTACAAATACCGGTGCGCGGCACTTGCATTTGACGACTAAATGCTGCATCAACGCGGCAATGCCTTCGGGATTGTTCGACATGACCACCGGGATCGGCAAATGCGGCACCTGATGCGCGATCAATGAGATGGGTAGCCCGGCACGCTTGATCGTTCCCAGAAGGGCATCGGAAGCCGTATTCACAACAACCAACACACCGCTCAAATCAGGTGTTTCAAGCACATGGTCACGCTCATCACCCGCAAACAGGCGCATTTCATAGCCTTGTTCGGTGGTTACACTCTCGATGCCCGCGATCACGGCGCTCTGATATACATTCGGTGGGCCGATAATGGTGGCAAGCGTCGGCATCAGATCAACCCCAACTCTTTTTGCAGCGTATGGGCGACTGCCCCCAGCGGTACCAAATGCAGTGAGGTATCTACCGAAAACGTAATCGTCTCAAGCAGGTCGGGTTGAACCAGTTCGCGTGTTTTATCGATCACGCAGTCCAGCAGCGGTTGTCCCATGTTGGATATCGTCCCGGCAAGCGAGATATGTTCAGGGCGCATCAGCATGATCACCCATGAACAGATTTGCGCCAGATATTCGGCTAATTCTTCCTGAAAGGCGAGCGCGTCGGGCTGCTCATCCAGTATGGCTTGTCGCAGGTGCAGATAAGTCAATTCATCACCAATGAGCAGGCTGTCCAGATAAGGTGCGATGATGGCCTCCGTCCGCTGCCGAACCGATGACCACCCCAAAAATGTCTCAAGAACGCGCTTCGATCCATCTGTCGAGACCACCTGCAACTGGTTAAGTTCGCTGCCACTATGATATTGACCGTTGTCCAGTACCGCGCCCACGCCCACGCTATCATTCACCAAAATCGTGACCAGGCTGTTGGCGTCCGTTTGCCCGAAAGCGAATTGTGCCATGGCGGCCAGTTCGGTGCTGTTGGCGACGTAGGTTGGGATGTGATATTTTCGGCTGATGATTTCTGCCAACCGTATTTCTTTCCAACCCAGCAGAGGTGCCAGCCGAACAATGCCCTTTTGCGGATCGATCAGTCCAGAAACCCCGATACCGATACACAGCAAAGGCGCACTAAGTTGCGCGATCAGACCGTTGATCACATTGCTCAGTAGATCGATTACGATTTGACCCTGTGCGCCGTTCAGTTTTTGCTCATGGCGAACCAGCACACGCCCATCCAGGTTTGCCAGAACGCCCAGAATGCGCTTGCCGCTGACCGAAACGCCGATCACATGGCGCGCATCCGGCACAAATTCGAGCAGGCGCGGGCGTTTGCCGCCTTCGTCCGTCGATTGTCCCAGTCCGATCTCGATCAAATAGCCTTCATCAATCAATTCACTGATCAGATCGGAGACAGTCGGTTTTGCCAGCCCACTGGTATGTGCCAGATCGACGCGGCTGTTTGCCAGCCCGGTGTACACCGCGCGCAGCAGCAGTTGACGGTTTTGCAGGCGTAGTTGGCTGTGTGTCGCCTTTCGAGTCTTCATATCCGGTTTGCCAATCGAATTCATCTGGCTTTCGGTAAGCACAATTATAACCAATCCTGAGAAAACGATTTCAACACTTGATCTGATCTTTTCATCTACATTTTCAGGAATAAACAAAAACGCTCAAAAATTCGCAGAGACGTTCAATGATAACACATGACGCTTAGTAAGTAAATATTACTAACTTTTCAAGGCACAAATGATTATCTACTCAAAAGATAGGGCGGTTAGCCCCAACCGCCCCACATCAAGGTCAGGTAGCGTTGGGTTTGAACCGCCAGATTATGCGCGCTTTTCGTTCCATCCAGCACCAGATCGGATTGTGCCCGAAGTGGCAGGACGTATTTTTGAAAATTTGGCTCGGTGAGCGTATCAAAGTGATCGAGGAAATTCCCGTTCAGTTCGATGTCCCGTTGGCGGACGTGTTCGCGGCGAATGTCGATGGGCGTATCCACAAATATTTTGGTGGATTCCAGTGAAAACGGCACCAAAAACAGTGTATCGATCAGGAGCAGTTCCGTTGGCTCAAGACCCAGGTTGCGCGTCTGAGCGGCGCGGGGCGGCACGCGGCGGCCTGCCTGCCAGTCGTAATCGGGCATCACCACCCGTTCTCCGCGTGCCAAAGCCTCAATATGCAAACTGACCAACGGCCAATCCACGCTTGTTGGAAGCATGATGAAATCCGGGCCATCGCCCACCAGCCGATCCCGCAAGTAGCGATTAGTGCGTAGATGAGTCGCACGCCCCGGCCACAATTGGGCAAGCTGCGTCGCAATATCGCCCTTGCCAGCACCCGATCCGCCGATGATCTGCACGATGTTCAAGACGTTATCCTTCCTAACTAATCCTGACTGCTGCCCGCAGTTTCGGCTTGCACGGCCACTGGCGTTGTCTGGGTTGCCCTTGCCGAGGGCAGGCTGGTCTGTCCAGTGGGTTGCGCTTCGGATTGACGTGGCACGGCTGTGTTTGATATATCAAGCGCATAGGCGCTTTGCAGGGTGTCATAGATTTGCGAACCATTCAGCCCGGAGCGACCACTTGAAGCCAGGTACAGTTCGTTGCAGAAGCGTTTGCCCAGGTCTTCCCCGGTGGCTTGCCGCGCCAAATAGATCGCATAAGCGGCATTGCCGATGCTGTACCGCGGCTCCAAACGATCCAGGTCTTCAAAAAAGAAAGTGTCGCTGGTGTACGCCTGAAGTATTTGCGTTTGTGCCTTGAGCAGCGCCAGCAGACGTGCTTCGTCTTCAGATCGCAGATTGGTGATATGCTGTGCCAGATAGGCCCGGCCTTCGCTTTCGCCCAACAGCACTGAGCTATAACCATCGCGCAATGACCAGGCATTGACACCGTGTGGACGTACAACGTCACTGAAAAGTTCGTTCATATCATCGGAGAGATTATCCAGCGCGCGGCGCAGCGCCCCTTTCCAACGACTGTCGCCCGGCGTGCAGCTACAGCCTGTCACCCAGCGCGCGACACCGTGAAAGCAGTTCCACGAACTGAACATCTTGAGGCGGATCGTCTCTGTCGGCGGAAATTCCTGGATGTACTGATTGAGCGTGATCACTTTGTAGCCCATTGAGGGTGCTTCGCTCTGCAAGAGCCAGTGCAGGAATTGTTCTTCGCCCAGGTGGTGATGGCCGAAAGTTTCACCGTCGGTAGCGATCAACGTCAGAGCGTTGGTACGAGCGTGACGGCTACCAAGTTTATTGCGCGCCCAATGGCCTGCCCCGCCAACATTGCTGATGTTGAACGACAGATCATTAGAAAGTTCATCATTGCGAACAAAGACGGCCAGCTTCTGACCGTTTTCCAGATCAACCCAGTACGGCCCGGCACCGTCCACGCTGCCATCCACCTGACTCTGTGAAATGATCGTATAGGCATAACCTGCCTGCCGGACGGCCTGGAGCGTTTCCAGATCGTAGGCCATTTCAGGCAGCCAGATACCCTCTGGATCGCGCCCAAAATGGTGCCGAAAGGCGGCCTTCCCCCAGGCTAATTCAGTCCGTTTATCGCGCAGCCGTTGCAGGGGCAGAATGATATGATGGAATGGGCTGCTGAGCGCGTTGCCGACTGTATTGCGCTCCTGGTGTAGGTGATCAGACTGCACGATGCGCTGATACGTTTCGGGCACATGCTGTTGCAGCCAACTCATCAGCGTTTGACCAACATCGAAGCTCATCCGCTCGAAATTGCCAATCTCGGCATTGGGGCGATAGGCTTTATCCGCGATCTGTTCGTTCCAGTTGTGATAAGGCGTGGCGCTGCCTTCCTCACCGATTTCGCCCGTTATAGGATTACCGCGCGGCGGCTGATAAAAATGTCCGTGTACACATAAATAATTCGTGGGTCGTGTCGTCAAGATAGCGATCCTCCCAGTTCCAACCTAATTTTACATCTTTTTACAACTTTGCCATCAGCACTTTTCGGGAAAACATGAACAATTGATGAGTTGGATCGTTTGACAGGTCTTCTGTAATCAAATCGTTTTGGTCAACCAGCCAACAACAGCGGTCTCGATTCAGAGATACGGTTCAGGCTCGTTGTCAGGTGTGTGAACCGTGATCTATCTTCTTAACATTGCTTCTGATATAATTAATCAGGTTTTTTAGGTGTTGGGGGATAGGTGTGATCGAAACACGTAACGATATTCGGAATATTGCGATCATCGCGCACGTTGACCATGGCAAAACAACGCTTGTCGATGGAATGCTCAAACAATCGAAGGTCTTCCGCAACGTAGAGACGGCGGGCGAACGCATTCTCGACTCGAACGATATTGAGCGCGAACGTGGTATCACGATTCTTGCAAAAAACACGGCGGTGACCTGGGGCGGTTACAAGATCAATATTGTGGATACCCCCGGCCATGCCGATTTTGGTGGCGAAGTTGAGCGCGTCCTGAACATGGTTGATGGTGCGCTGCTGCTCATCGATGCGGTGGAAGGTCCCATGCCGCAAACGCGCTTTGTGTTGCGTAAGGCGCTCGAAATGGGTCTGCGCGTGATCGTCGTCGTCAACAAGGTCGACCGCACAAACGCCCGCCCCTCAGAAGCACTCAACGAGACGTTTGATTTGTTCATCGAACTGGGTGCCAGCGAAGAACAGGCCGATTTCCCCGTTGTCTATGCGATTGGTTTGACGGGCAAAGCGGGCTACAGCCACGATGCATTAGCCGACGATTTGACCCCGCTGTTCGAGACGATTATCCACAAAATTCGCGGCCCCCAGATCGAAGTTGACGCGCTGGCAAGCCTGCTCGTGACAACACTCGAATACGACGATTACAAAGGGCAAATTGGCGTTGGGCGTGTGCATTCGGGCACCTTCAAAAAAGGTATGAACGTCACCCGTATCACTGCCGAAGGTGAGCGCAGTAATGGCAAGATTCAATATCTGTTCACCTATCACAACCTGGCAAAACAGGAAGTGGACGAAGTGCAGGCTGGCGATATTTGTGCGTTTGCCGGGCTGGAAGTGGTAGCAATCAGCGATACGATTACTGATCCCCTTGACCCGACACAGTTGCCGCCGATCCGCGTTGAGGAGCCGACTGTACGAATGACTTTTGGCGTCAACACCTCACCCTTTGCCGGGCGCGAAGGCAAAACAGGCTGGGGCACTTCACGCCGCATCCGTGAGCGCCTGTACAATGAGCTTCAACACAATGTCGCCTTGCGCGTGCAGGATACTGATCAACCCGATCAGTTCGTGGTGAGCGGGCGCGGTGAACTGCACCTGGGCATCCTGATTGAGACGATGCGCCGCGAAGGCTACGAATTTCAGGTGAGCAAACCCGAAGTGATCTACAAGCGCGATCCTGAAACGGGCGAACTGGTTGAACCCGTTGAAGAAGTGCATATCGAAGCGGCGGATAGCATGGTCGGCACAGTGGTCGAACTGCTGGGTGGACGGCGCGGCCAGATGCACGATATGCGCGCCGAAAACGGCACGACTTACCTCAAATATTTGGTTCCGACGCGCGGCTTGCTCGGCTTCCGCCAGCAGTTTATGACGGCCACCAGCGGCATGGGGCAGATCAACAGCCTGTTCCACAGTTATCAGCCGATGGCGGGCGCGATTGCCGGGCGACAGTTTGGCAGTCTGGTTGCCCACGAAACAGGTGTTGCCACGTCCTACGGCCTGGATAACGCACAGCTTCGCGGCAACCTGTTCATTGGTCCGCAAGCCGAAGTCTATGAAGGCATGGTTGTTGGTGAACACATCCGCCCCGAAGACCTGGTCGTAAACGTTGCGAAGGCCAAACATGTTACCAACATGCGAAAGAGCTTCGCGGAAGAAGGCATTCGCCTGACTCCACCGCGCAACCTGAGTATGGACGACTGCATCGAGTTTCTGGCCGAAGATGAACTACTCGAAGTGACGCCTCAAAATCTACGGATTCGCAAGCGTGTTCTGAATAACGAAGAACGTCAGAAAGACCAGAAGCGCCGCGAAAAGATGATGGCAACCTAGCCTTCAACGTTAAGCCCAAAATAGTGGCGGCACAGTCCGAGTTCGCGTCAACCATTCCATAATGGAGACGCACTTGATTGTGCCGCCACCTGATTTGTCTGGATGTTAAAAGCAATTCGCTTCTTGACATTTGTATGGCTTTGATCCTCTCCAGAACACGTAATTTACCGTAACGACGAGTAGCTGTTCAGTCGAAGCATTAAGGTTTTGCCAATTTTGCATGGATTCTGTTTACATTTTGTGATTTAATGCGCTAGAATTTAGGTATAGACTTATATCAAGCGCAAATCAATCACATCTTAATTATTGCGCTTAGGAAATTAACAATATGTCACAAGTATTCATGACGTTTGCCAACAAGGGCCTTGTGGAGTTTTCAATCACGGCTGATCATCACACACCACAGCGCCGTCTAAAAGTTGATTATCAAGTGCATACGTTAGGCGACTCGGAGGCCGTGCTGCGTGAGTTCCGTCAGGCGATTTCCGAGGCGCTCACATCGGTTGTTACATACGAAAATGCCAATCAATTCGTACTGCTGCCCGTTCAGCCAGACGATTTCGGCTTCGAGGTTATGGCCGGCTAATCACCCAAGTTTTTGCACACTCCCCGCCCGAACTAACAGCCTTTTACCTATCCAAAAGCACAGGGCAGGTCGCTTGACTTTATCAAGTGACACACCCTATACTTCAAAAAGTCAAGTGACTATTGGAGAGGTAAACATGGCCGATTTGAGTGCAGCCCATTCGTTTCTAGAACAATATTCGCAGGCCGTCAGCGCCATCGTAGATGCGTTATCGCCGTCTGTTGTACGTGTCGAGCGCCGCGATGACGGGCGTGGTGGTGGCCGCCGCTGGCGTATGGGGCGTTCGCGCGTCAATCACGGGTCAGGCGTGATCATCGACGCCGAAAAAGGTCATATCGTGACCAGTTATCATGTCGTGAGCGGAACACAGGACGTTCGCATTCACACCAGTGATGGCAAAGTGATCGAAGGCAACCGTATTGGTAAAGACCCGGATACCGATCTGGCATTGATTCAGATCAAGGCCGAAGGGTTGAAAGCCGCCTCGTTTGGCGATAGCAACGCACTTCAGGTTGGCGCGGCGGTAATTGCGCTGGGCAACCCGGATGGTGACGGGGTTATCGCAACGTCGGGCATCATCAGTGCGCTTAAGCGTGAACTGCGTGGGCCATCGGGTCAAATTATGTCTGGCCTCATTCAGACCAGCGCCCTGTTCAATCCGGGTATGTCGGGTGGGCCGTTGGTCAATAGCCAGGGTCAGATCATTGGCTTGAACACGGCCAGCATGACCGAAGCGCAGGGTATCAATATCGCGGTTGCCAGCGCCACGATCAGCAAGATCATCGCTGACTTGGCAGAGCATGGAACGGTACGCCGTCCGCGTCTGGGTGTGGCGGGTGAACGTCAACGCCTGTATGAAGGGTTGGCTTCGCACCACAACCTGACGCAAACACATGGCGTATATGTCCACGAAGTTGTGGAAAACAGCCCAGCAGCGCGTGCTGGCATTGTTGCTGGCGATATTCTGGTAAGCGCGGGCGGTGAGGCAGTAGCAGGCATTGACGACTTGAATCGGGTGCTGACCCATTTCAAGATTGGCGACGATCTGCCTGTCAAGCTGCTGCGTAAACTGGAATTGATCGATATTGCGGTCAAGCTCTCGGACGAACAGGCTGCTTAACCGGTAATCACACGCCTGATGTTAAACATCAGGCGTGTGAAGCCTATTCCTCGATTAGCTGCTCAGTGTTCCCAGATAGGTGTAGTTCGATATTTGGGTGAGTGTGCCATCGCTCAGTGAAAGTTTGTATGTGCCGTCCTTATCAACCCCCGTCAGAAGCAGCGAATTTTGCCCGAAGATCAGTGGCCGCAAGCGCACAGGACTGGCAGCCAGGATGATCGACTGTTTGCGCTGTGAAGCATCGACCAGGACGAGTACATACTGATCGGGCGTGCCTTTGATTTGCGTGCCCTTTGCCATGCTATAAACGGCATAGCTGCCTTTATCAGAGAGCAGTGCATAACCCGCCTGAGCATAATTCAGGCTGGACGGATCGGCGCGTGTATCGGTATTGAGTGCCAGATCAATGAAGTGCGCGATAAAGCCTTGCGGAGTGCCTTCGAGGCGGAAAAATGTGCTGCCATTCGTGCCAAAGGTGGCGGCGCAGCGACAGCGTGGCTCACCTGTCAGGCGCGTCGATTCACCGCTGCTGACGTTCAGGCGGAACACATCTGAGGCTTGCGGAAAGGGTTGATAGGCTTTCGGATCATCGAACTGGCGCGTGTAGAAGACCGTTGCACCATCATTGGTGATCGCTAAGGGGCGAACACCGATTCCCTTTGAGGAGGAGGTATGCAGGATGATCCCTTTACCAACGCCATCCGCGCGCGCCGCATACAGATCGATGATCAGCGATCCGGCTTGATTACGCCCGGCTGCCCAGGCGATCCAGCGCCGATCCGGGGAGACAACCCAATTCAACACTTCGCTGGAGTCGATGAACGGATGCGTCTCAAGCGTGCCGTCACGATGCGCTATGCCGACTTTGCCCGTATCTTTGTCGATGAAAATCACATCTGCGCCAAGCAGCGTTGGGTTTAGGCCATTGGTGACGACTACGGTACTTAAGCCCGTGCGCGCATCGACAAAGTAGACGCTGGCTTTGCTGGTCGCTGTCGGGCTGCTGACGAACACATCCACATCGCCCGGCGCGGTCTGTCGTGTGCGGACGGGCGGCACGATCAGCAGCAACGGCAGCAGAACGAGCCACACGGTACGGCGCATCAAGCCTGCCTCGCCTCGCAGTCAGGGAACCGAATCGAACGATCAGCCCGTTTGGTCACAGCAATGTTTCCAGTTCTTCCCACATGCGCTTTACTTCGGCGTGTTCAGCGAAGTGTTTACGAACCGGTTCCAGCATGTCGATAATCGCCTGTGCAATACCATTTTTCAGATCGCCGGGATGCAAAGTGCCCGACTTATATTTGTCGCGCAGTTCCTCGAATGAGTTGAACGTCAGATTGCCGCCGTTGGCTTCAGTACGTTCGATCTTCAAAGATGTGACGCCGTTATCGAATAGTAGATGCTGTGCCCAATCCAAGACCGGGTTGAACTCAACGCCGCCTTCCTGTTCACCAGGCGGGCAGAACGCCTTCCGCATCTTTTTGCGAATTTCGTCCGGCTCATCATGCACAAAGACCGCCGTATTCGGCTTCGATTTGCTCATCTTCATTGAAGTCCAGACTTCGCGCAGCTTATCGGGCGGCACCGGGAATATATCCGGCTTTTGCAGGCCAAGCAGCAAGTGATGATGAATGGCAATCGGCTTGATCACCTTGCCGTTTTTATCGCATAATGGGCTGACCTTCATTTGCAGCGCCACATCGCGCGCGATAACATGCGCTTTGCGCTGATCCATGCCGCCCTGCGCGATGTTCGCACGCAGCATGAACACATCGGCCACCTGCATCGGCGGATAGATCAGCTTGGCAAAATCGATCCCTTCGCCTTCGTTGCGCCCCATGATGCTGACGCTCCGCATGATGCGCGACAGAGTCGTGTTTTTGCTGACTTCGATCAGCGTTTCCCAGTATTGATCGTTGTGGTGGTAAAGCTCCGTGCCCAACACAAAATCGAGGTTTTCCGGGTCGCCGCCAATAGCCGCCAATGACGCCTTCAAGCCCTCTTTGAAGTAACCAACGGCAGTGCGCTTGATCACATCGCGGTCACCGCCCAACTTATCGTTAATCCAGGTGTGCCAATCGGCCAGGAAAACGGTGGAATGCACGCCCGCTTTTTGCAAGTCGCGGATTTTCTGCATACACATCAAACCCGTTCCCAGGTGAAGCCGCCCCGAAATCTCGAAGCCGATGTAATGGCGCAGCGGAATTTCCTGCTCGATCAGCGTCTTAAGCTCGTCCGCGCCGATAACTTCTTCGAGATGACTGGTGATTAGATTGACGCGCTCGTTAATATCCATGAATTAATATCGCTCCCTGAGAACCCATTCTAACAAAAAGCCCCGCGTTTTTACACAACGCAGGGCTTGACAGGTGAGTCCCGAGGGAGAGATTCGAACTCCCGCATAGGCGAGTTACAGTCGCCTGCCTTAAACCGCTTGGCTACCTCGGGTCAATGCTGGCAAGTTTACCATAGCGGCAAAAGCGCGTCAACGGTGTGTTTGAGGCTATTACACCTGCATAGCAGGTGGAGCAGGTGTAATAACCCGAATAGCAAACCAAAAACTGACGATAATCAAACGGATCATATACCTCTACCCAAGCAGCGATTGTGCCAGATCGAGCGTTTCAGTCGAGGGTTCGGCGTCCAGTTCTTCGCGCAGCAGCATTTTGAGTTCGTGCAGGTGCTTGTTCAACTGATACTTATCGCCGCGCTGGGCATAGCAGGTCATGATCGCGCGGTGAATGTCCTCACGATAGGGTTCAAACTCCAGCGCCTTTTGAAAAGTGTCGAGTGCCTGCCGGAAGTCACGACGGGCGCGGGCGCACTCCCCTAACCCGATCAACGCTTCGATGTAACAGTTGTAATAGCCTTCGCGCCGCGCGCCGATCCAGATTGTCTCCAATGAGCCGAGAAATTCACCCTTATAGAGTTCCAGTCCGCGCCGCCATAAATCTTCGGTACGGGCGTCGTTCGGAGAAAGCAAGCGCGCCTGAATGACCAGTGTTTCTAATTCCTGGGCGTCGCACCACACATCGACAGCCGGGTTGATCAGGTAAATGCCATCTTCAAAGTGGATCGTGTTCTCGCCCAACGCATGACGCGCCCGATAGAGCGTCGTGTGAAAGTTGGAACGGACTCGCTGTGTGGACGTATCCGGCCAGAACGCCAGACTGATCTGTTCTCGACTGGCGGGGCCGACAAATAACAGATAAAAGAACAATTCGCGGGCAGCGGTGGCACGCCACTCCGAAGTGGCGATTGGCACGCTGTCGCGCAAAATGTTTTCACGCCCCAGGGTGAGGACGCGCAAGCCGAACGTTGTAACATTGGGCAGCTTTTGAAAGCGGGGCGCTTCGTGTTCGGCTTTGGCCTGTTCGGCGCGCAGATGCAAGAGTTCGCGCAAGAGTGGTTCGTAACGGCGCGCTTCTTTGAGGATAAACACCTCTAAGCGTGCCGAATGGATGACTTCGGCCACAAGCAGTTGCAAGCTGCCCATGTCCTGACCCTGCTCAAATGCTTTGCGGAGAAAATCGCCCGCTTGCGCCATATCATTCATCAGGAGTGCTACATTCGCGCACAGGCCGAACAAGCGGATCAGTTCAAGTCGTGTGCCGCCGCGACTCAAATCCGCAATTAAGGTTTGGATATGCGCCAGTGCATCGGCGGCCTGCCCCATTTCGGCGCGGGTTGCCCACAGTGCCGCCTCTGCACGGATGAGTTCGGTCTGCTGATTATTGCGTTCGGCCAATTGTGCCGATTGTTCGGCATAGCGGATCGCTTCGGCGTGTTTGCCATGCCAGCGATACAGGGTGGAGGTACTGGTGAGAATCAAGCAGCGCAAGGGCGGCTCTTTATCTCCAACCAGATCGAGCGCCTTCATGTAGCAGTTCAAGGCCGTCTCGAAAGCGCCGCGATCCCGCTGAACGTCGCCCAAACTCCACAACAGATAGGTTTCGGCGCGGCGGCTTGGGAAGCGCGCGACGACGCTCAGCCCTTCCTGTAATGTTGAGAGGGCATGTTTATAGTCGTTGCACTGGTGATAGTAGTAGCCCAGATTGTTGAGCGCCAAAGCCAGTGCCGCCGCCCCACCCAGAGAGCGACGCAAGGCCACCACTTCCTGAAGGCAAGCACTGGCCGCAGTGAGCCGTCCCAGGCGCGAATAGGCTGCGCCCAGGTTTTGCAACAGTTGTGAAAGGGCATGAGCATCGGCACTGGCGCGAAATAAGGGGAGGGCTTCCTCAAGATAAGCTGTTGCCCGTGCCACTTCGCCCAATCGTAAATAGGCAACGCCCAAAATGTTGAGCGCACGGTAGCGATGGGGCGTTATGCCTACTTCCACTATAAAAGGTTCAGCCTGCGTAACAGCGGTGGCATAGTCGCCGCGCTGCAAATGGATCATGGCGCGTTGAAGCTGCAATTGTTCGGCGCTGATCGTCGCTTCGGAGAGCATCGACTCGCACTCAATGCGATTCAATTTGATTTCGGCATCAGCATATTCGTAGCGATCCGTGTGAATGAGGGCGCAGCTATATAACAAGCGCGGAATTGATAGTTGGGTAGTATTTAACTGCGCTTCCCAGTTGAGCAGCGTTTCGATTTTGCCCTGAGCAAAGTAGGCTTGCGCCACCCCTTCGGCAACCCTGGCCGCCCGATCAAAGCGCCCGGCCAGATAGTAATGGTTGAACGACTCATCAATCGCGTTCTGTGCCTCGAACCAGCTTCCGACATGGGTATGCAGTTCGGCAAATAAATCGGGATCGGTTTCCTTGAGGCGGCGCTGCAAAAAGCTCCGAAACAGCGTGTGATAGACTAATCCGCCGGATGCCTTGTTCAGAAACAGATTGCGTTCCTGGGCTTCGATGAGCAGCGCGGCGGCATTCGGCAGAAGCAGAGCATTCGTGCAGAGTTCGGGTGTGATGCGGGTGAGCGTGGCTGAGGCCAGCAAAAAGGATTGCATATGCGGCGGCTGCATCCCGAACATCTGATCAGCCAGCGCGTCGAACAGGGCTTCGGGCGCTTCGTGTTCGCGCAAAACGGCACGCTCGAAATCGGCGGGCATCGGTTGCAGTGCCAAGACCGTCCCGGCAGCCCAGCCTTCCAGCCGTTCCGTGATCTCGGCCACTTGTGCGGCGGGAACGCTGCTGCTGGCCTTCTGGGCAAGGTCTTCGATCTCCCGCGCCGTGAAGCGGAGTTCTTCCTGACCGATTGCCATAATTTCGCGCCGGGCGATCATTTCTACTAAAGGCAGATCGGGCAGCGTGCGGCTGATCAGAATTATATGGCAGTTGGGCGGGATGGTGGTCACGAACGTTCGCAACCATGTTTCGGCGTCGGTGGACTCGGTCAGTTGGTGGGCATCGTCGAACACGTAAAAAATCGGGCTGGACAGTGTGTGCCGCAAAAAGCTGGTGATCGCGGTTGCCAGTTCGCCTGGCGCGTAACCATAGGGCAGCGGTAATTTGCTGATCCCCGGCGCAACCGCATCCAGCAGGCTCAGGCTTTGTGTGTAGAGGTTCGGCACATCGCGTTCGCGGTCTTCGAGGGTGTGCCAGATGAGCGGATAGGCGGTTTGGCGCGCGAACTGGGAAACAAGCGTCGTTTTGCCATAGCCGGGCGGCGCACTGATCAGGGTTAGCTTGTGGCTCTCGGCACCCTGCAATTTCGCCAGCAGTCGCGGACGTTCGATGAACGATTTAGTTGAAAGATGATCACTGCGCGTAAAGGGCGGTGATAGCACCTTGCGAACTCCCGGTTTCCGCATTGTCAAAAACCTGTTTGGCAGATGCACCTATTTTACATATTTTTTACAGCAATGGAGTATATCGCTTAGTTGAGTTTGGCGAAAAGAAATAATAACCGGACTTATCCGGCGTATTAGAGAGGTGTTCCAGTTGGGGCATAATATGGTTAAAATGGCCTCATCCAATCTATAGGTTATTCACTCAATATGCCAACAGAGACAACGCCGCCCCCTAAATCCGCACGCTTTGGCCTCTCACGCAACGTCTGGATCGTGACCGCAACCAGCTTTTTCACTGATGTTTCCAGCGAAATGATCTTCTATTTGCTGCCGCTGTATCTGTCGAATGTACTGGGCGTCGGGACAAGCGTCATTGGCCTGATCGATGGTATTGCCGAAACGACGGCCAGCTTGCTCAAGGTGTTTTCGGGCTGGCTGTCGGATTGGCTGGGGGCGCGTAAATGGCTGACGGTGAGCGGCTACGCACTGTCGGCGTTCAGCAAACCGTTTTTGTTTTTTGCCACGTCATGGTTCGGCGTATTGGTGGTTCGGTTTTCAGATCGCGTTGGCAAGGGTATCCGAACCGCCCCGCGTGACGCCTTGATCGCGGACAGCGTCGCGCCCGAACAACGCGGCCTGGGCTTTGGCATTCACCGCGCGGGCGATACAGCGGGCGCGGCGTTGGGCTTGCTGCTGGCTTTTTTGATCGTCGTCGCGGTATCGGGAACCGGAATCCTTGTCCTGACCCGGCAAGCATTCCAAACAGCGGTATTGATCAGCATCATCCCTGGCATTTTGGGCGTATTGACGCTGGCAATCGGCGCGCGTGAAGTACCCATCAAAGTGCAGCGCGAACGGCCACGACTTACACTTGCCGGGTTGGATAATCGTTTCAAGCGTTTCCTACCCATCATCATCCTGTTCACGCTGGGCAACTCCAGCGATTCGTTTCTGGTGCTGCGCGCTCAGAATCTAGGGTTATCACTCCCGGCGATCCTGCTGATGATATTCGCTTTCAACATCATTTATGCGGCAGCATCGGGACCGCTTGGTGCGCTCTCGGATCGGTTGGGGCGGCGGCGCGTGATCATCGGCGGCTGGTTGATCTTCGCACTGATCTATCTGGGTTTTGGCGTGGCAAATGCGGCCTGGCAAGTGGTGGCGTTGTATGTTCTGTACGGCTTGTACTACGCTGCAACCGAAGGAATCACGAAGGCACTGGTGGGCGATCTGGTGCAGCCGGAACAGCGCGGCACTGCTTACGGCGTGTATAATGCGGCGATTGGCCTGACCGCACTGCCCGCCAGTGTGTTGGCGGGCGTGTTGTGGCAGGGGATCGGCTCGTTCAGTGGGTTTGGGCCGCGTGCGCCGTTCGTCGTGGGTGGGGTGCTGGCACTAGTTGCGGCATTATGGTTCAGCCGTTGGCAATCTACAGAATAAGCACAAACAATGTCGCTAGCCCTGAAAAAATCAAAAGGATGATGAGTGCGGGTGTGTAACTGCCCGCACTTGAATAAATCAGGCTGATCGAGATTGGCGCGGCGGCACTGGACAGACTCACCAAAAACGAAACGAGTCCACTAACCGTGCCGTATCGCCCCGTCCCGAATAGATCAGCGGTCAGTCCGGCGCGGGCGGGCGAAATCGCGCCGTAACCCACGCCAAAGACCAGCACGAAAGCAACAACACCCCATTCGGAGTGGGCGATCATCAGCACCGGAAAGGAGAGCGCCAGCATCCCAAAAAGCACAGCGGTGATCCATTTGCGATTGATGCGCCCGCCCAACGGCGTAAAAATCAATCGTCCGGGAAGCGCCGTCACACCGATCAATCCAACGACATTCGCCGCAAACACTGGACTATAGCCGTTGTCGGTCAGATAGGGCAATAAGTGGAATATCATCGCGGATGCGGCAAAGTTGCCCATGACAAAGGCCATCGAGAGCCACCAGAATTTTGATGTTTGCAGCAATGTGCGTAGGGTCAACAAGGGCGCGGTTCGCGTCGGTTGGATATAAGCTGTCAATGCGCCGTCTGGATGTAAATTCAGGTCTGCCGGACGACGGCGCAACAGGTAGGCGTGCCAGGGAATGGTCAAAATTCCTAGCAGCCCCGCCAATATGAGCAGTGATGCGCGCCAACCCTGCTCACGCAGCAGCCAACCCGCCAACGGAACATAAACAACACTTGCCAGTCCGCCGCCGAAGGTCAGAATCGTGAGTGCCTGTGACCGCTTTCGGGTGAACCAGGTGGCTACCGCGAAAAAGGCAGGCTCATACAGCACCATTGCCGTAACGATCCCGATCCCAACCCAGATCAGGTAGAAAACGGTCAGGCTTTGAGCTTGTGACCAGGCGATCACGAGCAGCACCGCCGCGCACGAACCCACCGTCATGATGGGGCGTGTGCCGAATCGATCCAGCAAACGCCCGATCAAGATGGCTGCAAAACCCGATACAAGCCGTGCCAGTGAAAACGCTCCGCTCAGTTCGGCTCGTCCCCACCCGGTAGCGATCTGAGTGGGGGTGAGCATCACCGCGAAGGTGTAGTACAGGATGCCCCACGAGGTCATTTCCGTGAAGGCGAGCGTCCAGACGACTACCCAACCGTAGTAAACAGAGCCAGATCGTAGAGCCAGACGCATTTCAACGATTGTTCAGTGGGATTTGGATCAGTGTTTGATCGGCATAAGTGCCCCCACAGCAGTCCGACTCGCAGCAGGCGTCAGCCGCCGAAGCGGAGACAAGAATACTATCCAGCGCGATCAATCCACTGGTGACCCCTATCGGGCTGATTTCTGTGGTTGTTGTGCAGCAGCTATCACCACAACAGCCCGCTTCGTCGCTTGCCCCGCGACTACTGGAACAAACGCCTGTGTCCGGCAACACCAGTTCGACTTTGCGGGCAGCTTCCCAATCGCCTGCCAAGGCTGCAACAACCGAACGGACTTGCTCGTAACCAGTCATCATCAGGAAAGTTGGCGCGCGCCCGTAACTTTTCATGCCGACAATGTAGAAATCGGGTTCGGGGTGCTTGAGTTCTTCCGCACCGTGCGGCGGCACTGAACCGCAGCTATGGAAATTCGGGTCAATCAGCGGCGCAATGGCACTTACACCTTCCGTACCTTCATGAATTGACAGGCGCAGCTCACCCAAAATCGAGAGGTCAGGTCTATAGCCAGTGGCACTGATGATTTCATCGAACGGGCCAAGCCGTCTGGCATCGCTTTCAACCCAGACACCTGCATTTGCTTTGTATACGCGCTGAATGCGGAAGCCTGTCACAAACTCTACTCGGCCACTTTCGACGGCCAGTTTTGCGCGTTGGCCGAGCGCGCCCCGTCGTCCTAGTTCATCATCGTTGCCGCCGCCAAACATTTGCCCGGTTGCCCCGCGCCGAACTGCCCAGGTGATAGCCGTTTCAGGCGCATCATCGCACAGCACAATCAAATCTAGCACCGAATTAAACGCCGAATGCCCGCTGCCCACCACCAATACACGCTTGTTGGCGAACCGGGCGCGGGCTATGCCCAAAATATCGGGAATGCCATACGTGATCTGGTCTTGCACCGAACGTTCACCTAATGCGGGTGTGCCATTCGCGCCGAGTGGATTCAGCTTGCCACCCGACGCATCAATGATCGCGCGTGCCAAAAGTTGTTCTTCCTGACCATCGGCGTGGATGTAGGTAATAACAAACGGCGCATCCTCACGGCCTACCGCTTTCATCTTGTCCATGTCTTTACGTGCGATAGCAGTTACACGCGTATCAAACATCACAAATGGCTTGATCTGCGGCAAATCGGCCAACGGCGCAAGGTAGTGCTGCGCCAGTTCATGCCCCGTCGGATACTCATCGGGTTCTGGCATTTGCCAACCGGAGTCTTCCAGTAGTGCAGCGGCGGCTTTATCAACGTTGTACTTCCAGGGCGAAAAAACGCGCACATGTCCCCATGAACGCACGCCCGCTGCCGCGCTCTCACCTGCTTCCAACACAACGAATGGTTGTCCATATTGCGCCAAATGTGCTGCTGCCGCTAAGCCAATTGGCCCCGCACCGATAACCGCTACCGGAAGTGTCTGGGTTTGCATCGTAACCTCTCATATTGACGAATATCAATGTGACAGGAGTTTATAACACGTATTGAAGTTTGTCAATATGTCTTGCAAAATTGAGATTAAACTACTCAAAGGTTAGATCGATTTAGCTTTTGATCGCGTCCGGGGTGATGATGTTTTCGCTGTAATTGGGGGCAAAACACTGCATCAATTGACCACAACAAACGGTGAAATGTTCCTGATTGAGCGTGTAGAAGCGTTGGCGGCCTTCCTGTCGGATATGCACCAAATTGGCTTCCTGAAGAATTTTGAGATGGTGACTCACCGTCGGTTGGTTGACCTTGCCATCCAGTTTTTCCACAATATCATTCACACTCAGCCAGACACAGCAAAGATGCTGCATGATTGCCTGTCGAGTATCATCCGCAAGGGCTTTGGCAAAGGAAACAGTTATCATATCCATATACACCATTATATTGGCGAACATCAATATTTTCAAGCGCCATGAATGGACAAACGGGCGTGGTCAGCGAATACCGCGCCCGATTCGGACAAAGGCTACAGTTTGGCGACGAAATCTTCGACGGTTTCTTCGGGCGTCAGCCAATCGCCGCCCAAGTTCAGGCGCAGCGACTCCTGGTGTTTGATCAGCCAGGCATATAGATCGGATTCGGTGCGCCCTGGAAAATAATCCAGCACCTCGTACTTGCGGATCAGTTCGATCAAGGGCATATAGACATTATCGTACCAATCGGCCACCGCTTCATCGTAGGGCACGTCGCGTTTTTGCTCCAAGCCCATGAAGTAGCGATGAACGTCGATATGTTCTTCAAGCTGGCGATAGCGCGCCGGTTCGGTCATGATCACCTGACTGGCGGGGCGAATCACATCAAGCCGTGACTTTCGCAGGAAGTCCGCGTAGCCTTCTTTGATCAGCAGATCGTCCGGTTTGGTATCGACATCGATTGAAACGGGTGTCGGGAGTTCGGTCACGTAGGCTTCAATCGTCTTTGCGCCCAACTGCCGTGCCACCGAAACACGATGATTGCCGTCAATGACGAAATACACCTCACCGACTCTATACACTTCAATTGGCGGAAAGCCCGACGGCCCGCGCGCCATTGCATCCAACCGCTGCCAACGGGAGCGGATCGCATTGGTGCGTGGCAAAAACGAACGTGTGAAATCCTTGTAGCGTCCGACGCTGCCAACGATCTTGTCCAGTTCGATCTCTTTCAAGCCGATGTAGCGTTCGTCACGCAAACGCAGCCGATTTTTCACTTCCTCGAACCGCAGCAGATCGATTGATTGCCCGGTCATGAAGCCCCATACCTCTTGCCAGAAGGCCGACATACGCGCCCTGCTGAAGTTACGAAACGATTCCGCCACTGAGACGGAGCTATCTGGGTCCACCTGGCGCACTCCTTTCGTCTATCGTCAACACCTTCACAGGGTTGATGTTGATCACTTCGGTCTGTTTGTACTGTGTGACCGTTGTTCGACGCCTGTCCCAGGTATCCACATGACCATGCAGCAGGTAGCGTGGCCGATACCACTGCATGAACCAGAGAAGGGAACGAAAACCACGATGCGCTCTATCGGTTTGATCGTGAATGTGCAGCGGCGGTGAGTGCGTGACGAGGATATCCACTGCGTAGCCTTCGCGCATTCGACGCGGCAGCAGTTTAGGCGCGTAGCCCAGAACCATGCCCGCCATTTGCGATTCGGTGTACTGCGGCATCCCTTCATTATAGCGTATTGATCCTTCTAACCCGGCAAAACGCAGCCCTCGGTACGTTGTAACGCGGCCTTGCAGGTCTTCGCCGCCGGGTGGTTCCTGATCATAAGATTCGTCGTGGTTACCTCTGACGTAAAACAACGGGACACTTAAAACAGAAACGATATATTCGAGGTAGGCGGCAGGCATATCCCCACAACTGATGATCAGGTCAATATCAGTGTAGGTTTCGCGCAAGAATCGGGCGCTCTCCATTTGTGGTAATACGTTATCACTGACTGCTAAGATTTTCATCGGTGATCTTGACTGAACTTCGCCAGTGTTCTGTTGGTCTATCCGGCACGCATTGGTTTGCCGTTGCCGCCACGCCGCAGCATGATGATCTCGGCCATGATGCTGACCGCGATCTCCTGTGGCGTTTCGGCTTGCAGTTCGAGGCCGATGGGCGCATGGAAACGGGCTAACTGCGCCTCAGTATACCCTTTTTCAGCCAATGCTTTCACGGTGAGTGCCCAACGCCGCCGACTGCCAATCAAGCCCAGGTAGGGCGCACTCGTTGATAGCAGTGCGGGGAGCAGGTCAATATCGACAGGCAAACCGCGCGTTACGGCAGCGATGTACGTTTTCGGATCAACCGTCAGATGATTCAGAACGTCGCCGGGGGCACATAGCAGATAACCGTCCATGCCGGGGATGTGCTGCGGGTTGCAATACTCGGCCCGATCATCGCTGACCAGCACGCGAAAGCCCGACCATTTACCCAACTCGGCCAACGCCTTGCCAACATGCCCGCAGCCGATCACGACGAGGGTTGGTCGTGCCTGCAACGGCTCGACGAAAACCTGCACTGTGCCACCACAAATGCCCGGATCGCCATCACGCAAATCGTTAAGCGTGTAAGAGACAGTGCGCGCCGTGCCTTCGCTGATCGCCGCCTGAGCATCCTTGACGACGCGGGCTTCCATTGCGCCGCCACCCACCGTCCCGACAATCGAGCCGTCCGGCCAGACCAGCATCTTGCTACCGACGTGGCGCGGCACTGAACCTTCGACATGGATCACCGTTGCCAGCGCCGCCGCCAGTCCTTTTTCCTGCGCTTCCAACAAGGCGCGATAAATGCCCAATGCTTCTGTCATAGTCCTACCATGATCGTACCGATGAACAGTCGATTGTCTTTATCAGCGCCTTCGCCCGTGACGGTCAGGCGTTGATTGGTGGTTGGATCGTACATGCCGATGGCGATGGTGTAGATGCCTGGGCTAAGCGGTTTATCGACATAATAAGCTTCATGCAGAATATCGGGCAGCCAATTGGCGGGTGGTAGCGTACCCCACGAGCCGGGTCTTCCATCAAATTGGGCAACAGGAGGTTGATTAGGATTACTGTAGACGTGTACA
>JBBSEU010000051.1:0-23935 GCA_038239365.1 Aggregatilineales bacterium
AGCGCGCGCTGCCGTGCTTCTTTGCGACCGATGTCGAGATGGACTTGCGCGATTGCGGCACACCATTCGTTCGCACTTGCCGAACAAGAGTCGCTCGCTGCAATTTACCCGACGTTTCTGTAAATTGGAGGCCATTTTGACCCAGCGAAAACGAATAAATCGAGACACCGAGGAAAAAGCAGCCCGTGCCGCGTCACCGGACGAGCGTCATTCTGAGCAAAATACGGATGCTGCCGCAAGCGATTCTGCTCAGACCCCCGGAACGTCGCGGCAGAATGCTGTTCTCGGGATGCAACAAACGTTGGGCAACCAATTTGTACGGCGATTCCTGGAGGTCGATCAAAATCGGGTACAGCATTTCAGAATCGGCACGGTTGACGATGTTTTCGATAAAGCGACCAACAGCAGCAACAGTCAGGGTACACAGAGTGCTGGCGGCGGCGCAAGCGGCAAGGCGGAGGATAGTGCTAGTGGCAAGGGCACGCCAGGCAATGCGAGCAGCACGGGCAGTAAAAGTGAAGATTCACAAAGCGCCGGTGGCGGCGCAAGCGACAAGGCAGCGGATAGCTATTATGGCAAGGGCACCCAAAGCAGCATAGGTGGTAAAAGTTCCAGCTCGAAAACTGAGACGATTGTCGACGCGCTCACAAAGGGCTTTTTCAGCCTGCCCGAAATAGTGGGACAGGGCATAGGTAACGTGTCCGGCCCGACGGGAAAGGACGAACAACCGGCCAACGACAAGACGGACAAAAGCAAGAAGAGAGTTGATTACAGCGAATCAACTATTGAAGCTGCCAGGAAAAAAGACGATGAGAAATAACTGAGTAGAGGACACTGCTGATGGTTCGTTCGCGCCGTCAAAAATTCACCGAGTTCACATCGACTCATCTGGTACTGGGTTTCTTTGCGCTCCTGTTCATCTTTCCGGTGTTGTATACGCTGATGACTTCGTTCAAATCGCAGATCGAGGTACGTACCAATCCGCCGCTCTTTTTTCCGAAAGTGTGGGTACTCGATGGCTACGTGCAGGTCTTCAAGAGCGATCTGATTCGCTATAACCTGCCGAACACGTTCATCAATTCGTTTGGATCGTCGGTGCTGACGGTGCTCCTGGCCGGGTTAGCGGGCTACGCCTTCTCGCGCTACAAGTTCCGGGGCAGCCGCACGCTTCAATTGGTCATTCTGGGTCTGATGATGATCCCCGGCCTGACCAACCTTGTGCCGCTCTACAAACTGGCAAGCGATTTTGGCCTGCTGCGCGACTATACGCATCAGTTGATGATCGGCATTTACACAGCGGGCGGTTTGCCGTTCAGCATCTGGATCATCAAATCATTTTTCGACGCGATCCCGCTCGAAATCGAGGAAGCGGCGCTGATCGACGGGTGCAGTCCGTTGCAGGCATTGTGGTATGTCGTGACGCCGCTGGCCGCGCCGGGGTTGCTGGCCGCGTTCCTGTTGATGTTCGTGGATACCTGGAATGAGTTCTTGGCGGCGGCGCTGCTGCTCAACAGCAACAAAGTGCAAACGGCGACTGTCGGGCTGTATACCTTTCAGTCCTCGTTCGAGATCGCCTATCACGTCTGGATGGCTGCCTGCATCATTATCATGCTGCCCGTCGTGATCCTGTTTTTGGCGCTGCGCCGAACGTTTTTCGAGGCGATGTTGCAAGGGGCGCTCAAGGGCTAATGCTTATTTGTGATTGCATCGGTTTTCAGAGCAATTCCGCATACAATGGCGTAGCAGCACGGTGCGCGATACGTATTCGCGGCGATGATGCAAAGCCAAGCGTAATGCCGAACGTTGATTTAATCACTTCGGACTCATCGGCGAGCGTGAACGTGAAACGCTGCATGAGAGTTGCCAAAACCAATTGCATTTCGAGCAGCGCGAAGCCATTTCCAATGCAGATACGCGGCCCCGCCCCAAAGGGCATGTACACGCCTTTGGGCAACGAGCGTTCAAAATCGCCCACGAAACGTTCCGGGCGGAATTCAAGCGGATCATCGAAATAGCGTGGGTCGCGTTGAATTTGGGCGATTACCAGCGTGAGAAGATCGTTTTTGCCGACGGTTTTCCCGCCAAGCGGCATCGGTTGGTGGCTCTGCCGACTGATGAACAGCGTTGGCGGATAGAGGCGCAGCGTCTCTTTGATCACCTGAGTCACGGTTGGCAGCATCGGCAAATCGGCTAGTGTTGGGGCGCGGACAGCCAACACGCTATCCAGTTCTGCCTGTAACCGAGTTGTGATTTCAGGATGGCGGGAAAGTTCGATCAGTGCCCAGGTAAGGGTTATGGCGCTTGTCTCATGCCCGGCGATGAACATAGTCATCAGTTCATCCCGAATCTGGGCGTCGGACATGCTCTCGCCCGTGTCTTCGTCCTTCGCAGCCATGAACATCGAGAGCAGATCGCCTTTGTCGGCGGGGCGGATGCGATGCTCAGCAATCAGGCGGTAGATCGTCTGGTTGATGTTCATAACAGCGGCGTGCTTTTTTCGGTTAATTTCGGTGGGCAACCAGGCGGGCATGAAGGTTTGCACGATGGACGTGACCTGCTGAGCGGACGCTGATCCCAACGCCGCCATCGCCGCGCCAATTCGTTCGGTTTCGCCGGAAATATCGGTCTTAAAAAGCGCGTTCACCACAATTGAAAGCGTCAGGGCGTGCATGGCCGCGTCCAGATCGATCACACTCTCGTGCTTCCAGTTAGTGATGAAGGACTGTGTTTGCGCCACCATTTGCTCGGCATAGGCGTTGATGCGGACGTGGTGAAAGGCGGGTTGTGCTAGTTTGCGCTGCCGCTTCCAAAAGTCGCCTTCACTGAAAAATAAGCCGTTGCCGAATGATTCGCGGAACAGGCGTTTACCCAACTCTGGTTTTTTGAAGCGTTCGGGATGTGTTACCAGAATTTCATAGGCAAGTTCCGGTGTGAAGATCATCCACTGGTTGAGAATCCCCGGTATCACTGCAATCTGTACTAAATCGCCATAATCGCGTTGTAAGTCGCTGAGCAAATTGAAGCCATCAGTTGCGAAGCGTTTGCCCAATTCGTTGACGCGAATCGAGGCTTTGCGCGCAACGAGTGGTGATGCGGCGGGTTGTGCAACCATATCAGATTTTCCTCACGATGGCTTATCAAGCCGAAAGGGTTAGTTGGATTCGGGTACGCCCAGCGGGATATTTTTTGTGCCGCGATCCACTTCCCAGGGATAGACGATGTGCGCGTCGGTGACAGCGCCATAAAAATCCGGTTCGGCACGCGAAAAGAGTGACCGATACGGGTTAAAGTGAAAGACGCAGGTGAACGGGATCGCGCCTGCCGATTGACAGCGATTTTTGACGGCGGTGCTGGTGCGGCCACTGCCCCACACATCGTCGATGATCAAAGTGCGGCGACGGCTGATCAGCCCATCGTCGGGGAACTGCAAAAAGGACGGCCAAGCAGCAAGCTGCGCCGAACCGCCCAGTTGTTCGCGCGGGAAGTCCACCGCCGCGATCAGTACGTAACTGATGCCCAGAATTTCGCTCAGCAACCCGCCTGGCACCAATCCGCCGCGTGTCACCATCATCAGCGCATCGAAGCTGCCCGCCGCGCGTAACTGCGGCACCAGCACATCGACCAGCCGATCTACATCATCCCAGGAAAGCATTTCGTGGCGGAGCGGGCCGCGCGGAATAGCCATGCGTTAACCTCATTGAAGCTAGAATTCGTTCGATCTCGAAGCATACAGTATGTGGAAAACGTGGTCATTATAGGGTAATTCGCGGCATGTCGCAACCAGATCAGCCCTCAAATTCAGAATCAGTCCACTAAAAGTGAAGGACTTACACCTGCAAAGCAGGTGATGCAGGTGTATGAAGACAGCTAACAGACCAAAAATCAACGAAATAAAATCTGTGTCCCTACATTCCGTTTTATGTGGTGATGCGTCAGTGCCACTGCCCTGCCGTCTCGATTAGCAGCTTTCCTTCAGTACAGCGCGGGCAAGGCAGCCAGGCGTCCTGAGCATCCAGCTGATCGGGCGTGATCTCATCAAAAACGGTCATGTCCGAACTGCCGCACACGGTACACAAACTGACCTCACCGGGCACATTGCCATCGAACGTATCCAATGCCTCACGGAAAAGGGGCAGCAGATCGCGCGCGGTGCTATCACCAATCACCGCATCGGCTTCCATCTGCACAATATCGTGCCGGGCGTCTGTCAAAGCCGCGTTTGTCTGTGCGTCGTTGTTGGCAACCAGCACCGAAACCAGATTGTGACAGTTGCCGCAAATGGCAAGCGAATAATGATTCCGCAAAAAGAAGGTGCTGATGCCGCTGTGCCCATGATGCAGTTCGCCCTCAATAAAATAATTGCAGACCGGGCAACTATGCACAAATAATAAACGTCCCATCAAGTATTATCCCTTTTCTATTCAACATTTTCACACTCAATAGTACAACGGAATTGATCGCCATTCCAAAATAGACAGCCGCCGCGAAATTATCTACAATACGCATAGTCCGATTTGCGCTCAGGCAAGGATGCACGATGCCAGTTCAGTCGATTCAACAGTTTCCGCGCGGTTTTCTGTGGGGAACAGCCACCGCCGCTCATCAGGTCGAAGGCGATAACGTCAACGACTGGTCACGCTGGGAAGCGGGTAAGGGTCACGTTTACGCGGATCGGCCTTCGGGGCGTGCCTGCGAATGGTGGGCAGGCCGCTACGAGGAAGACTTTGATCGGGCGGCGGCCATGCACAACAACGCCCTGCGCCTATCCATCGAGTGGAGCCGCATCGAGCCGCAAATGGATCAGTGGGACGACGCGGCGCTTGATCAATACCGCCAGATGCTCAAGGCGCTCCATGAACGCGGCATTGAGCCAATGGTCACGCTGCATCACTTCACCAATCCGTTGTGGCTGGCTGACCAGGGTGAATGGCGCGTCGAGAGTGTGATCGGGCGTTTTGCGAAGTATGTTTCGCACGTCGTCGAAAAACTCAAGGATTTATGCACGATCTGGTGTACGATCAATGAACCAATGGTCTATGCCACGCAAGGCTATTCGTTTGGCGCGTGGCCGCCCGGTAGTCATAGTCGTAATGGCGTCACACAGGTTTCGATCAACCTGCTCAAAGCGCACGCCGCCGCTTACCATGCGATCAAAAGTATTCAGCCCGAAGCACAGGTCGGCTATACAACCCATCATCTTGGCCTTGAACCTGCCGCCCCCGCCCTGATCAACCGTTATGCAGTACGTTTGGTTGAGAACTACTTCAATCGAGCGTTTGTACTGGCCTTGCGCGACGGTGAACTGCGAATAGCGGGTAGCAGACCGATCCCCATTCCGCAAGCCAAAGGCGCGCTGGATTGGATCGGCGTTCAGTATTATCAGGTGTTTCGCGTTGGCTTCGATTTGCGAACGCCGTCTTCATTTTTTCTGCGACAATCCAAGCCTACTAATCGACTGGTCGGGCCGGGGCCATGGGGCGGCATTTACCCGGAAGCCCTGTTTGATCATCTCAAATGGTTCGATAAAACGCTGCACAAGCCGATCTATATCACCGAATGCGGCGTGCCCGATCCTGATGATACGATCCGGCCTGGCTATCTGATCAAGTCGGTGCGGGCGGCGTGGCGTGCCGTCAATTTCAATTTTCCAGTGCGCGGCTTCTTTTTCTGGACGCTGCTTGATAATTTCGAGTGGGATAAAGGTTATGATCCGCGCTTTAGCTTCGGCCTATACAAAACTGATTTCGGGACGCAAGAGCGCATAGCGCGTCGCAGCGCACAGTTGTATAGTGCGATTTGTGTGCAAAATGGACTATCAGCGGAAATGGTTGCCAAGTATGCGCCCGAACTGCTCATGGAATTGTATCCCGGCGAAAGCGGCGTGGATAATGTCACGTTGAAGCTACCGCCCATGCTTGGGACTCCCGCGCTTTCCGATAAACGATCCAGCAAGACTTGAAAGGCGTTTTTATGCGTAATGTGAAGTTCAAGCTGTTCATCACCCTGATTTTCATGTTGACTTTGGTCGGCGGCGTTCAGGCGCAAACTACTCAACAAACTGCCAAACCTGCCCCGCTGATGATCGGCATTGGCAGCCCCGACGGTGGGGGTGATGGCGATGTCTATCAGTATTCGGGCGGTCTGGTTCGCCGGACAAACTGGGGACACAATCGCTATCCGGTGGCGTCACTTACTGGAAATTGGGTAGCCTATAACTCCGTTGCCGAATTTTATATCAAGCAGGCTGTCAAGAACCCCGATCTTTCAGCCCCAATGAATACTTATATTTTGGAGGTTGCGACAGGCAAATCGCGGCGACTGTCGGTTCAACCCGCCAATGCGTCACTGGCTGTTAATGCGGAAGTGTATACTTTGCGTTCCACACCATCCTGGTCGCCGGATGGTCGCACACTGGCCTGGACAGAGATCACGATGGATAGGGCGAATGGGATCAATACCGATGGTACGGTTGAGCAGCTTGTCATTTACGATGTGAACACCGACGTGCAGCGCGTGATCGTGGACAAACTGCCCGAACATACTACCGTCAACACCAATCCAGTTTTGAGTGAAGTAGCGTGGGGCTATCCGGGGATCGCTGTCGTGACACATCAACCGGGTGAGGCAGGTAGTGATCTCATTTCCATCTATAGCGAAACGGGTACATTAATTTCGCAAACTGAGCCATTGCCCAGCTTCGGATCGAGTCAGGTGGTCTGGATCACAGATGACGGCGTGGATTTCCTGGCCCCCATCACCGGAGAGTTTATGATCGATCCGGCTAGCGGGGAACAGGTTGCATTGGACGGCACGCCCGAAGTCTATAACCCAAACTACCCGGACGGCGTTAGCATGTTCTTTGGCGATAAAACCGTTGGCGAAGGCAACCCGGTCTGGCTATTGGCGATCAATGGTATCCCTAAAGTGGAACTGGCCGCATCAGGGCGCTACTACAATGAGTCGGGTATCGCCATTTCGGAAGATGGCAAGCAGGTAGCCTATATCATTTATCCAGGTCAAGGCACGGCGGGCGGTGTATACCTGTATAGTAACGGACGTTCTCAACAAATTCTTAGCTCAAAAAGTTATAATGCCACCGGGTTAGCCTGGGGGCCAATTGCGTGGCGGGTGCGGCACACCGAGGACACGCCCGAACCGTGATCGATGATGAAGCCATGATGCGGGCGGCGCTCGATGAAGCAACGCTGGCGCTTGAACACCGGGACGTTCCGGTTGGCGCGGTGGCTGTTTTGAATGGGCAGATCATCGGGCGCGGCCACAATCGCCGGGAGATTGACCGTGACCCAACCGCGCACGCCGAAATGATCGCCTTGCGGCAAGCGTCTCTGACTGTTCAACACTGGCGTTTGGATGATGTGACGCTGTACTGTACGCTTGAACCGTGCGCGATGTGTGCGGGCGCGATGGTCTTAGCGCGGCTGCCCCGGCTCGTTTACGCGACAGCGGACCCCACAGCGGGCGCGGGCGGCAGCATTCTGGATTTGCTGAACCACCCAAAGCTAAACCATCATGTCAGCGTTGAGTGTGGCCTTTTTGCTGAGGACGCCGCTGGCCTGCTCGTCAGCTTTTTTGCGGCACGGCGGGCGGCAGGTCATCGACACTGACGGTTTGCGACTTCGGCTTAAGAGCGACTATCGCCACGCCCGACAGGATGATCGGTAAGGCTAACAACGCGCTTCCGGTCAGGGTTTCGCCTGCCAACAGCACACCAAGCCCCAACGCAATCACCGGATTGACGAAGGCATAGCTGGTTGCCAGCGCGGGGCGAACGTGTTGCAGCAGATACAAATAGGCGCTGTAGACGATCAATGAGCCGAACGTGATCAGGTAAACCAGTGCCAGCAATGCACTATTCGTTGGCACGCCGATCAATTGTTCGCCGCGCAGCAGACTCACCACCAGCAGCAGCACGCCGCCGACCGTCATTTCGACGGCGTTGGTCATCATGCCTTTGGGCAGATCAAGCCGCCGACTGAGCGTTGAGCCAAACGCCCAGCTTGCACCAGAGACCATAATGATCAGTACGCCTTCGGGGTTGGATTGCAAGTTGCCTTCCAGAGTTAGCAGTCCAAGACCCGCCAAACCTAGCAACACGCCGATCCATTCGCGGCGGGTGGGCAGTGTGCGCCACAACAGCGCAGTCATAACGATCATCCAGAGCGGGAGCGCCCCAACCAGCAGCGCCGTTAGCCCGGATGCGACTTTTTGTTCGGCAAAGGCAACGCCGCCCATACCAATGGTGAGCAGCAGAAAGCCAACCAGACCCGCGTTCGCAAATTGCCGCCGGGTAGGGAAGGCCACGCCGCGCACTCGTAACAATGCGAACATGATCAGACCCGCCGTCACGAAACGAATCCCGACGAGCATGTATGGCGGGAAACTGACCAGCGCGATTCGCAGCGCCAGATAGGTTGATCCCCAGATGAGGTATACCGCCACCAACGATAACCCGATCCACAACCGGGTATCTTCCGCTGCCGTCCGTTCCGAAATCACCGCCGATTGAGTCGCCATGATGATCCTTTCCAATGAAACTCATTATAGGATTCCAAGCCTGGAATTGACAGCTATCTTGAAAAGCATTACGCTGGATTCAACACACAATGGAAAGTAAATTGACGTGAACGCTTTACACCCGAATCGCGTGCTGGATGATGTGGATTGGCGCATACTCGGTTTGCTGCAAGAGAACGCGCGTTTGTCGTTTCGCAAAATTGGTGAGGAGATCGGCCTGACCCCGCCTGCTGTTGCCGAACGGGTACGGCGGCTGGAAGAAAGCGGCGTGCTGACCGGGTATCATGCGACGATTGATCAGGAAAAACTGGGATTAACGATCACGGCCATGATCCATATCAACACGCCCTGCGAAAAGACGGAGCGATTCATGGATTTTGTACAAGGTGTTTCCGAAGTGCTGGAATGTTACTGCGTGACGGGTACTGAGTCATTCATCGTGAAGATCGCCGTCGAGTCGGTGCAGCATTTGAATGATCTGCTGTATCGGATCAAGCCGTATGGGGATGTTCGCACGTCAGTGATCCTTTCGACACAGGTCAAACGGCGCACGATTCAACCGAAACCCTAAACGGTTTTGATACGTATTTTCAATATTTTTCTCACCGTCTATTGACGCACTATGGAGCGTATGCTACACTGCAATACGCTGATCAGAACAAATGGTTATAACTGTGACAATTACGAGGGCGCTATGACGCTCGAATTTGACAAGGTTTATCACCAAATCGCACAGATGGGCAGTACGCTGGCCTTCCGCGAGTCTGCCGCTGCTGAACGCTTGCAAGCCGTTTGGGATCGGTTTATGGCATTGAACGATAACGAGGCCATTTGGGAAAAGATCATGGTAGCGCGTAACCATGATGCGGGCTTTCGGGGTGCTGCACCGGGACCGGGGCCGCTCATTGAGGACTGTGAGCCGTTCACCGCTGCTTTCGCGCTGCCACCTTGCCCCGAACGAGGAACCATCCTGGCCGCCGACGGTTCACAGATTTACCCTGATCCGCACGGCTCATCACTGTATTATCTGACGAATATCGCAGTGTTTGTCTACCATCACGGCGATGAAGGCGCGCTGCCCGAACCGATCACCGAGCCGCAGCTTTTTTATCAGGATGACGAACTTAAAGATCGAGAAGGGCGTATCATCGCCAATGCGGCTGTCAACGCGCGGCGCAGCATCTTCGAGATGCAGTTGTTGGCGCGCGAAACATGGCAGCGCAACGAGGCCGCTCATCCGCTCATTTCGATTTCGGATGGACCATTACTTTTCTGGCTTGGTAAGGAAGTGTCTAACGCCGCCGAACTGATGGATAACTACCACGAGGCGATGGGCATCCTGGGCGATCTGGATGCGCGACTCGTCGGCTATGTCGATCAGCCGCGCAGCCGCTTCGTGATTAACACGCTATATCTGATGGGGCTTGAGGACGACGCGATCACCCGCCAAAACCTGATGACCACTGGCGATATGGAAGGGCTGGATGATCGAATCATCATGCGCCATCTGCTGCGTGCCGGAGATCGATCCGCGATCATGATTCAGCAAAGCCCGCAAAATAAAGCCTTCAAGGATATAGATGAAGCGCGCGAAATCGCGTTTTTCTACATGAACCTGTCCTCAACCTATCAAGACCCGTATCTGGCGCGTGTTGAAATCCCGATGTGGGTTGCCAAGAATCCAACAGCCATCGATCAGGTTCACTCGCTGCTCTATTCGCAGTGCCAGATCACGGATCGCTATCCGTATGTTCTGACCCGCGCCGATGAATGCGCGGTGGTGCGCGGTCATGAAAAAGCCGCGCTCAATGAGATGATCCAGGTTGAACTTTTGAAAAACCAACTATCCGTCGAAACATCGCAGAAGCTCGCCATGAAAGTCGTTTCGCGGTATGGACGCCAGCAGCATACAGGTGTTTAATGAGAACACGTAGCGGAGAATCGCCTCGCATGGAAGAACAAGTTATTGGCCGGGTGCTGCGTTCCAGCACCATGGGGTTTGCCTGTGGGACGCGCAGCAACGAAATGGAGCTGCCGTCGTTCGGTGCGTTTGTGATGACGCACCACTATAACGGTACGGATGTGGATGTAGTCGGCCTGATCTATGCCATTCGGATCGATGATGATCCGCTGGTACGGCAGTTGATCATGGCGAATCACATCAACACCGCCACGATCCGCGATCAGCGTGAAAACCGGATGGTGCCTGTTGAGATCAGCGTTGTGAATGTTGGCTACCGAATGAATGGCGAGTCGCATCATATCCTGCCACCGCGCCCGCCCATCAGTCTTGACCCAGTGTATATGTGTGACGATCAATGTGTCCGGTCATTTACGCAGAAATTCGACTTTTTCCGGTTAGTTTTGAATACGTCCGAAGTGCCCAATGAAGAATTGATGGCCGCCGCGATCAAGCACGCTGCCCAGGCACGCCCGCCACGTGAACAGCGCGAATTTCTGGTGACTGCCGGGCGACGACTGGCACAGCTTTTAGGCCACGATTTGCCGCGTTTGAACCACCTGCTGCGGCTGATCAAGCCCTAGTCCATTCCTCACTGCACAAGCGACACCCGCCTGATTTCCTCTATAGCAGAACATTTGTTTTCTAAGAGATTACAGGTTTATAAATATCTGAGGGTGGGGCATAAATAGAGGCATTCAATACCAAGCTGACACAGAGGTCGGCCCCGACAAAGGGCGTGCTCGCGCTATATAGGGGCGGAGACATAGCACCGCTGGTTTGCTCCATTACTGCTCCATTGCAATAACTAATTGTCAATGAACATTATAGACGGGTAACTTGCACAGGATAAGCGTAATATTCGGAGAAACATTATCCCTGCAAAAACGCGTCCATTTTCGCTTCGATGGCGGCGTTATGCTTGCTAAACCACATCAAGTGACTCTCGGCTGGCGAGACGTACAGTTCTGCATTGGGAATGTGGGTCGCCGCCTCGTTAGCATGTGATGCGTCAACCGATCCGTCATATTGGCTAGCTATGATTAGGGTCGGCGCTGTAATCCGATGGAGATCACCGCTCTGGTGCTGCAAGTCATGCAAAAAGCCCGCCCCTGACCGTGACGTGAGCAGGAATGCCAGTGCTGCTTGCTGCTGTTCCGAACTCATCGAAGCCACCACCTGTGCTGGGTCCAGCGAGGAAAGACTGCCCATCATCATCTTCAATGCTGCCAGAGGTGCGGCTCTCCCGAATGCCCGGAACGCCGCCCAAGTCCAGCGTTCTGTCCAGCGGTTAAACACGATATAGGACCCCAGCTTTATCCCGAACGTCGCAAAATTCCCGCTCATGGCCGCATTCTGCAAGATGACCTTGCTCACCCGTTCAGGATGTCGCCCTACAAATTGTAAAGTTGTTGGCCCAGCAGCCGAAATACCGACAACGATAACTTGCTCAAGGTGCAATTCGTTCAATAGGCCAACCAATGCGTCGGCAAAAGCCTCGGCAGTTCTGCCAGTAGAAGATGGCGTGTGACCGTATCCTGCACGCGATGGAATGATAAGCTGATAACCTCGCTCCAGAAAAAACTGCTCATGTCCAAGCGGCGAGTCACAATTGGTATGCCCGCCGTTAAGCACTAGCACGGGTATCCCTTGTCCCGCGATTCTGTATTCAATTAGTCCCTGCGCCAGTTGCACAATGCTTTTCATCGCATCTCCCCGGCAATGCCAAAAGCTATTCTAACCTGAGGGTGGGGTATAAATCCACCTGAATAAAAGAGCCAATTTCGGTAAGGTCTACAGATCTCACACCCACGCTGGATAGGCGCTTGGCTGAAATCGGACTATAAGCCGAATGGCAAATTCAGGCATTGGGGATTCTGTATGGCTCAGTCTCATTGTTAAAGCGCATTAAAATGGTGTCAGAATCGGCTCGTGACTCGGCATTCTACGCTAAAATAGATCGTAGTGAGGTTTACTGTGCCAGAGTTACCCGAAGTTGAAACCGTTGTACGCGGCCTGCGTGAGCCGCTGACGGGCAAGACGATCCAACAAGCGGTCTTTCCGCAAGACCCCGGACGTATGACGAATATTGATCCGACGCATTTGGCCGAGCGCGTTGCCGGGCAAACGGTGCAGAGCGTCACACGACGCGCCAAATACATTGTACTCACACTCGATCACGATACACTGCTGGTTCACCTGAAAATGACCGGGCGGCTGTATGTGCGTCCGACGGATCAGGTCGATGAAGCCGATAAATATCTGCGCGTGCGTTTTACACTGACGACAGGTGAAGAACTGCGCTTTAGCGATGCGCGCAAATTTGGGCGTGTGTACCTGACCGAAACGCCCGACGAACTTATGCCGTCGCTTGGCCCGGAGCCGCTTGAGGATGATTTCACGCTCAAGCAGTTTTCGGCGTGTTTGACCGGACGCAAAGGCGTGTTGAAAAGTTTGCTGCTCAATCAGGCATTCGTGGCCGGAATCGGCAATATTTACGCCGATGAAGCGTTGAACATCGCACGGCTGCATCCACTTCGCACGGCGGACACGCTAACCAAGCCCGAAATCAAGCGGCTGTACGGCGCGATTCGACAGGCGTTGAATGATGGCGTGCGCTATCAGGGCGCAAGCATCAACTGGTATCGCAAAGCCGACGGCACAAAAGGTGAATCACAGCAGCATTTGCGCGTTTATCATGATCCGCGTCAGGAAAAAGATAAACGCTGCCCCGAATGCGGAAGCCCGATTCAGACGATTCGGGTGGGGCAGCGCGGGACGCATTTTTGCCCGGTTTGCCAGAAATAATGAGGGGGAGGCGGCTTGGATACGTTCGGTGATTTTGTCAGACAGGTGCCGATTGGTTTGCTGATTGCGCCTATCTTTTTTGGGGCGTTGTACATTGGGTTGATGGTCGTCATCTTTCGGCGGGGTGCCGAACGTCGCCGACGTCGCGCAACGGGCGAAACAGCGCCGCCGCCTAAACGCAAAAGCGTGCGCGGCAATTTTTTTACGGGTCAACTGCCCGATAAGCCGCTTGAACCCGCCGCCTGGAGTGTTCCGGTGGGGCTGCGCGGCCTGCCCGAACCTGACCTGGATATGCTTTCGAACCCAACCGTGATGCCGGACGAAGTGCAGGTTGAAACTGATGCGGCAGAGTCCCGCACCGAAACAAAAATGGATTGGCTTGCCATGATGGCACCCGCACCACAGGAGATCGTCGTGACCACAACCAAACTTCCCGAACCAGACAAAAACCGCAAGACGATTGACCTGGGGGACGCCGTCGAGGTGATGCGCGTCTGGCGTGACCTGAGCGACGGCTCATTAATCATTCAGATGGGTGAACAGCGTTATCGATCCGTGAACGAGATCAGCAGCCCCGATCTGTCGCGCCGCTTCGCTGCGGTGGTACGCGAACTGTGGGTGATGATCAACGGCGGTACAGCCCCTCGAACCGTGCTCCCCGGACAAGAGCCGCCGATGGTTGGTGCAGGCGTCCCGCCGCCCGAAGGCTCAACGGGCGGGATGAAGGGGCGCATCGGCTTGCTCAATCAGCCCGCCGAAGCTGAAGAAAACAAGGCACGTCCGGGCCTATTGCGTCAGGTCACACGAACCGCACTCGGCCAAACGCCCACGCCGCCCGCTCCCGAAGCGCGCCGCGATGGAATTGCCGACGCGGTTGAAGAATATTTGCAGTTCAAACTATCGAATACCCCACAGTTCCTGACGCGCAGCATTCATGTGCGGCCAGCGGTTGATGGCGGTGTGCGGATCGAAGTAGACGGTCACTATTATGATGGCGTTGGGGATGTGATCGACGCCGATGTGCGCGATTTCATGTTCACTGTGCTGCGTGAGTGGGAAGCGCGACAGTAACCTATTTCCTCGATGAGTTTGGAAGCCTCCAGCCAGCGGCGGTCAACACGGCTTAGCCTTTTCATCATCGGCTTAGTCGTTATGGCCGTCGGACAACTGCAAATTTTTCGTGATCCGCCGCTTGAGTGGCTCAATGGTGGCTACCTGCTGCTGCTGGTGGGACTCGGCTGTGTTCTGGTGGCGATCCGAAAGCTGACCGTTTACCCAGATTTGCCGCTCGTTACCCCTATGCTTCGCCCGCCTGTCCGCATCAAACGGTTCTGGCTCGGCGTGTCGATTGCGCTAAGCGGCTTTATCGCGCTGCGTTCTGTCACAACCCCACCGGTTGCCTATTTGGGAGAATATTTGCTGGTGTGGGCACTGGCGATTATGGCGCTCTTGTGGGCAGTCCGAATGCCAAATGCTGAGCAGACCGATCAAACCGCCTTGCACCGCTGGGAATATGGCTTGCTGGTTGGCTTATTTGTTGTTGGCTTCCTTATTCGCGGAACTGCTCTGGAAACCATGCCCGCCTTTCTGGATCAGGATGAAGCGTATTTCGCGCAGCAGGGCGCTTATTCGAGAGTGGCCGATCATTTTCTGGTTGATCCGTTTGCGCCGGGTTTTCACTCCTACGCACTGCTGCACGCTTCGTTGATCAGCCTATCAACGGGTGTGTTCGGTGATACACTTCTCGGCGCGCGGCTGCCCTCAGCCATTCTGGGTACGCTTGGCGTTTTGGCGATCTATCTGCTGGGCCGCGAACTTTACCATTGGCAAGTTGGCCTCATGGCTGCTTTTTTCGCCCTGACGTGGCCTTTTCAAATCATCTTCAGTCGATTGGCGCTTAATCAACCGGGCGATCCACTTTTTGCAACGCTTGCCTTTTATTTTCTGGTGAGGGGATTGCGTCGTAACCGTTCAATAGATTTCGCCTTGAGCGGCATTATGCTGGGCATCGCACAGCTTTTTTACCTGGGTGGCCGATTAGCAATCGTGGTTATGGCCGCCTATCTTGCTTTTTTATGGCTGCGCCGTCGCGTCCTGATCAGCAGCCAGTGGCGTCTGATCGCGCTGATACCGCTGGCCGCCCTGATCGTGACGCTGCCCCAAAACTTCTATCAGCTTTATTTTAGACAACCAATCACGACTCATACCGATCCCAGTATTTTTAGCGGCAGATTACAGGAAGCCATTAACGCGGGACCGACAGCAGCGCGTGAATATTTGACCAAACAATTCGGAAACGCTTTTGAAGGACTATTTTCGGCAGCCGATCAAGGCGGCTGGTACGGCTCTGGCGCTAATTTGATGGGGCCAATTGGCGGGCCATTGCTCTTGAGCGGGTTCGTTGTTTCTCTCGGCATGGTACGCAAAAAACCGGAGTGGATACTGACGTGCGGGTGGGTACTCATGGTGATTCTGATCGGCGTTGCGTTAACAACTTATTCGCCGCAGTATCAACGCTATTTCCCCGGCGTCTCCGCGTTGGCGCTGCTCGTCGGAATCGGCGCGACGGCGATCCTGAGTGGTGCTATCCAGCTTTTTCGATTAGCGGCTAAATCGGTCTGGTTCGTGCCCGGTCTCGCCACAGTGCTGCTGCTGGCAAATGCGATTTTCTATTTTGGAATTTATATCCCGACTGGGCGCTATATCGACAATCGCCCGAACCGAATCACCAACCGGGTTGCTCAGGATATGCTGGCGGCTTACGATGCCGGAAAACAAATCTTTTTGCTGGATCGTTTCAATTCACCGGCGGGCAATTCAAACGTCATCAAATACTTCATGATGGGCAAACCGTACACGCTCATCTATGATGATGCGACAGAAGCGGCCTACAAAGCGATTGATCCAGAGAAGCCGTATTTGTTCATCATCGTACCCGCCCGTATTCGTGAAATGGATGATCTCATTCGACTGCTGCCTAGCGGAAATCCGTCGTATGTGATTGTGCCCGGCGAAGACAGCCCGGCGTATTACAAATACGAACGCTGAACGGATGGCGGGGCATGGTAAACTATTCGCTCTTAGTCAGGCAGAGCAAGCGATTTTGGGAGAAGCAGTATTTTGTCACTTGGCACTATCATTGAACACCTTGCGGCGCGTATCGAACGGAACAGTGCGCCCTATTCAATTCCTGGTCTATGGATCGACGGTGAAAGTACCGCCGCGCAGAAGGTCAATCCGTATCAGTTTTACCATGCGCGGCTGAGTGAGATCGCGGTGCGTGAACCCGAACCCTTAATCGAGGGTAGGCCGGGCGGCGACTGGTCAGCGAATGCGATCATCTACAATCTGTTTCCGCGCGTCACGACAGCTTTTGATCACGCCGGGGATGGCACGTTGAGCATCGGCGCGAATGCTGACGGCTGGCGCGAAACGGGGACACTGCTCAAATGTATTGCCATTTTGCCGTACATTCGCGGGATGGGCTTCAATACGGTTCATCTGCTGCCGATTACCGCCGTTGGGCAGGATGGCAAAAAGGGTAATCTGGGATCGCCGTATGGGATTCGCAATCCGCTGCGGCTGGATGAAAATCTGAACGAACCGGCACTTGAATTGACGGCTGAGCAGTTGTTCGCCGGGTTCGTCGAGGCCGCGCATCGCCTCGGCTTACGGGTGATCATGGAGTTTGTGCTGCGAACCTCGTCTAAAGATGGGGATTGGATCGCGGAACATCCAGAATGGTATTACTGGATTAAAGAGAGTGTTCCGGATCGGCTGCCCGGTTCAGCCGATGCGAACGCCTATGGCAACCCGATCTTTCCGGGCGATGTGCTGGGCTTGGTCAAGGCGAAAGTGAACGGGGGCGATCTGTGCCATTTGCCGCCGCCACCGGAGTCGTATCGCGCTATGTTCACCGTGCCGCCGCGCCCCGAAGCGATCAGGATGGAGAATGGGCGTTATATCGGTACGCTAGAAGATGGTACGCGCGTGCGAATTCCGGGCGCGTTCTCGGACTGGCCGCCGGATGACAATCAACCGCCCTGGGGCGATGTTACGTTTTTGCGGATGTATAACCATCCCGATTTCAACTACATCGCCTATAACACGCTCCGCATGTATGACGAGCGTTCGGCACAACCGGAGTATCGCAATGAGCCGCTCTGGAATGCGATCATCGGCGTGATTCCTTATTATCAGAACACGTTTGGGATCGATGGCGTCATGATCGATATGGGTCATGCGCTGCCAATGACGCTCAAACAGCGCGTGGTTTCGGCAGCGCGGGCGATCAATCCTGACTTTGCGTTTTGGGACGAGAATTTTTCGATCTCCGGGCAGAGTCGCGCTGAAGGCTATAATGCGGTAATGGGCTACTGGCTGTTCGATCTGCACCGCCCCGATAAAGTGCGTGATATGTTGAACAGCATGGCGCACTATCCCTACCCGATCCGGTTCTTTGCCGCGCCCGAAAACCATAACACACCGCGCGCAGCCTCACGTTCGGGTGGCTTGGACTACGCGCGTTATGGCCTGACGATCAGTGCCTTGATTCCGGGAATGCCGTTCATTCTGAGTGGCTTTGAACTGGGTGAGACGCAGCCGATCAACACCGGGCTTGGCTTTTCAAGTGAGATGCTGGCAAAATATCCGTCGGATGAACTGCCGTTGTTCAGCGCCTATGCGTTCGATTGGACGCGCCCGGTCAATCTGGTGGCTGATGTGCGACGGGCGCTCAGTTTGAGAAATTGGTACAGCTTTCTGAATGATGATAGCCCAACCACTTTTGCGATAGGCTACTCGGATAATGCGGATATTCTGGTCTTCACGCGCTGCGAAGGCGATAGCCAACTCAATGTGATCGCCAACATGGATGTGCTTGAGACGAGTCGGGGGCGGGCGGTGTTGGCTATTGATAGCCGTCCGGCAGTGGGCGTGTATGGGATCGCCGGGATGGTATCGTTGAATGATGAAATACTGGTCAATGTGTCGCTCTCACCCGGTCAGGTGATCATCGTCGAGCAAGGCTAGCCAATCACCGGAACCGATCACATGATCGTCGCCGTCGCGCCGAGTTAGCCTCAATTGATCGAAATATTCCAGCAGTGCCAGTGCATATTTGCGGCTGGTACTGAATTGATCACGCAAGGTTTTGACGCTGATTCGCCCGTCGTGATCAAGTATGTGGCGGGTGGCCTCGGCTAATTCATGGAAGGTTCGCGCATCAAACAACACATCAGTCGAGACCTGTACCAGATCACCGCGATCAATCAATGCGCGCAAGACGGCTTCTCCAACAATGGCCGCCGAGTCTTTGTACGAAGGTGGGCTGTACGGCGCGGCGCTGAAGGCATTCAGCAGTCGATTGATCGCGCCGGCTTGGGTTGCACTGAACTGGATGACGTGATCAGGCAGTGCGATTTCGCCATTGCGCGCTACCTGTACGACCCTCTGATCTATGCAGCGCGTCAGAAATACTCGAAAATCGGCGCGTTCCATCTTGAGTCGCGTTCGCAAGGCTTCGGTACTTAATCCCAGACGGAGCGGCTCGGCACGATGATAGCCGCTCAGAGTTCGGACCATCGCCTGCTGCGCCGACTCGAAGGCTTCACGATCAGGATCATCTCCCTGCGCGAGTCGTTCGAGGCGGTTGATCACTTCGGGGCGGAAGCGTCGCCAGCGTTTGCCCGGCGCGGTATCAATCACCGTACCGCCGCCGATAGTCGTGCCGGGTGATGGATAGCGCAGGATGAAGCGATCCCCTTTGAGCAGTGGCATTGGCTCGGTCAGGATGAGTTGCAGCCACCCCGCCGCGCCCGGTGGGAGTGACTCATCGTTCAGCAGTCGGACGCGCGCCATTCGCTCGGCTGCGCCGCAAAACAACTTGACTTCGGCGTTGTGGCGCAGCGGGCGCGGTGCATCGGGCAAATGCCGAAACTGAACGTCAAGTCGGATTGTCGGCTGAACCCGATCTGGCAGTGTCAACAGATGACCGCGTGCTACATCGCGCTTTTCGATTCCGCTCAGGTTGAGCGCGGCGCGGCTGCCCGGCTCGGCGGAGTCGCGGGGTTGACCGTGCGCCTGAATACCTCGAATGCGCGCCCGTAATCCGCCCGGCTGCAATTCGATTTCCTGCCCGATAGTAAAGCAGCCATCGGACACTGTGCCGGTAACTACCGTCCCGAAACCGCTCACCGAAAAGACGCGATCTACCGATAGTCGTGGGCTGCCTCGATCCGGGCGTACTGGAATCTGAGCGAGTGTTGTTCGGAGCGCCGCCTGTAATTGATCGAGACCCGTTTTGTTTTTGGCGGAAACGGGGACTAGCGGCGCGTTTTCAAGGATTGTGCCGCGCGTCGTTTCGGCAATATCAAGTTTGACCAGTTCGAGCCAGTCTGCATCAGTGACGCGATCTATCTTAGTCAGCGCGATCACGCCCGCCGGAATGCCCAGTAAATCGAGAATCGCCAGATGTTCGCGGGTCTGCGGCATGATGCCTTCATCGGCGGCCACGACGAACAACACCGCGTCGATTCCACCGATCCCGGCCAGCATATTTTCAATAAAATCGCGGTGACCGGGTACGTCAATAATGCTCACCTCACCGACGCCCGGCAAATCAAAGTGCGCGAAACCCAGGTCAATGGTCATTTCGCGCGCTTTTTCCTCTTTGAGTCGATCTGGATCGATTCCGGTCAACGCCCGAACCAGCGTCGATTTGCCGTGATCGACATGCCCCGCCGTGCCAATAACGCGCACTTTGATTTAGCCGCGCACCATGCCCTTGAACAATCGCTCGTGTTCGGTGCGGATACACAAATCCTGTGCGAAGTTAAGCCCGGCGTCGAGGGCTTTGCGGCGTGCTTCATCATTGATCACTTCAAGCTGCGCCCAGACGGTTTTCGCGCCAATGGCGATTGCCTCGTCTACGATTCCCGGTAGATATTCGGACTTGCGGAACACATCCACAATATCGACAGGGACGGGGATTTCGCTGAGTGAGGCATAGACCGGTTCGCCGTCCACGTCGTCGATGTTCGGGTTGACGTTGTAGACCGTGTAACCCGCGTTGAGCAGGTATTCGCCTACCTGATAGCTCGAATAGTAGTGATCGTTTGAGCGCCCGACAATCGCAATCACCGGTGAGTGCAGCAGCACTTCGTGGCGGGCGTGTTCGTCCTGATTTAGATCGGCCATCGCTTGATACCCTCTAATACAATTGAACATGATTATGCTCAAGAGTACCGCGTTTGAACAGCCCTGATCAGGAAGCGTGTGGTGTGGATGTGGGCAAATAGAGGCGGTAGGGCGCGATCAACCACTGCGTCAAGTGACCGTTCAATTCGTTGACCAGCGGGGCGGGACTGCCGGGGATGGCCGCCAACAGGACATTCGAGAACTGGCGGATCGGATAGGTTTTATATTTTTCGCTGAGGCTGGCGGCGAAGGCTGCCGCGCCCGCCTGTGAAGCCGTGTCGTAGCCGAGCAGCAGAAACGTCGCCTTGTCTTTATCGCGCTGCACATTGAACTGAATTTCGGCATTGGCTTTCCAGAATGTGCCGGGCGGAGTCAGCGTTTGCACATTCGAGACGGGCACATTGAGCGATTTCAAGTGTGCCAGCGTATCCGCCACACTGACCGCAGGCAATGACGCGAAGGTAATGGTGGGCTGTGACGCGCCTGCCTGCCCCAACGCGATTAGCCCACTACCCAGGCAGATGATCAGCATCAGCGCCGCTGCACCAATAACGGTTATTGTTTGCCGACGAGTCCAGCCCGTGCGATCCTCAATGGCGATCATGGTCAGTGTGGCGCGCTTTTCGCCGGGCAAAAGTTCGGGCGGGCGTGACTTCACCGCGCCTCCAACGTGAGCGGTGCTTCGGCCAGCGAACCTTCTTTGCCCTGAATAACCACCGACCTGGGGCACAGGCTCAGATCGGCAGCCGTTGAACTGATCATCGGGTGATAAACGAAGCGTCCGGGCGTGCCGTTGACCTCGACGACCATCAAGCCGAACTGATTGCTGCCTGTCAGATCGCTAATGTCCATGCCGCCATAGGTGCCCGTGACGTACAACCCCGTCTGATGCGTGGCCGCGACACTGATGCACGGCGCGGAGTCGATGGTGATGTAGTGCCCGCCCTGGGTATCGTGCTTCGCGCCGAGTGCCCCGGCCACCAACCCGAAGATGCGCTGATCGGCCAACCCAATCCCGAACGCGATGACGATCACAACAATCGCCACTAGTCCGAGGATAAGCGCATATTCGCCGAGGGATTGGGCACGTTGTGGTTTACGATAAAAGTCTGAACACATAAATTCAGAGACGATTCCTTTACTTAGATATGGTAGGCGTTAAGCATTGGGCTGAACTGCTGGACTTACTTTGCTCTTGACCATCACCTAGATAAATTACAATATTGTCCGGTTCTTTGACCACGTTTGTCTTGAGGATTACTTCTCCAGGATGGTTATTAACAGCAGCGGGTATGGTCAGTTTTCCTACTTTTTGCGGAATAGAGTCCAGAATTTCCCAAGATAATGAAACATCGTAAGCGTTTACATTTATTATTTTCCATATTCTATATTCTTTGGGACTAGGAGAACACTCGGCGCTCAACAATAACGCCTGTGGTTTGAGTGTAGCTGTGGCTACCTTGCGGGGAGTAATTCGCAACATTGTGCCAGTTACAATGTCTAAAAGAAACACTTTGCTACTGGATTTGTTATCCGCTGTATAGATAACAACAGCTTTTTTTCCATCGGGTGAAAATACAGCCTCTTGACCGTTTACGGTTTCCAACAATTTGATGAGGCTGGTGACTTTATCGGATGCGGTATCAATTTGCAAAAGGCTATCCTTAGTGAGGATAGATGCTCGTTGAGAGTTCCCTGAAACAAAACCGGCACTTATAGTCGTACCGCTTTTGACAGATTGAAGAATTTTGCCAGAAAAAATGCTACCTAAATTTAGCAGCACCAAATCAGATGTAATCGAGTCCTTTTTTTTAGCCATCACTAAAGCCACTTTACCGTCATAAGATAAGCTATAGGCGTCGGCAAGAACATATTCATCATTGACAATGTTCAGTTTATCAATAGGAGTTGACTTTGTATTAGCAAGCGTCTTCAAATCTAAGGTATAATAGGTTAAGGTTGTGAACTCATCAACAGTTGTTTTCAAGATAAAGTGACTATCGTCACCACTCCAAAGTACGCTAAAACTATCAGAGCCACCTAAAAACAGTGGTGTTGCTCTACGAGACAAAATATATTGCTGTTGCAGTTGTTGATCTCTCAAAACGATTCGATCTGTGTCTGTATCGGTTTGTGTTTCCACATAAATTAAATAACGACTATTAGGTGATTTCAAGGTGAAAGTGTTTTTCAGGATGTGTAATTGTTGTCGTTCTGAGTTGGTTAATATTGGCTCAAGCGGCCACACATATTGTGCAGTTAGGGTATTCGATGAAACATCGTATTTCCACCATCTTCCTTGCGAGGAATCTGACGGAAGTTCTTTAAGAGGGATATCTCCCCCCTCATAAAAAACGATGGATTGATTGTTGAGAGACCAACTGACGCTTTTTACTTCGTCTCCAACAAAAATGGGGCTAATTTGAGTTGATTGAAACCCAAAACTGGGTGATGCAACCGCTATTAAGGTCAGAAATATAGTTGAGACTGTGAAAAAACTTAAAATCACAGTAATGCGTTTTGGCATTGTGTACCTCATTGCTAGGGTTTAGGTTGTGATATAGTCAAGGGATCAAACAACAAACCAGAACGCACTAAACCTATACCCATAATAAGGCTTCGATATCCATTAACGCGCGTGATCCCGTTAGGATAAGGTTTATCTTTTGGCGCAGCAGTATTATCTTGAAGTGCGATATAGGTCATTGATTGACAATCACTAAGCAGCAGCCTAACTTCACCTCCTGCTTCTAATGTTTTCCCCAACCCACTTACTCCAATAGAACGTTGCAGCGATTGATCATCTGGGAAAGCAGAAACAGGAAAATCATCAGGATTCGATGATTGTTTGAAAAATTGCGTTACGTCGTACAGGTACTTTGCTTGACTAGGCTCGTATTTTAATATTCCAGCTGAGTTGTTTTGGTTTTCAAATGTTTTGACAAAGGCTTTTGCGACGGAAGAGTCAGGGGCAATTTGCCCAAAACTGCGAATTTCGAGATGGAGGTGTGGTGAAGATACTGTGCCATCAGTACTGATAAAAGTTCCAATAAGCCCAATACGATCTCCAGCCATCACCTTTTTACCGACATAAATAGTGGGGCTAAGTTCGCGTAAATGACCATATAACACATCGAGATGCCCATATCTGACGACTACAGTGTATCCGGGCACCTGTCCAATAACTGCTGATCCCCAGGTTGCAGCAGAGACAGGATCTCTGATCCATTGAGTATTCACTTTTCGACTGACGCCGATTCCAACAATCAGTCCATTATCTCCAACTGAATATATTGTACTTGAACTTAGGTTATGATCATTACGTGCGAAAAAATCAACACCAAAATGATAGCCAGTTGTAATGCGCCCCAAAAACTGGACACAGAATCGGTCAGTTTAGTAAGGGGGCAGCCGCTTTGCCCCAGCGAGCGTCCA
>JBBSEU010000052.1:0-23476 GCA_038239365.1 Aggregatilineales bacterium
AGCTTGTTGTGGCCGCTCGTTGTGATGAGCAAAGATGAACTTCGCACAGTGGCCGTCGGGCTGACCGTCTTTCAGAGCGTACACGGCACGGAATATCACAAGATGATCGCCGCTGCGACACTGGTTGCGATCCCGATGTTGATCGTCTTTTTCTTTTTGCAGCGATATTTCATCAAGGGTATCGCCCTTACCGGGTTGAAAGGTTGAGACATGCTACAGGCAGGCACAGGACGCAGCATCATTACGCCGCGCGTCGGCGCACCGCTGATCGGTTATTTTGACCGGGTTGAAGGTTCGAAGGGCGTGCACGATGAGTTGATCGCCCGCGCGGTGGTGATCGAAAGTGACGGGCTGCTTGTGGCGCTGGTCAGTGTCGAGATTTTGTGGTTGTGGGGGACGATCATCCGCCAGATTCGGGAAGCCGTAACCACGCGCTGCAACATCCCGGCGGAAAACATTTTGATCTTTGCCACGCACACGCACGGCGGCCCCGCCCCGCACGATGCCCAATTCTGGGATCGGCCACTGGCGGAGATCATCGCTGATGCAATCGTTGACGCCTTTCAGTCGCGGCAGCCCGCCCGAATCGGCTTTGGGTTTGGGCAGTTATTTGGCTATAACATCAATCGGCGCTGGCTCAACCGCCCTACCGATCCGTCGGTGGGCGTCATGCGAATTGATCGGGCTGATGGGACGCCGCTTGCCATCATTGGCAATCATGCCTGTCACGCCGTTGTGATGGGCTACGATAATTATCTGATCACGGGCGATTGGCCGGGCTATTCGAGTCGCTTGCTCGAAGCGGAGATCGGCGCGGGCTGCGTGGCATTGTTCAGTCAGGGCGGGGCGGGCGATGTGAATCCGCTCACCGAAACGGTACGCCAACGGCTGGCCGCCGCGCATCCGATTGGCACGATTGGCCGCCTGACCAGCTATTACGGCACGTACAGCCCGGATGATCCGGCCACCTGGAATATCGAAGATCGCGGCGGCGGCACATTCATCGAGGCCGAAACGATTGCGCGCGCCTATAATGCCGAAGCCCTGCGCGTCTGGCGAAGCATCAAGACCGCCGATGTGCCGCTCTGGACGCAATCGATCACGATTAACGGCTCAGTGGGTGCAGATGAGCCACGCAGCGAAGGACTCCCGCCCGAATATCGCGCCATCCTGCCGGAAATCCAGGAAGGCATGATCCCGTTGGAGATCATGATCGTCGGGATCGGGGATGCGGTACTGGTCAGTCAGCCGGGCGAAGTATTCAGCGAAACGGCGGTTGAACTGCGAAAAGCGGGTCAGCAAATGGGCTATGCTTTCCCCTGGCTGGTGAGTTACGCCAACGGTAGTTTCGCCTATTTGCCACCCGCCAACGCTTTTCTCGAAGGTGGTTACGAAGTGGCCTGGGCACTGCGTTATGGCTTGAGTCGGCAGCTTCAAAATCGTATTTCGGACGCCGTTTTGCCCATATTGAAAGCGCATCGCTCATGATCAAGCATGTTTGGCCGCTCCCCAGAATTGAATATATGCCGTTCGCGGAAGTGGTTGAAGCGCGCGATGTGGCGCTGGTCTACAGCCGCGCGGCTTGGAATGCGGTGAAGGATCGGCTGCATCTTAACGCAGTCTGGCAGATGGAACCGGCTGAGGCGACGGAAGCGCACTGGCAAGCCTTGAGTATGTCGCTCAAGGGTGACGCTGTGTACGCGATAGGCGGCGGGTTGGCGCACGACTGCGCGAAGTATCTGGCGGTGCAGCACAATTTACCGCTGATCAGTTTGCCAACGGCGCTGTCTGTGGATGCGTTCCTGACCTGGGCTTCGGGCGTGCGCCGCGATGACAGCGTGAGCTATATCGAAACCAAACCGCCCGAACGATTGATCGTCGATTTTGAAGTGTTGGCCGCTGCGCCCCCTTCACTTCGGGCGGCGGGCATGTGCGATGTGTTGTCGATTGCGACGGGCGCGCACGATTGGCGGCTGGCACACGAACGCGGTCAGAACCCGCCGAATATGCAATATGTTCCGTACATTGATCAAATCGCGCAGGGCATTCTACAGGGATCGCTCGATTGTGCCGAAGCTGCCGGGCGCGGCGACCCGGATGGCTTGAAACAACTGCTCGACTGCCTGGCGCTGGAAGTGCAGCTTTGCAATCTGATCGGGCATTCGCGGCCAGAAGAAGGCAGCGAACATTACTTCGCCTATGCTGTCGAAAACGTGCTGGGCAAAGGCTTGCCACATGCCGATCTAGTGGGGCCGGGAATCATTTTGATCGCGGAACTACAAGGTCAGGATGTCGCGCCACTGAAACGGGCGTTGGAAGCCGTTCATACGCCGCTGAACAATATTCCGCCCGATGTGATCCGCGCGACGTTGGACAGCTTGCCGGAGTTTTCACGTCGGCACAATCTGGCCTACGGAATCGCGCATGAATTAACCACACCCCAACGCTAGCAAGAGCGGCAAACCTGAGAACGGGTTAAAATCCGCGCATCTGCTCAATGCTTGCTTAATTCATCGTTCAAGGGAATCCTATGTCAACGCAAGGTGTTACACCGCGCAGTGAAGATTACTCGAAATGGTACACCGATGTCATCCAAAAGGCCGATTTGGCTGACTACGCTCCGGTTCGCGGCTGTATGATCATCAAGCCCTATGGCTACGCGCTCTGGGAAAATGTCCAGTCGCAGCTTGATCGGCGATTCAAGGACACCGGCCATCAGAACGCCTACTTTCCGCTGCTCATCCCGGAAAGTTTCCTGAAAAAAGAAGCCGAACACATCGAAGGGTTTGCGCCGGAACTGGCTGTTGTGACCATTGGCGGCGGCGAAGAACTGGCTGAGCGGCTGGTCATTCGGCCAACGTCTGAAACGATCATCGGCCACAGCTTTTCCAATTGGATTCAAAGCCACCGCGATCTGCCGCTGCTCATCAATCAATGGGCAAACGTCGTGCGCTGGGAACTTCGCACACGCCTGTTCTTGCGGACGATGGAATTTCTGTGGCAGGAAGGCCATACCGCGCACGCCACCTATGAGGAAGCGCAGGAAGAAACGCTCAGAATGTTGGGCGTCTATGAGGACTTCGCGCGCAACGAAGCGGCTATTCCGGTCATTCCGGGCGTCAAGAGTGAGCAGGAAAAGTTCCCCGGCGCGCTGCAATCGCATACCATTGAGGCGATGATGGGCGATAAGAAGGCGCTGCAAAGCGGCACCAGTCACAATCTCGGCCAGAATTTCGCCAAAACGTTCGACATTAAATTCACGGATCGCAACAACGAAATTCAGCACTGTTGGACAACCTCCTGGGGTCTGAGTACGCGCATCATCGGCGCGATCATCATGGTACACGGCGACGATCAGGGCTTGCGCCTGCCGCCGCGTCTTGCGCCCATCCAGACGATCATCGTGCCCATCTTCAAAAATGATGACGAAAAGGCGCTCGTCATGGCAAACGTCGATGCCATGTTCAACCTGCTCAAAATAGCAGGTGTGCGCGTCAAAATCGATACGCGCGAAGGGCTTTCACCGGGCTTCAAGTACAGCGATTGGGAAATGCGCGGCGTGCCGCTTCGCATGGAGATCGGGCCAAAAGATGTTCAGAATAATACGGTCACGCTGGTTCGGCGCGATGTGAGCGGCAAAGCGGGCAAGCAGTTTGTCGCGCGTGATGCCGCTGTACAGATCGTCCTGAGTCTGCTCAACGATATTCACGTGAACATGCTCCAGCAGGCAACCGCTTTCCGTGACGCGAACATTCACACCGTTGAAGGCGATTACGAGAAGTTCCGCGAAATTCTGAAAGATGGCTGGGCATTTACCTGGTTCTGCGGCAAAGCCGAATGTGAAGCCAAAATCAAAGAAGATAATCAGGCGGTTTCGCGCTGCTTCCCGCTGGGACAGCAGCCGGGCGAAGGGCCGTGCATCGCCTGCGGTACGACAGCCACACAGCGCGCCTACTTCGCCAAAGCCTATTGAGTGATTTAGCAGCCCGGTTATAACTCCGCCGGGCTGAATTTTTTATAAGAAATACCATTTTCAAAAACGCAAATCCTGTATAATCACTTTGTGCGTAAACGTACAGGGTTATTCGGTAAGCGTGAATACCTCTCTGTCGATCTTTCTGACGCTGATCGTCAACGCGGCGGCCACCGTTTGCTGCGCGGCGTTGTGTATGCTGCTGCTCTGGCAGGACTTCCGGCGGCGCAGCAATCAACTGTTCGCGCTGACGATGTTTGTATTTGCCGTCTACAGCGCCAACAGCCTGCTGATGCGCTTCAATTATCTTTTCAACTATCGTAACGATGTCATTCTGTATTCAAGCGTATCGCTCTACGGCCTGGGCTGTTTCGCGCTGTTCACATTTTTGAGCTATTTTGCCCGGCTCAATTTGTGGGCGCGGCGGCTCATTATCGGTGGCGGTGCGCTGTTGGCAGTGGTGCTAATCGCTGTAATGTGGCAGGGCGCGTTTTATACCGATATTACGGTTCTGGCGGATCGAACCATTGGCTACAGCCTGACGCCTCTTGGCATTGCCGGTCTCTTTATTGTTGTGGCCTATCAGCTGATCAGCGTTGCCCTGATTTACTTTAGCCACACCGAGCGCAGCCGCGAATTATGGGGTTTTGCCCTGCTCCTGCCACTTGAAGCGGTGGTCAGCGCGATCCCAGGCTTCCAGGGGCTGCCGCTGGATACCCTGGCGATGTTGATCATTGCGTTGGCGACGGCGCGCATCATCATGTATGAACATGTTGCCAAACCTATGACCGAACTGAATAAACAGCTTGTCCTTGCCAACCAGAATTTGATGCAGGCCAATCAATTCAAAGCGCAGTTTTTAGCCAATATGAGCCACGAACTCCGCACGCCGCTCAACTCGATTATCGGCTACACCGATCTGGTTTCGAGCGGTTTGTACGGCCCGCTCACCCAGAAACAGATTGATCGACTCGAAAAGATCGCGCGTAACGGACGGCGCTTGCTGGCCTTGATCAACGATGTGCTTGACCTGAGCAAGATCGAAGCCGGGCACATGATCCTGAACCGCGAACCAATTTTGCTGGATGATGCGCTTACCCCTGTCCTGGCTCTGGTTCGTCCTGATGCAGAAAAGAAAGATGTGGCGCTGATCTGTGAATACCGCGCCGATCTGCCGCCGCTGCACGCGGACATCATCCGCTTGGAGCAAATTCTTTTCAACGTCCTGTCGAATGCGGTTCGCTTCACGCCGTCGGGCAGTGTCACGTTGCGCGCCCATCCGGTGATAAACGAGGTGACCATCAGCGTGACCGATACCGGAATTGGCATTCCGCTGGATCGGCAGGAAGCGATCTTCGATAGTTTCACGCAGGACGAAGATAATTTCGTCGGGCGCACTGAGGGTACTGGTCTGGGGCTGGTTGTCACGCGCCATCTGGTGCAAATGCACGGCGGCCAATTCTGGTTCACGTCCGACGGCATACCCGGCAAAGGCTCAACCTTTTACATTTCTATCCCGGCGGCGGAACACTTCCAATCGATCAGGCCAGGGACAGGGCTGCTCGGCCCGACTATTCTGTGCATTGACGACAATCACGAGTCGGTTGAAGTGTTGCAGGGGATGTTGGAATCGGAAGGCTATCGCATTTATGGCGCGGGCAGCGGCGAAGCCGGATTGCAGCGTGCCCACGAAATACGCCCGGAGTTGATTCTGTTGGATATTACGATGCCCGGTATGGACGGCTGGCAGGTGCTTGAGGCGCTGCGTGCCGACCCGCGCACGGCACGTATCCCGGTGATCGTGATGGCAAGCGCCGATCCTTCGGCCAAAGCGCATCAGGTGGGCACAGCCGGCAGCCTGACAAAGCCCTTTCAACGTGCCGAATTGATCGCCCAGGTCAGGAACGCTTTGCAAGTTGCCGAAAAAGCGTAACATGTCCAATACTGAAACGATCATCATTGTGTTGAGTAATAGCCTGACCGCTATCCTGGCCGCCGCCTTGATCCTGATCGTCATGTGGCAAGCGCCGCAAAAACGCACCAATCAAGCGTTGGCGTTGATGATGTTGTGTCTGACCGTATTCAGCGGACTGAATACTTTTTCACGCTTTCTGGAACGTTTCAACACCGATCCCGCGCAGTTCTGGTATGCCGTCTTTGCGTCCTACGGCATGTTTTCGCTGTCAACTTACCTGTTTGCACTCACGTTTACCGGGTTACGTGAACGCTGGACGATGATCTGTCTGGCGCTGACGTTGTTGGTCACGCCCGTTTCGCTGATTGCATTGTGGACAGGCAGCGCCATCATTGATGTACATCCAAGCGGCGGCGGTGCTTATACCTATACCTACGGCCCTATGTATGTCTTTACGGCGTTGAACACGCTTGCGCCCTATGTCGGTACGCTACTGCTCATTTATCGGGCAAATACCCGTTGGGCGCGTATGTTGATCCCTGCTTTGATCTGCATCCTGATTGGTATGCTGAGCAGCGTGTTGCGTCCGCTAATTGGCGCACTGCCTATCAACGCGCTCATGCTGGCCGCCGCCACACTGTTGATTGGCCGCACCGTGATTCAATCGCAGTTGTTCAATCCGTTGGCCGAATTGAATCAGCAGCTTTCCCAGAAGAATCGAGAACTGGCCGAAACCAGCCACTTGAAAACGCGCTTTCTGGCGAATATGAGTCACGAACTGCGAACGCCGCTCAACTCGATCATTGGCTATACCGGGCTAATTCTGGACGGCACCTATGGCCCCCTGACCGAGAAACAGCAAGATCGCCTCGAAAAAGTGACGCGCAACGGCCAGCATCTGCTGTCAGTGATCAATGATGTACTTGATCTGAACCGCATCGAGGCTGGTGAGATTACCCTCAACCGCACCTCAGTTTCGGTCAAAAGTTTGCTTGATCATGTCTTTGGGCTGATCGAACCGCTGGCCTCACACAAAGGGCTGACGTTGACCCGCAGCGATCCGGCTAACCTGCCTCTGCTGAATGTTGATGAACAGCGCGCCCGCCAGATGCTTATCAACGTGATCTCCAATGCCGTCAAGTTCACTCCCACTGGTCATGTGGCGGTGCGCGTCCTCTGGGAAGTCGATCACGAGCTTCGGATCGAAGTTGAGGACAGCGGCATCGGCATTGAGGAGTCTCAGCAAAAGATCGTTTTTGAGGAATTTCGACAGGTAGATAGCACCGCCACCCGCGAATTCCAGGGCACGGGGCTGGGGCTGGCGATCACGCGGCGGCTGGTTGAACTGCATGGCGGGCGCATCTGGTTTACCAGCCAGCCGGGTAAAGGCACCACCTTTTATCTGACGCTGCCCTGTGCTAACCCACTCAACGTCCCGCTGCCCGACGCAAATTCAGCTAATCTGGTATAATCCACGCGCGGAGGCAAAACTGCATGGCTAGGCGTATTCTGGTTGTCGAGGATAACCCCGATAACCGTGTTCTGATTACGGATATCTTGACCTCGTTGGATTATGATGTGATCATTGCAGAAGATGGTGAGGAAGGTGTCCGCAAGACAAATGCCGAACGCCCCGATTTGATTCTGATGGATTTATCGCTGCCGCAAATGGATGGCTGGACGGCTGCCCGGCATATCAAGGGCACACCCGAACTGAACCACATCCCGATTGTCGCACTGACCGCGCACGCGATGGTTGGGGATCGGGAAAAAGCGTTAGAAGCGGGCTGCGATGATTATGTGAGCAAGCCCATCGACTTGCGCGAACTGGCAAGCAAACTGGCGCTCTATCTGGATTAGTTCGACTGATGCGTTTTTGCCCGGTAAGCGTCCAGGTCAATCAGCCAGATTTCCGAAGATAAACCATAGCTATTGGTTTGTATCAGCTTCGGCACACCGTAAGGCAGCACTTCATCCAGAAAGCTGATTTCCGCCTGAGTCGTCCCGTTGCCACGCACAAAGATGAGCCATGCCCGCCGATAGTCGCCACTGCCCAATGTGGCGAACGGAAACCCCATCGCCTGTTTGGAGTCGGCACTCAGCGCCAGGATCAGATCATCCGAGTCGGGTCTGACCTGAAAAGGCTTATCCGGTAGAAAATAACCGTTGCTGATGGCCGGTGCCATTGAAGAATAATACAGCACGTCGCCAGCCTTAAATTCCTGATAAACTGAAGTCAGGGCAAGACGCGGATCGCCGTGGATAGGCGTTGGACGCAGCGCCGCCGAACTCCCTAACAGCTTGACGGTTGCCCATTCAACGACATACCACGAAGGCGGATGAACATCGCTCCGCGCCGCTCCCAGAACGCGATCCAATGTGGGCAGGCGCGCGATCCAGGCGGTGAATGTTTCATCGTAGCGTAGTGCAACGTCATTCAGGCCGATCAACCGCATGATCAGAGCCAATCCGACCCACCATAGCGAATCGGGAACTGCCGATAAGTTACGCCTGACGGTACTCACCGCGCCGTCCACTGCCAGATCAGAATTGTGATCAGGCCAATGTACAGTCCGCCGAGCAGCGCAAAACGAATCACCGGAAAGCTGCGCGGGCGCACGCGACGCACAAAGATCAGGATCAAAAACGCGGCAATGCCCAACAGGACGCTGCCAAAAACCGCCATTTCGCCCGAAGCCACCGCCGCTGCCCAACGCGCATAGTAGGGATATTTGACCGGATCGGGCATCTGTTTACGACTCCGCGCCCTATTTTTTGGCGGTGCTTAGTTCGCTGTTTGCGCCCTGATACGGATTCAAGCCATCTTTGCGAATCTCGGTGATGAACAGCAGTGCCAGACTCATGCTGAGTGTGACCGCTGCGCCACCCAGCAGCCCAAATGCGCCCTGAAAACCACTGCTGCCTGCCGTCCAGAACACGACGAACACGGCAATTGCGGCCATCAACACCGAAAACAGACTGCGTTCACTCAATGTGCCGTGCTTGCCCACCGACTCGACATGCCCGACCAGTGAGAGTATCCAGACGACTGGCACAATACCCCACGAGACCGGGTCAACGTAAGTATTGAAGACGAGCAGCACTGGCAGCATTCCGGCGGCCATGAGCAGCGCGGGCGTCAGGCTTGAGGCCAGCAAACGGCGCGTCATCGGCTGCGGGATGAACTGTGTGATGAACGGCACGGACTGATCGCGCCGAAAAACCGTCGCCAACTGCGGAGGCAGGACAAGCGCCAGCAAAATCGCTGTGACCACTGTGATCGCAATATTGAAAGGACGCCACACTACCAGACCGACACCGAACAACACGCCATATAAAATCAGCGTGATCGATTGTCCATACTGGCGGCGATAAAAAAGCGCGGTACGTGCCAGTGCCGTATAGATGCCAACAGCGGGCGGCAGTTCCCCCACTGCGCGGCTCTCATTGGCGCGGGCTTCCCCGATGATCGAAACCAGCAGTTGCCGATCCAGCAGGATCATAAAGCCCAATTGACCGATCCGGGCGAATACATCCGAGGCCGCGCTGGCCCGAGTCAGGGACAGGTGACGCGACGTGATCCAGATGATCCCGATTCCGGCGGCGGCGTAGGCAGCGAATAACAGCCATGCCCAGGACGCCTTACCCATCGCCAAAAGCATGACGACGCGCCCCGGCAGGAGCAGCACTTGGGGATTCGTCACAAGCAGGACGCCCACCGCAACAATGACACCTAATCGCGCGATCAGGCGAATGCCGCCCGGCGGCGGTGTAGTGACGTAGTCTTGCAGAGACATATGCCAGCCCAGCGCCAGCATCGGCGTGATCCAGAGTGCCATCGCCGCCATGCCGCGCAGCACCGCCGGAATAATACTGGCGGCCAGGATCGAGCCAAACAGCGGTGCCAGAAACACAAACGGAAAAACCGTGAACAGTGTGATGAAAATCACGACTTCGATGAAGCGCCACATCGTCAGCACGCGCCGATCAAACGGTGACGGCGAGAGGTAAGTCATATCGCCAAAGGTCAGGCGCAGCATCCACGCCCGCCAGGGCATCACCAGCAAAAAGACGCTCAACACGGCGATGATGGCCGGAAGCGTCGTTAACATCGTCCTGGCAAGCACATCGGGCGCGGCCTTGCTTTCGAGGACGTATAAGCTGTTCAGCAATCCAACAATTGCCGGGGTCATGACGCTGATGATCAGCACATAAATGTACACGAACGTGATGCGCTCCATCCACTTACCAGAGGACGGCATCAGTCCCATCGCGCGCAGCCAGTAGGCAAAAGTCCAGCGCAGTTGTTTCTGGCGCAGTGCCGCGATGCTGCCGAACATCCCGCTTAGCGTTGTCTGGAACATGCTCAGCCTACCGTTTCGGGATGCAGCCGCGTGAACTCGTTGATGGCGGCGGTGAACACGCTGGCAACTGTCGCATCGGCGGGCAAGCCATAACGTGCGATCCAGGCACTCGGCGTATCATCACCGATCTTGTTACCATTCAGCAGCAGAAAGAAACGATCAATGCCCGGCGTGACCAGTTCCACCTGATGGCTGCTCAGCAAGACCGCGCCTTCGTCTTCCTGTTGAAACTCATCAAGAAGCTGCCACAACACGCGCGCGCTGAGCGGGTCAAGCGCGGCGGTGGGTTCGTCCAGCAGGATCACTTTGGGATTGATCAGTAAGCCAAGTGCCAGTCCCAGTTTGTATTTCATGCCGCGTGAATACGTCGAGGGGTAACTTTTGCGAACCGTCCACAAACCCAGCGCATCCAACAAATATTCGGCGGCGGGTTCGACGCCTTCCAGATCGTGAAAACGCCCGACCATCAGCATATGATCCCAGGCGGTCATGCTCTGGTAGAAATTCGGCGTATCGGGCAGCATCACCAGTGACGCGCGCGCTTTTTGTTCTTCGCGGGTCAGCGAAGCGCCACAAATCGTCACTTCGCCCTTATCCATTGGCAGCCAGCCGGAAAGACATTGCAGCAGCGTTGATTTGCCCGCGCCGTTCGGCCCAATCAGGGCGATTCGTTCGCCAGCGGCCATTGTGAAGTCGATCCCGTGCAGGACTTCGACAGAACCATAGGATTTCCGCACACCGCGCGCATCCAGGACGGTCTTTTCAGTGGCGGCGGGGGTTGGTGGCGTTATCGTTGGGACGCTGACAGGCGATGCGTCGTGAAGCGCAGCGCCATTGGTGCTGCCATTGGCTTTTCCATTCAGGCGGGGCGTGAGGCCGCCGCCGAAATTTTCGGGGACTGGTTTATTCGGGCGGGACTTCTTAGACAACGCTACCTCAGAGGGTTTGTGAACAACCGCGCAATTATAGCGCATTTGAGGGCTTGCTCAAAGTGTTGGTTAAAGGAAGTCCAAGGCAAACCAGGCGTAAAACTCTTTTGCTCTGTTCAATATCACTGCTACTTACGTTGCGGTTGGAATCGGCTCATCGGCATTCGCCAGGATGATCTGGTCGTGCGGAATACCTGCCTCGATCAGCGCATCGACCAGCGGTTTGTTGTTGATGTCATGGTCAATGAATACGCGATTGTTGTCAATGTGGACAATTAATGAGGTAGTCGTCAGTCGTCTACCTTTCACAATTGCGGTGGAGACAATGGTAAAAACAGATTGATCGGCAGACATGGTTAGAACACTGAAGCCGTTCAGCCCTTTGACTGCATAGCCGGACATCACTTCAAGGACGCTATCCTTTAACGAATCCATAAAATAACCCCGGCTCACGCAAATCAAGGCGATTTTACCATTTTTGCCAACCATCTGTGCAGCCTGTAAACTTCGGGCACTTGCAACGGAGCGCGCTAACTCAGAACGGAATATCCTCGTCGGCGCTCAGGTTTTCGATCAGTTCCAGCAACGCTTCCTCAGCCTCATCCTGCATCGACGACGTGGCAGAATTCTCATCGACTTCGCGGAGTTCTTCAAGCAGCATATCCGCTAACATCGCCATTTCATCAAAAGCCGCCTGTGTGCGCTCTGTGTAGCCAAAGATGTCCCAGAGTTCGTTTTTGGCCGCGTCCAGATCGCCTGCATTGAGGTACTCAATGGTACGATACAGGCGCGATACGAGATGGCCTTCGTCCTTGTAATATTTTTCGGTCAACTCCTCGATCCGTCTCATTGTGGCGTCCTTCCCGTAATCGTGATCTCACGCGGACGCATCCCATAGGCCAGCCGCATCGCTTCAACTTCGGCGTCGATGCGCTCATAGCGGGCTTGCAAACGGGCTGACGCGATTTCAAGATAGGCGGCTACTCGTGCCATATGCGATACGGGAGGGGTTGGAGTCGGTGGTGGAACGGCTTTGGGCGCACACAGCAGCCCGGCGATCCGGGGCGCGCACAACATGAGGCGCGGCGGAAATGGGGAATATGAAACTACTGGCGATTGATGTACAATGCTCATCAGGATACCTCGTTTATCCTACTCGGCGGAAACCTGTTACGCGGGTTTCTGCCACTACAAAAATAAAATGGTGTTCACTTGAACACACTCATGTAAATCATAAGTCGAATTGTATTGGTTGTCAAGGGGTTGCGTGAAACTGTGTCTGTTAAATCTACCTGGCGAACAGATCGCCTGCGTACATTGCGTGAACAACACGGTTGGTCGCAGCGTGAATTAGCGCGGCGCTGTGGCATCATCGAGACGCTGATCGCCAAATATGAGGGCGATCTGAAACAACCAAATCCTTCGGCGTTGAGTCGATTGGCCGAAACATTGGGCGTTAGCGCCGATTATCTGTTAGGTCTGAGTGATGATCCACGCCCGCGAATTGTTGACGACGTGACCATGAGTGAAGACGAACGCGCCGTGTTGGAAACGTTTCGGCGCGAAGGCTGGCGGGGCGTCATTCGGTTGGGCGCGGATCGAATACCATAATGTGATGGAGTCGCGCTTGAAACGAATCGCTCTGCTCTTGCTGCTTGTTGCGGGATGCAGCACTGCCACGCCGACGCCTGCCCCTGTCGCTTCCAATGCGCCCGCCTGGGACGTGATTTACCTGTTCCGGGATGAGGCCGTCGAAGCGACTCAGGCGTATCAACTTTCGGCATTCAGCACAAGAACCGATCAAGGTCAGCCGCGCGCACTGCATCGTTTTCCGATTGATGCGATTGCAGTGCCCTGGGATGTGCGGCCACCATCCGCCGTTTCGCCGGATGGCAGTACATTGGCGATGGTGCAGTGGGACGAAAAACAGGGCGGCGCACTGACTGTCAACCTGAAAACGGGCGACATGAAGCCCCTGCCGGGCATCGAAGTCAGGGGTTTGTTCGACACGACGATTCTGGGCTGGACGCCGGACGGCAAAGCATTAATCGTGTACTACGCCGGGCTGAATACCGGGCGCGTGCTGCATTATGATCTGGCAACATTCACGCTGACGCCATTGTTCACGCTGGATGACGTGATCCCGGCGATGGGTCAGGAGACGCTCTCCCCGGATGGATCGCGGCTGCTGTACTGCAATGTGCTGGGCAATCGCGGTTGTGGTGGTTACGCGATGCGTCCGCTGGATGGCTCGGCGGCAAAAGCATTCATCTTGCCCGATCAAACGGTGTGCGGGGGCTATCCGGCGCTCAAGTGGTCGCCCGATAGTCGCAAAGTTGCTTTAAGCTGCGTCGTGGAGAGCAAGCCAAATCTGACTCTGCTCGATATGTCGGGCACGGTTACGACGTATCCGGTCAGCATAGAAGTGAACGATATGGCCTGGTCGCCGGATGGGGCGCGGCTGATGCTCGATCTGTGTGCGGGGAATTACGTCAATGCCGATGATCCCGACTGTGGCATGATGCCCTTCATGGATGCAAGCAGCGGCGTATTGAGCGACGGCCCAAAAATCGAACGGACTGAGGCGCGGCGGCTGTATTGGCTGGGTGATACGATTGTCTTCAATGAGAGCAGCGGCGGTGGTCAGGAAGCGACACTCTACTTTTATGACGTGCCAAGCCGCAAAAGCAAGCAGTTCACGCGCAACAGCAGTGCCTATCAGGATGCCGGGTTCACGATTCTGGGCTTGTTCAGGACGGGTACGCAAGGCTAAAGATAAATCGATCACGCCCGCTCAAGTCTGGTGCGCTCAACGTTTCCGGCAGCTTCATCGGCATGAGCGGGAGCGCATCCAGCCATCCCCGCAGCCGCTCCGCTTCGGGCAAACTGTAACAGGTGACGATCAACAACCCGCCCGGCGCAAGTAAGGCGGGCGTGCCGCGAATCGCTTGTTCCCATGCCTGACTAGAGCGATCAATATCCGGGTGACGAATCACGATCAGATCAAAACGCATATTGAACGGCAAGGCGCGCACGTCGGCCAAAATCGGCTGCATCGGCGGTGGCACACGTTGCAGCGCCGCCAGATCATCATCCACGCCATAGATCGCCGCTGCCGGGTAACGTGCCATGAGTGTTTCCGTGCTTTGGCCTTCAGCACTCCCCAACTCTAGAATGCGATTTACAGGGTGTAAGGGCAGGTTTTTGATGAAATTGCCGAATCGGGACAAATATTTATCCATTAGCCATCATTTGTGCAAAAGTTACTTGTGCGATCTGCCCAATTTTGTGCAGTTTCACTAGATACAACCTTATCCCGGTTTTTTCCAAAAAGGTAACGAAAACAGCTATTTTTGGCTCAAAAGGAACGTTTTTACGCTTATTTTCGCGTCGATTTTGCCAAAAAACAGTGTTTAGCATCTCAAATTTGCAGTTTGCTGTCCCTCTGGCATCCCGGCTCAGCCGCGCTAAAATTCCGTTCTTCGCTGCACAGTTTATACGACAGGATAACATTCAATGGCTTCCGAACTCCGCGATTTTCTGGAATTTCCCTATGACAAGCTCGAAGAAATGAACCTTGAGGCCAAAGCCAAACGGATGGCGCGCACCCCAATGGACAAGCTCCAGGAGGAACGGATGCGCTATCTGACCGATCAGAAGGGTATCAAGGCCGTGACGGTCTGCTTTTCCGATCTGGAAGGCCGCCTGCACATGCTCGACTATGACAAGAAGTTCCTGCTCAAGTCGGCGGATAACCTGACCTTCGATGGTTCGTCAATTCGCGGCTTCTCACAGCAGGCCGAGTCGGACTTGCGTTTGGGGATCGACTGGTCAGCGTTCTACTGGCTGCCTTCGGATATTTTCGGGACGGGCAAGGTGCTGGTCTTCGGTGAAGTGCTGGAACGTGACGGCACGCCCTATCCGGCTGACCTGCGTTCGCGCCTCAAAGCGTATATGCAGAGTCTATACGAAAAAGACGGCACGGTTTGCAATGCCGCCAACGAAATCGAAGGCTTCCTGTTCAAGGGCAAGAACGCCGAACAGCACTACTACCAAAATGGCAAGTTCGAGTTCCTCAGCACGGGCGGTTATTACCACTCGCTGCCCGGCGATCCGCTCCGTATGTTCATCGACACCGCCGCCGAAGTACAGCGCGCGATGGGCTTTGGCAACGAAAAAGATCACCCCGAAGTTGCGCCGTCGCAGTTCGAGATGAACTATGGCTACACCGAAGCGACGATTGCCGCCGATCAGATTCAGCTTTATAAGCTGTTGTGTCGTCAGGTAGCGCATCGCATCGACATGACGGCCAGTTTCCTGCCCAAACCTGTGACGGGCGTCAACGGCAGCGGTATGCACACCAACATGTCGGTCACGCGCGGCGGCACCAATACCTTTTTTGATGCAAACGGTAAGGATGGTGTATCAGAAGCCGCCTGGGACTTCGTGAATCGCATCCTGAGCAACGCGCTCGATATTTGCCTCGTCCTGAACCCAAGCGTCAATTCGTATCGCCGCCTTGACCCACACTTTGAAGCGCCTAATCAGATCAAAGCCTCGGCCATTGATCGTGGTTCGATGGTGCGTATCCCGATTGGCAACTCCAAGTCGGCACGCATCGAAGTTCGTTCGATTGCGCCGGACGCCAATCCATACATGGCGCTCTACACATTCTTCAAGACCGGGCTGGAAGGCCCGACTTCCCAGAAGAAGCCGAGCCGCACGATCCCGATGCTGCCCGATAACATCTATGACGCAATTGAAATGTTCGAGTCGAGCAGGTACGCGGCGGATCTGTACACCCCCGAAGTGCAGGAAAAGTACGTCGCCGTCAAGACCATGTCGGCGGATCGCTGCCCACGCCGGCTGGGTTCGCAGATCAAGGTCTCCGAGATCATGTTCCATCACGAAGTTCAGAACCAGTTCCTGTGGAGCCAGTTCTAAGCGTTATTTGCCTCACCCCCGACCCCTCTCCGCAAGCAGAGAGGGGGAGTCCGGGACGGCATCCGTGCTGTATACTTGGCGATAGGTTCACACAGGATGCTCCATGCGCGACTCCCGCCTTCGCCAGGTTTTAATGCCACTTCTATTCGTCGTGAGTGGTCTGATATTTTATGCGACGATCCTCAACGGTTTTTTCGCCTCTGATGATTTTAATCTGCTGTACCACGCCATTGCATACGGGCCGTTTGGCGCGTGGAGCAAGCCGATCTCCCAGTTTCTGAGACCGCTCATTTCCGTCTCCTTTTATACGGATTATCAACTCTGGCATCTGAACGCGACGGGCTTTCACCTGACCAACGTCGTGCTGCACTCATTGGGCGCATACGGGTTGTTTCAAGCGGTTGATTTGTTCATCCATTATTTCGATCTGGACAAACTCAAAGAACGTGGTATTGCGTTATGTGCTGGTTTGTTGTTTCTGGCAATGCCCGCCCACAGTGAAGCCGTCTCCTGGATTTCGGGGCGAACGGATGTTATCGCCACGTTCTTTTTGATGCTTTCGTTGTGGGTATATTTGCGTTTTCGCGTGCGGGGCGGCGTGCCTGTGCTGATCACATCGGTTGCCCTGTTTGTGTTGGCGCTGCTGGCAAAGGAGTCGCCGCTCACCTATCCGGCGCTGATCGGTCTGATCGAGATGTGTCACTGGTTAAGCCGCCCGGAACGCAGTCTGAAGGGTTTAGTCCGTCATGTTGCGCCAACACTGGCGTTCCTGGCTGTACTGCCGTTTTATGCGGCGCTCCGCTATTACGTCGTCGGTGAGTTGATCGGCGGCTACGGCAGTCGCCACCTTGAGATACGTACTGGAACGCTGTTCGGTGGGATGGCGCTCAGTTTCGTGCGTGGCTTCATCCCAACTCAATACTGGCTGACCGGGCTAAATGCGGAGCAGCTTGGTGATCTGGCCGGAGTCATGGCGCTCAGCACCTTAATCGTGGGGAGTGCGTTTGTCATCTGGCGACAGCGGCAAACGATCTGGCTGATTATTTTCGGGCTGGGTGGCTTTGCGATCACGCTGTTGCCGGTGCTGGCATTGATCGATACACCGCTGATCGATCATCCGACTGAGGGCGAACGATTCATCTATCTGCCATCGGCGTTTGCGGCGCTGTTCGTGGCCTTGATCATCGGGCAAATGGCGCGCTCCCGCCAGATCGTCGCCGTTTTATCGGGCGCGGCGATCCTGTTCCTGGCCGTGACTTTGTACGGTGTCAACGCGAATTGGGCGACGGCCAGCCGTGTCGTAAAAAACATCATGGACGATATAGCAAAATCGCCCCCGCACGAAAGTTTCGTCGTGGTGGCTGCCCCGGATAGCATTCACGACGCCTATATCCTGCGAAATGGCACCGCCGCTGCGATCTGGATTCTGATGCCCGGTGCAAAGACGCCGCCGGAACCCATTGCACTGTACACGATCACCGATGAAAAAGAGGGGCTTTCTATTTTGAAAAGCGCCGAACACATCTACTATTTTCAGACCATTCAACCAGACACGTATATTTACAGTCAAACGCAGGCGCTGGTACCCGATAAAGAACTTTCTAACGGGCAATACACTTTATTCGGCTTCACGGGTCACGCCTTGGGAATTCGCTTTGATGATCATCAACTGCCCGCTGTCTGGCTCACCACAACGGGCGTTGAACATCTGCAACCTTGACCTATTATCGACTGGCTGATCGCTGATACCTGACTGCTGATACCTTGTCTTAGTGATCGCGGCTGTGTTCCATGAACCAACGCTGCGCGCTCAGTGGCGCTTCGCCCGACGCGGGGCGTACAGGTTGATATTTACCGTCTGGCAAGAGACGTTCGGCCTTGACGTTATCGGCCATTTCGATCCCCAGAATTTCGTCGATGATGCGCGCTTTGAGCGCCGGTGACTCGACGGGGAAGATCGTCTCGACACGATGATCCAGGTTGCGCGGCATCAGATCGGCACTCCCGGCATAGACTTCGTTGTTACCGTTGTTGCCAAAATAGAAAATGCGGCCATGTTCCAGAAAGCGCCCGATCAGGCAGGTGACGCGGATATTCTCACTGATGCCGGGCAAACCAGGACGCAAACAGCAAATACCGCGTACCAGGAGATCAACGCGCACGCCCGCCATTGACGCCTCGTACAGCAGGCGAATCATGCGCGGGTCAACCAGTGAGTTCATCTTCAGGATCATTCGAGCAGGCCGACCAGCGCGCGCATGACCGATCTCACGTTCGATCAGTGCCGCCATCTGTGGGCGCAGGTGTTCGGGCGCAACCAGCAGCTTGCGATACTGAGTGTGATGCGCGTATCCGGTCAGGCGGTTAAAGAGTTCGGTGGCGTCGGCGGCAATGTCTTCTCGACTGGTGAACAGGCAAATATCGGTGTAAATACGGGAGGTCAGGGAGTTATAGTTGCCCGTACTCAGGTGAACGTAACGGCGTACACCGTCAGCTTCGCGGCGCACCACCAGCGAAATTTTGGAGTGCGTCTTGAGTCCCATCAGGCCGTAGACGACGTGAACGCCCTGGCCTTCCAACGCGCGCGCCCAACTAATGTTGTTTTCTTCATCGAAACGCGCCTTGAGTTCGACCAGCACCGCGACTTGCTTGTTTTTTTCCTGTGCTTTGAGCAGCGCCTGAACAATCGGAGAGTTTTGCCCGGTGCGGTACAGCGTCGTCTTGATCGCCAATACTTGCGGATCGTCTGCCGCCTGCTCAAAAAATTCTACCGTCGGCAAAAACGAGTCGTATGGGTGATGCAGCAGCACATCGCCGCGCCGAATGGACGCGAAAATATCTTCGTCAATGGGTAGCGCCGATGGACGCTGAGCGATGTACGTTGGGAATTTGAGACCCGGTACATCTACCGCGCTGACCAGTCCGCTCAAGTCGTTCATGCCCAGCGGGCCGCGAACCACATATACATCTTCTGGTTGAAGCTGTAGATTCTCGGTCAGCAGTTCGCGGATCGCCTGCGGCATGGTATCGACAACCGTCATGCGGACAACCTGCCCAAAACGCCTCTGCCGAACGCCTTCTTCAATCGTTTCCAGCAAATCAGACGCTTCTTCTTCGGTGATGTCGATGTCCGTATCGCGCGTGATGCGAAACACGCTCGTCGCTAAAATCTTCATACCCGGAAAGAGCAAATCGAGATGTGCGCCGATCAAATCTTCCAAAAAAATAAAGCGCAGCCGATCCGGGTTCATCTCCTGACCATAGCGGCGGACGACTTCATGCACAGCTACAATCCGCGACAGGACGCCGGGCACTTTGACGCGGGCAAAGCGTTCCGTTCCATCGCCGCCTTCATCTTCCATCGTGATCGCCAGACTCAGGCTCAGGTTTGAAATATAGGGGAACGGACGGCCTGGATCGACCGCCAGTGGCGTCAGCACCGGGAATACTTCGATTTCAAAATAGGCACGCAGCGCGGCTTTGTCAGACGTTGAAAGCTGTTCGTAACTCAGCACATCGACGCCGCTTTCGGCCAGTCGAGGCACCAATTCTTCATGGAAGCAGCGGCGTTGTTCGATCATCATGGGCAGTGCGCTTGCCCGGATAAACTCGATTTGCTGCTGCGGTGTCAGGCCATCGGCGGGCGTATCAACGACCCCGGCGGCCACCTGATCTTTGAGGCCAGACATCCGCACCATGAAAAATTCATCAAGGTTGTTACTAAAAATAGATAAAAAGCGGACTCGTTCAAGCAGCGGCAGATCGGGATCAAGCGCCTGATTCAGGCAGCGACGGTTGAACTCGATCCAACTCAGTTCGCGGTTGATATATAACGCCGGATCGTAGAGATTGGGCGCTTGTTGGATGTTCACCGATTGTTCTGGGAGCGTGTCCGTCATTAACCCACCTTATACTAATCCGCCACAACGCCTGGGAATAAATTCCCAGGCGTAAAATGTCTGCATGTTACTGCTTCTGCGCCGCCTTGCCTTCTTCGAGCAGGCCGCGCATCACGGTTTGCAAAATGCCACCGTTCCGATAGTAGTCTACCTCAACTGGCGTATCCAGACGAAGCGTCATTGGGAAGCTGAACGAGGTGCCATCGGGACGTTCGGCACGCACCGTCACATCCTGCTTGGGCAGCACGTTATCATGGATGCCTTCAATGTTGATCGTCTCCTCACCCGTCAGGTTGAGCAGATGCGCGTTGTTGCCGTCCTTGAATTGCAGTGGCAGGACGCCCATCATCAGCAAGTTGCTGCGATGAATGCGCTCAAAACTTTCAGCCAGCACAGCCCGCACGCCCAGCAAAGCCGTACCCTTTGCTGCCCAGTCACGACTGCTGCCAGTGCCATATTCCTTGCCCGCAATCACCACCAGCGGCGTTCCATCCGTTTTGTACTTCATGGCCGCGTCGAAAATCGAGAGGATTTCGCCCGTCGGCAGATAACGGGTCACGCCGCCTTCAACACCCTGCACCATCTGATTCTTGATGCGGATGTTGGCAAACGTGCCGCGCAGCATGATCCGGTCATTGCCGCGCCGTGTGCCATAGGTGTTGAAATCGCGCTTCTGCACGCCATGTTCGACCAGGAAGCGCCCCGCCGGACTATCCGTTGCGATGCTGCCCGCTGGCGAAATGTGATCCGTCGTGATCGAGTCGCCAAGCAGTGCCAGCACTCGCGCGCCCGTTACATCATGCAGCCCCGTCACTTGATCCAGATTCTCGAAGAAGGGCGGCTCCTGAATGTAAGTCGAGTCGGGATTCCAACTGTACAATTCGCTGCTGCCGCCTACCGGAATTTGATTCCACTGTGGGTTAGATGCGCCCACATTGTTATACAGGCGCATAAAGGTTTCGGGCGTCACGGCATGACCCATCACCTCCATGATTTCCTGCTGAGTCGGCCAAATATCCTTGAGGTAAACGTCCTGCCCATTTTGATCGCAGCCAATCGGATCGTTTGCCAGATCAATATCCGTTGTCCCGGCGATGGCATAGGCCACCACCATCGGCGGTGAGGCCAGATAATTCGCCTTGACCAGCGGATTGATGCGGCCTTCAAAGTTGCGGTTGCCGCTCAAAACAGCGGTTGCGACCAGATCGCCTTCGGTGACGGCTTCGGCCACATTAGTGGGGATCGGGCCGCTGTTGCCGATGCAGGTGGTGCAGCCGTAACCAACCACATCAAAGCCCAACGTTTCCAGCGACTCCAGCAAGCCTGCCGTTTTCAGGTATTCAGTCACGACGCGCGAACCGGGTGCAAGGCTCGTCTTGACATAAGGCGGCACGGTTAAACCACGTTCGACGGCCTTCTTTGCCAGCAAGCCCGCACCCAGCATGACCGACGGATTCGAGGTGTTGGTGCAGCTTGTAATGGCCGCGATGACTACCGCGCCGTGTGTGATAGATGTCGTTTCGCCATTTTCGAGTTTGACTTCGCCCTTGCGCTCAAGCTGTTCACCTTCGAGTGCAAAGCCGCGATTGTTGGTCTGGGCACGCAGCGCCGCCTGAAATGACTTCTTCATATCGGACAGGCGCACACGATCCTGTGGACGTTTTGGCCCGGCCAAACTTGGCTCAATCGAACCCAGGTCAAGTTCCAGGACGGCGGTGTATTCGGGATCGGGCGTGTTATCCGTGCGGAAAAGCCCCTGCTCCTTGAAATACCGTTCTACCAGGCTCACTTCTTCTTTGGTGCGGCCAGTGGCGCGCAAATAGCGGAGCGTCTCCTCGTCTACCGGGAAGTAGCCCATCGTCGCACCGTATTCAGGTGCCATGTTGGCAATTGTCGCCCGATCCGGCAGCAGCATATTGCTCAGACCAACGCCGTAGAACTCGACAAACTTATCGACCACGCCGCGCGCACGGAGCATCTGGGTGACGGTCAAGGCCAGATCGGTAGCTGTTGAGCCGTCACGTAGTTGCCCCGTCACCTTGAAGCCGATCACTTCCGGCGTGACCATGTAGATCGGCTGGCCGAGCATGACCGCTTCGGCTTCGATGCCGCCGACGCCCCAACCTACGACGCCTAAACCGTTGATCATGGTTGTGTGCGAGTCGGTGCCAACCAACGAATCGGGAAAGGCCACGACAGAATCTTCTTCGGGGCGGGTGAGCGCACCCTTTGCCAGATATTCCAGGTTGACCTGATGCACGATACCCACTGACGGCGGCACGACGCGGAAATTCTGGAACGCATCCTGACCCCAGCGCAGAAATTCGTAGCGTTCGCGGTTGCGCTCAAACTCCATGTCGATATTGAATTGCAGCGCGTTCGCTGTCCCGTACTGATCAACCTGTACCGAATGATCAATCACCAGGTCTACCGGGATTTCGGGGTTGATACGCTTTGGATCGCCGCCGAGCCGCTGCATCGCGCCGCGCATCGCCGCCAAATCGACCACGCACGCGACGCCCGTAAAGTCCTGCAAAATCACGCGCGCGGGCTTGAAGGGTAGTTCGCGGTCAGAAGTTTTTTTGGCGTCCCATTTGGCAAGATTGGTCACATCATCATCGGTGATTTCGTAGCCATTGGCTTCGCGCAGAACGGATTCCAATAAGATTCGGATCGAAAAGGGGAGTTTGCTCAATGATGAGACAACGCCCGATTCCTCAAGCCGTCTGAGACGATAATAGTAGGCGGTTGTGCCGTTCCCTGTGTCGAAGGTGGCGCGCGCCCCGAAGCGATTACGGGTTCTGATGACAGGCATGGTTGAAGCCTCCAAAAAGTTAGGAATTTTTACTGACAAGACCACCGCCCAGAGGAAAAACCGAAGGGCGGAACGTGGGTAAGCTCATTCGATTCGCTTAATTCTATCTTAAGAACGTTTGAAGGGGTAACAAAATTACGTGGAAATTATAAATTCGAGGCGTGAGTCCCTGTTTTTGCTATCAGCGGCGTCAACAGGAGATAAAACCATGACTGAACGCTTCAACAAAAAAGATGAAAAGCTGGAAAAGACTGGCGGCCTTACCGATCACGAATTGGATGATGCCCATATCACCGATCACGAGCGTGATGATCTGGCTACCAAACGGCACGTCAAACAGCGTGATTGGCAGGAGCGCATCACGCTTGAAATGTATCTGGATGCCAAACGTAAATTGGATACACCTTCGCAAAACGCAGCAGAACGCGAATCGGCTCAGAAGATCGTCGATGAATATGATCGACAAGGGAATGACAAGCAGTCCGAAACAACGATGTAGCAGGTGTTAAGCCCCTCTCCCTCGGGTTCACGCACCGACAGTTTTGGAGAGAGGGCCGAAAAAGTATAGGCTCATCGAAATCTCGCAACGACCAAGAAGAGAGAAAACGATGAGTCTAGAAGAATTATACCAATGGAT